>NZ_JALDUB010000001.1:125575-430552 GCF_023109195.1 Streptococcus oralis
AGTATGGCACAAGTTCTGATACGCCTCCAGTTCAAGAGATTCCAGAACTGACGGAATATGGGAAAAATCCTGATACATCTCCAGTTCACGAAGTTCCAGAACTGACGGAATACGGTACAACTCCTGATACAGCCCCAGTTCATGAAGTTCCAGAATTGACAGAATATGGCACAACTCCTGATACAGCCCCAGTTCATGAAGTTCCAGAATTGGCAGAGTATGGCACAAGTCCTGAAACCTCTCCAGTTCACGAAGTTCCAGAATTGACGGAATATGGTACAACTCCTGAAACAGCGCCAGTTCACGAAGTTCCAGAATTAGCAGAGTATGGCACAAGTTCTGATACGCCTCCAGTTCAAGAGATTCCAGAACTGACGGAATATGGGAAAAATCCTGATACAGCTCCTATTCATGAGAATTCTGAGTTGGAATTGACTACAAATGATGAGGTTAGAATAGAAAAGATTGATTTTTCTATTGACGAGCAATATACAGATGAGCTTCCAGAGGGAAGTCGTCAAATTGCAACTCCAGGAGTCCAAGGTGAGCGTACGATTAAGACTCGTGTTTACAGCTCTAACGGTCAGGAAATCGATCGTCAAGAGTTATCTAATGAAGAAACCATGGCTCCCGTAACACAGATCGTCAAAGTCGGAACTGCTAAACCCAATATGGTACCAAGTGATGCACCGAAAGCAGATGCTTTGCCAGAGTATCCGCTGACATATACAGATGAAACGCGCGTAGAGAAAATAGCCTTCAACATTGAGGAGCAATATACCGATGAGCTTGTTCGAGATGCTCGTCAAATCACAACTCCGGGAGTCCAAGGTGAGCGCACGATTAAGACTCGTGTCTACAGTTCTAACAGTCAGGAAATCGACCGTCAAGAACTTTCGAATGAAGAAACCTTGGCTCCTGTAACACAAATTGTCAAAGTCGGCACAGCTAAGCCAACCATGGTACCGAGCGAAGCGCCAAAAGCAGAGGCTCTGCCAGAGTATCCACTGACATATACAGATGAAACGCGCGCAGAAAAAATCAACTTTAGCATTCGTGAAGAAGAAACGGATGAATTGGTTCGAGATGCCCGCCAGATCGCAACACCAGGTGTTGAGGGTGAGCGCACGATTAAGACTCGTGTTTACAGCTCTAACGGTCAGGAAATCGATCGTCAAGAGTTATCTAATGAAGAAACCATGGCTCCAGTAACGCAAATTGTCAAAGTCGGAACAGCTAAGCCAACCATGGTACCGAGCGAAGCGCCAAAAGCAGACGCTCTGCCAGAGTATCCACTGACATATACTGACGAAATTCGCGTTGAGAAGATTAACTTTACAATTCGTGAAGAAGAAACCGATGAGCTTGTTCGAGATGCTCGTCAAATCGCAACTCCAGGAGTCCAAGGCGAACGTACCATTAAGACCCGTGTCTACAGTTCCAATGGTCAGGAAATCGACCGTCAAGAATTATCTAATGGGGAAACCCTAGCTCCTGTAACGCAAATTGTCAAAGTCGGCACTGCTAAACCAAATATGGTGCCGAATGAAGCTCCGAAAGCAGATGCTTTAGAGGAGTTCGATTTAATTTCACTGCATAATCTCTTGGCAGAAGCGGATCAGATTAAAGCTCAGGCCCGTTATTTCAACGATAGCCAGAGTCATCAAGCTAACTATGATGCTGCTTTGACGGCAGGTCAAGCGATTCTGAGCCAATCCCAAGCCAGCCAAGCAGAAGTCAACCAACTGGTGGAACAAATCAATCAAGCCAAGGCGCAATTAAGTGGTCTTGAAGTTGTTAAAACAGCTCTTCAGACTGAGTACGATTTAAATCCAACGGTTAAAACCTTGGTTAAATATAAGAATGCAGATTCAGAAAAGCAGACAGCTTATACTGACGAATTGACCAAGGCAGAGGGAGTTTTGAACAATCAGACTGCTACACAAGTACAGATCAACCAAGCTCTTGCTAGCCTGACAGCATCCAAAGAAGCTCTAAATGGAGTGCCTAAAGTCAAGCCAACGGTTTCCATTCTAAGTCTAACCGAGAATGCTGATGATAAGTCGGTGACGGTTCAATATAGATTGGAAGACCAGACCCAGTCCTTCCGTTCAGCGACTGCAGAATTGTACCAGGGAGACCAGCTGATTCGCACTCTTCCAATTACCAACTTTGCTGGCAGCTTGAAAATTGGCGACCTAGACTACTACACAGGCTACACTCTAAAAACCAAGTTGACTTATGAATTGGATAATGGTAGCTTTACTGAGTTTGAAACAGACAGTCGTAACTTTGAGCTAGAATACAAGAAGATTGCCTTCCGTGATATTGATTCCGTTGAGTTTTATCATAAAGAAAACGACCAATACAAGCGCTTTGTATCGATGAACTCTATGCCTACGGATCTGTCTACTTACTTCGTCAAGATCAAATCAAGCGAATCCAAGGAAATTCTCCTACCAGTTCACAGCATTTCTGAAGCAGAGAAAGATGGCAAGGCAGTCTATAAGGTTAATGTAACCCTTCCTGAACTCGTCCAAGAAAGTGAAACGGGCTATAAGTCTGGGCACGACTTCTACATCAGTAAGGCAGTCCCAAGCCAGCAAAATGTCTACACTAGCTTTGCTAGATTGGTAGACGCTATGAAGCGAAATATGGCAGGAAATTATGTGTTGGGAGCTGATTTGGATGCTAGTGAGGTTAGTCTTGCACCTGCAGATTATGTCTACCTCAAAGGGAACTTCACAGGTAGCCTGACAGGTAGTCATAATGGTAAGCAATACGCCATTTATAATCTAGCCAAACCTTTATTTGAAAACCTCAAGAACGGATCTTCTATTACCAATATCGACTTTAAAGATGTGAATATCGTGGGTACCTATGACTCGGCTGCGCTGGCACGTAATGCGGAGAATGCGCGAATCACAGATGTTTCTGTTCAGGGGAGAGTATCGGTAGTAGGAAACGCCTCTAACGTAGCGGGTCTAGTAGTTAATGGAACCAATACGAAGATTACAAATAGTTCCTTTACGGGTACCATCCTATCTAACAGTCAACACATCAAAGCCTATAACGTAGGTGGTTTGGTTTCAAGCCTTAAAGGAGGAGAATCTCTTCTTAGCCAAAGTAAAGCAGATGTAACGATTATAAGTGGTGCACGATCAAATGAACAACGTATCGGTGGTTTGGTCGGACGTCTAGAAAACAATGCTCGAATTACCAAATCTTATGTGACAGGAAAACTATATAATGCAACCACTAACGGTCAAATCGGTGGAGTGGTCGGCTCGAACTACTTTAATGGTTTGGTTGATAATGTGATCAGCAATGTTAGCGGTACAAATGTTTACAGTATTTCTGGGGATCAGGGCTACAAAAACGACCGTATTACGCAAGTATATAAAGTTGCTAAAAGTGAAACCTTGAAAAACGATCAGTTTGTTACTTCTACCATTACTCAAGAAGAAATGGAAGAAAAACTGACTGCTATGGACATAACAACTAGCCTAGATGACACGAATCTAAATATGCGTTTTGTCGACTATGGTGAGGTAAACAATGCTCAATTTGACCGCGGATATTCTTATGCAAATATGGAGAAACTGCTTCCTTTCTACAATAAAGAAACCATTGTTTCATTTGCGAACAAGATTCCGAAAGAACATAAGTTGAACAAGGAGTACCTACTGGATGTTGTTCCGATGAAGGATCATCAAGTGGTGACAGATATCCATAGCAATAAAACAGCAATCAATCGTTTGATGCTGCACTACATGGACAATACCATTGACTATCTAGAAATATCTTATCAGGGAGATTTCGTCAACCAAGGTATTGCTGAGTATAGAATGAAGGGATTAGACCTTCTTTATACTCCAGAAGCCTTCGTATCAGATTATACTAGCATTCTAAATCAAGTGTTGCCAGAGCTGAACAAGGTCGTTCTTGATTCGCCAGCTATGCGCACAGTTCTCGGAGTAGCAGCAGACACTTCTTTAGATGAACTATACTTAGACACTGCATTTACGCAGGTGAAAAGTAAGCTATCAGGTGAGCTTCGAAAAGTGCTAGCTATGGATAAGGCTATCAATACTGAAGGTGAAGTAGTTAAGGATTATCTTGTTAAGAAGATTCTTGCTGATAAAGAAGCTTTCCTATTAGGTTTGACTTACCTTAACCGTTGGTATAATATCAACTATGACAACTTTAATGTTAAGGACCTATCGGCTTACAAGATGGATTTCTACGGTAAAAATGACGTTTCGGTTCTTGATACAATCATTGCTTTAGGGAAATCAGGACTTGAGAATCTCAAGGCTAAGAACAACTATACAGCTTATGATAATTCGCTCTCTGAAGCAACTGGCAAGCGAGGACTCTTCAATTACCTTGAAGGCTACCGTCAGCTCTTCCTGCCATACAAGACCAATAATGAATGGCTCAAGACCAATACAAAAGCCTACATCGTTGAGGCTAAGTCCGATGTAGCAGAAGCGAGACAGCTTCAGGACGCAGCTGAGGGCAAGAGCAAGTACTCTGTCGGTGTTTATGATAAGATTACTGCAGATAATTGGGAACACAAGGGCATGCTCCTGCCACTCTTGACCATGACAGAGAAAGGTGTCTATGCTATCTCCAATATGTCTACCATCTCCATGGGAGCTTATGATCGCTACCGCCTGGATGCCAATAACAGGGTGCGAACAGACGCAGAACTAATTGAATATGTTGAAGACAGAGTGAGAAAAACAGCTGAATACCAGCGCGACCACTATGATTTCTGGTATAAGATTCTGAGTCCAGAAAGCAAGGACAAGCTCTTCCGTTCTGTTCTGGTTTATGACGGATTCTCATTGGTTGACAAGAATGGTCAAAAATATTGGGCTCCAGCTAATGATAAAAAATCTCTAGCTATGCAGGAGTTCTTCGGACCTGCTGGCAAGTGGTATCCAAGCAAGGGCTATAATGCCTATGCTACGGGTAGTGTAACCCACTTTGATGCTGCTAAATTGTTGGAAGACTATGGTAACTCAGTTTACACGCATGAGATGACCCATAACTCTGACGGTGCTATTTACTTTGAAGGATATGGTCGTCGTGAGGGACTAGGTGCGGAACTCTATGCTCGCGGACTCTTGCAGTCTTCGCCAAGCCCAGATGAACCAACTATTACGCTCAATACTCTCTTCAAGGTGGACAAGGATTCTAAGACACGTATGCATACCTATAATTTCAAGGAACGTGTTCAAAATGCAGCAGACCTTCAACACTATGTCCATGGTATGTTTGACATGATCTACACCTTGGATTATCTAGAAGGTACCTCTATGCTGAAGCAGAGTGATGATGCGAAACTTCAGTGGTTCAGAAAGATGGAGAATTACTATATTACAGATAAGTATGGTAAGGAGACTCATGCTGGTAACCAGACGAGAAGCTTCACTGCTGAAGAAATCAAGCAATTAAAGACCTTTAACTCTCTCATTGAAAATGATGTGATCACTCGTCGGGAGAATAAGGAAAGTGGGAAATATGGTCGAAATGGCTACCTCAGTCTCAGCCTCTTCTCACCAATTTACTCAGCCTTGAGCAATCCAAATGGAGCGCCAGGTGACGTTATGTTCCGTCGCACAGCCTATGAATTACTGGCAGCCAAAGGCTACCATGAAGGATTTGTCCCTTATGTTTCTGGTCAGTACTCTCAGGAAGCCTTTGATGAAGGGAAGAAAACGTGGGACGGATGGTCTGGAAGAGATGTTGGTCTCGTGACTGACCAGAAAGTCTTGGAAAATGTATTTAAAGGTGAATACACCTCTTGGGCAGCCTTCAAGAAGGCCATGTACAAGGAGCGAATTGATCAGCTGACCAAGCTGAAGCCAATCACCATTGAGTACGAGCTTAAAAATCCAAACAGTACCAAGAAAGTAACCATTCGCTCTTATGCAGAGATGCAGCAATTGATGGATGCAGCAGTAGCAGAGGATGTACGCAACATTACCAATGCTACTAGCCGTGTCGAAGCTAGCTGGGTCAACCTGCTCAAGAAGAAAATTTACAACGCTTATCTTCGTGAGACAGACGACTTCAGACAGTCTATTTTCAAGAAATAAGGAAACGATTCTGTTTGATTAAAATTTGAAAATTCCTAGGTTTAAGGCTACCTAGGAATTTTTCTGTGGTTTCTCCATGATCTTGTTTGTGCATTCAAGACCTGATAAGATAAGGATTTTGACAGCGTAAATGAACTGAAAAGATTAGCAGTTTTTTGTGGCTATTATTTATAGCAAATAAATTGAATAATCTAGTAAATTTCGGTAGAATAGAGGGGATTCAAATCATGATGAAGGAAAGATTAGAAATGAAAAGAAGTTATTTAGGAGAAAAGCACCAACGTTTTTCATTGAGAAAAGTTTCGGTTGGTTTAGTTTCTGCTTTGGTAGGGGTTTTCTACCTTTTTAGTGGAGGAGGTTCTCTTGCAAGTGTAGCAGCCAGTGAACAGACGCCATCCGTCACAAAACAGATTCACTATAAGTATGTGACAGAAAGTGAGCTCACGGACCAAGAAAAGCAATTGGTAGTCAAAGAATTGCCACAGTTTGCTGAGGAAACAGATGATACTTACTATTTGATTTATCGTCCGACGAGACAGCTGCCTGCAACTGGTCACAGCCAACTCATTAGCTCAATTGCAGCAGGGGCAGGCATTGTGCTACTGGTCGTAGCGATTAAACTGGGCAGAGATGATCGCAAGAAACTTGCTTCATTCATGCTTTTGACCAGTCTAGGAAGTCAGCTGATTGCGCCAACTTCCTTGGCTTTGACAAATCAAATGCTGGCAGACTATAATCAGGAATTGACTGTACAGGTCGGGGAAACATTGCAATCCCCACTTACGATTGAAGGCTACCAATATGTAGGGTATTTGAAATCTCAAAAAGAAGTAAACTCTCCAGTTGATGGCAAGAAAGAGTTGAATCATTCGGCTCCTATTGATACTCCAGTCCAAACTTCGAACGGAAGCCAAGCGCAGGAAGAGTATCGTTCTCAGAAACCAAGTGATGCTCCTGTATTTGAACAACCAGAGTTAAAGGTTGATAGTAAAGATACCAGTCGTACAGAGATTATTCCTTTCCAAGTGGTGGAAGTAGAGGCGGATGATTTGCCGCAAGGTCAAACTGAGGTGATTCAGGCAGGGAAAAATGGTAGTCGTACCATCGTGACCCGCAGCTACTTTTTAAATGGTCAGGTGATCCATACAGAGGAGGTTTCCAATCAGGTAACGACTGAGCCGACTTCTGAGATTAGAAAAGTCGGAAGCAAGATCCCTTCTCCTACAAAACCAAGCCCAGGGGAGTCCGTTAGCGAGAAACCAACAGACGCTCCAATAAATGAAGTTCCAAGCTTAAACGTTGAAGAAAAAGATGTTACCACGACGGTAGCAGAACCCTATACTCGAGAACGAGTAGAGAGTGATAGCTTGCCAGTTGGCCAGACCAAGATAACCCAAGCTGGTCAAGATGGTGTGCGTACAATCGTCACCCGTCAGTACATGGTAGATGGAAAAGTAGAGAGAAGCCAGGAACTCTCTAACGAAGTGACAACCCCAGCAGTATCAGAAATCGTAACAGTTGGAACAGGCCCTGTTAGCGAGAAACCAACAGACGCTCCAATAAATGAAGTTCCAAGCTTAAACGTTGAGGAAAAGGATGTTACCACGACAGTGGCTGAACCCTACACTCGAGAACGAGTAGAGAGTGATAGTTTGCCAGTTGGCCAAACCAAGATAACTCAAGCTGGTCAAGATGGCGTCCGTACGATTGTGACTCGTCAGTATTTAGTAGATGGAAAAGTAGAGAGAAGCCAGGAAATCTCCAACGAAGTGACGACTCAAGCGGTATCAGAGATCGTAACGGTTGGAATAGCTCCTGTTAGCGAGAAACCAACAGACGCTCCTGTAAATGAAGTTCCAAACTTAAACGTTGAGGAAAAGGATGTTACTACGACGGTAGCAGAACCCTACCCAACTAAGGAAGTGGAAAGTGCAGACCTGCCTTTGGGGCAAAGGGAAGTTAGCCAAGCTGGTCAAGAGGGCGTCCGTACGATTGTGACTCGTCAGTATTTAGTAGATGGAAAAGTCGAAAATACAGAGGAAATCTCTAACACTATCACAAAAGAAGCAGTTCCTCAAATTATCAAAGTCGGTACAAAACCAATTTCTACAAATGCGGATCACGCTCCTGTGGAACCAGAAAAAGGAACTCTCGACCTCGAACCCTTGCACCAATTAGTGGAAGAGGCCGATAGCATTCAGAAAACGCATCAGTATTTCAATGATACCACTGCAGATCAAGAGTCTTATAAACAGGCAGTCGCAAATGCCCAAGCTCTCTTTGAGACATCTCATGCCAGTCAAGAACAGGTTGATTCTTTGAAAAAAGCCCTTGAAACTGCTAAGAATAATCTAGACGGCCAACCTGTTGATAAGAAAACTCTTGGAGTTGAATTTGACATGAAGGATGTGACTCAGTCTACAGTTGCTTACCAGTATGCTGATGAAGAAGCCAAACTCCGCTATCGCCGTGCTCTAGATCAGGCCAAGCTCGTTTTGGACAATCCTTTCGCCAATCAAGCCTTGGTCGATCAAGTTCGGACGGATCTCGAGGCAGCTCGTCAAGCTCTGGATGGTGTCAAGAGAAAACCAACCCTCTCTCTAGTCCGTGTCGAGAAGGAAGAAGACAAACGCCAAGTTTCTCTTAGCTATCACTTGACGGATGCTACAGCTAGCTATCAATCAGCCAAAGCGCAGCTATACAAGGGTGAAACGTTAATCAAGGAAGTCGATCTTGTGGACCTCGCTCAAAAATTGACATTTGATGACTTGGACTACTATACTCCTTATACCCTCAAAACCGTCATGAAATATGACCTAGGTCAAGGGGAACAAACTAGTATAGAGGATCAACGTCCAGTTCAGCTAGATTATAAGAAGGTTGAAATCAAAGACATTGACCGCATCGAACTGTACGGTAAAGATGGTAGTCACTACCGACGTTACCTATCCCTGTCGGAAGTGCCGTCTGATTTGGACAACTACTATGTCCGCATTCAGTCAGACAAGTTCAAGGATATGCTCTTACCAGTTTCTAAGATTACAGATAAGGGCAATGCCTATTCCGTAACGGTATCAGCTAATCAGCTCGTCGAGGGAGAAGGGGATCATTATCGTCCAGATTACTCTTTTGAACTGCCGAAAACGCCTCTTAGTCAAGAAGGTGTCTATACGTCCTTCAAAGCGCTCGTAGAGGCCATGAAGTCAAACCCGACTGGAAACTTCACATTAGGAGCGGATGTTTCAGCAGATGAACTCCAGTTGGAACAGTCTGCGACAAGCTATGTACCAGAAGAATTTTCAGGTAGCCTAACTAGCCGAGTGGATGGCAAAGATTATACCATCTACAACTTGGCAAAACCACTCTTCGCAACCTTGAGAAATGCCACCATCCAGCAACTGACCTTGAAATCGGCTGCAGTGACAGGCAAGGATTCTATAGGGGCCTTGGCTAGCAACGCTCAGAACGCAACGATTACGGATGTTTCTGTAAGTGGTAGTCTATCTGGGAACAAGCATATCGGTGGACTCGTAGGTGTTGCCCAAAACACAAAACTAACCAATGTTGCCTTTAAAGGGTCCATCACCAGCACCCAAGATGGGGGGCAGGAGTACAATATTGGTGGCCTGGTCGGTAATTTCCACGGCAACCAATCACTGGCGCAGAAGAGTCAGGCGGATGTATCTATCCAAGTAACGGGTAGAAACGGAGACCAGCGTGTTGGAGGATTGATCGGTCGTTTGCAAAATGGAGCTAGATTAGAAACTTCTTATGTGTCTGGTTCTATCCAAAATGGAGGTCATTCTGGCCAAGTCGGTGGAGCGATCGGATCTACTTGGAACAATGGACAGGTCCGAAATGTCTTGACCAGTGTCAAGGTTCAAAATGGTCATGCGATGACAGGAGATCCCTATCCTGAGGCTTCTGTTCGGGACTCTTATGTTCTTGAAGGAACTACAGCAAATCGAAAAGATGAGCGTTTTGTCCGTTCTATTTCAGAGGCCGATGCGCAAGCCAAACGTCAGTCCTTTAGAATCATTTCGAACTTGACGGACCAAGAGCCATTGCAGCAAGCTTACCAGCATCAAACAGACTATAGTCGAGTGAGGGGAGCTCAGGAGTCCAGAAAGCAAGCCTACGAAAATGTAGAAAAACTATTACCATTCTACAACAAAGACTTCATCGTTCATACAGCCAACCAATTAGCTGAAGATGATAAACTCAACAAAGTAGCCCTGCTAGATGTGGTTCCGATGAAAGATGAGACACTGATAACAGATGTCAACAGCCATAAGGGTGAAATCAATAGACTGATGCTGCATTATGCAGATAAGACGATCGCTTATCTTGATCTGACCTACAAGGGTGATTTTGCCAATGGCCAGATTGCAGAATATAGCATCGCTGATAAGAATTTGCTCTATACGCCAGAAGCCTTCCTATCTGACTACCAGTCCATTAAAGCGAGTGTCTTGGAAGAACTCAAAGCTGTGACCTATGACTCAGCTGCAGTTCGAAAGGTCCTTGGAATTGGTGAAACAGCTTCCTTAGATGATCTTTATCTAGAAAAAGCCTTTGAACAAACCAAAGCCGAACTAGGTCAGGAACTCCTTAAGGTGCTTTCAGTTGATAAGTCGATCAACACCCTTGGCCCTGCTGTAGCGGATGCGATTAGCCAAAAGATTCTGAAGAACAAAGAGGCCTTCATGCTTGGTCTGACCTATCTCAATCGTTGGTACAATGTCAACTATGGAACTTTCAACACCAAGGACCTTAATGCCTATAAGTTTGATTTCTTCGGCAATCAAGCAGCTTCGACACTCGATACCATCATTGCTCTCGGTAACTCTGGAATGGGCAATCTTCGAGCACAAAATAACTTCAATGCCTACCGACAATCTCTAGCCAAGGAAAAAGGCAAAGGAGACCTCTTTGCTTACTTAGAAAGTCTGCGTGAACTCTTCTTGCCAAATAAAACCAACAGTGAGTGGTTCAAGGAAAATACTAAGGCTTATATCGTAGAAGCTCGTTCAAGTCTGCTAGAAATTCAGGCTAAGCAGGACAATGCGGATCGTAAGAGTAAGTATACAATCAAGGTCTACGACAGACTGACTCAGGGAGATTGGGGCTTCAAACAAATGGTCCTCCAGCTTCTGACCTTACCTGAAAGAGATGTCTATATCATCAGCAATATGTCAACTATTGCCTTTGGTAGCTTTGGAGGCTACAGGAAAGAAGGTGGCAGAGTTCTCTCAGGTGAGGAACTCCATCGACACGTTGAAAAACTTGTGGATCAATCAGCTGAATGGCAACGAAACCACTATGACATGTGGTACAACATTTTAAGTCGAAACAGGAAAGACACTCTATTCAGACGGGTGATCGTTACAGACGGTTTCTTTCTTTATAATGATAAAGGCCAGCAATATTGGGCTCCGCGTAATGATAAGACCTCTGTTGCTATGTACAATTTCTTTGGCCCTGCTGGGAAGTATCACGGAGACAATGGACTAGGGGCTTTTGCCAATGGTTATGAAGTCTTCTACGTCTATGACCAGATGCTGGGAGCTTCTGGAACCATGGTGTATACCCATGAAATGACCCACAACTCGGATGGTTCTGTCTATTTTGAAGGACATGGTCGTCGTGAGGGTGAAGGACCTGAGAGCTTTGCTACAGGAATGTTAGAGTCTGTAACCAATATTAGCGAAAAAGGTCTCGTTCTCAATAGTTTCTATCAAGGAGATAAAGATTCGACCTCTCGTTACCACACCTATGATCCTGTTGCCCGATTCTCCTCAGCAGACGCTCTGCGGGAATACATGCATGGAGTCTTTGATGTGCTAAATCTTCTGGATTATGTTGAAGGGGATATTGTTACTGGTGTCCTAACTGATCAGCAAAAAATGAAATGGTACCGTAAGGCTGAAAATTATAACTTTGAAAAAACTTCTTATGGTAAACAAGCCCACGCTGATGATCGAATTGTCCCTATAACTGCCGAAGAAGCAGCCAAACTAAAATCTGTCGATGCTCTGGTTGATCATAATATCATTGGTCGTCGCGATGGTTGGGATAGAGCTAGCTTTGGACGAAATGGCTACTATGTCATCAATATGTTTGCTTCCTTCTATGCAGCTCTGGACAATCCAACTGGTGCACCTGGGGGACTTATGTTCCGCCGTAGAGCCTACGAATTGCTCGGAGACAAGGGTTACCAACAAGGATTCGTCCCATATGTATCTGGCCAATACGCTGGCCAAGCCCTTAAAGAAGGTCATAAGACCTACTCAATCTGGAACAGAGGAGATGTCGGAGTAGTTGGAGATGATCTGGTTTTCAAAAATCTCTACGGTAGTCAGTATGAATCATGGAAGGATTTGAAGAAAGCCATGCTAAATGAGCGATACAACAAGGCTCAAAACTTCCTTCGCCCGATCACCATCGAGTTTGAAGCAGGAAAACTAGATAGCAAACGACAAATTACGATTTCTTCTTATGAGGAATTACAAGATTATATGTACTTAGCAGTACTAGCGGATGCCTCAGCTAAGAACATTGATCGTGCCTTATCAGACAGCTCTAAGAGCAGTGTCGCCCAACTCAAGTATCGTATTTTCAATGCTTATCTACGTGCTACAGACGACTTCAGACAGTCTATCTTTGAAAGATAAGCTTTTTGCAAAGATAGATACGGAAAAAGAAGATCCAAGTGATCTTCTTTTTTTAGGTGAATGACTTGCTCAGTGGAGAAGACGAATGAACCTACAAATAAATTGATACATGACAGAATTCTTACTCTAAATGTCTGGAGAGAAATTGGAAATCATTCACCATCTAGTATACTCGTTTTGAAATTTCTTTTGTTTTTCATGAAAATATGATAAAATGATAGTTGTAAAATTTTTTTAAGGAGATTCGGATGAAAACAAAAGCACTTGCTCGCGTAAATGCGATTTTTGGTCTTATTTCAGGTATCGTCTTACTGTTGGCACCTCTTGTTATGTTTATGATAGCTGTTGGGGCTGCTGCGGCGACGGAGGACTCTGATGCAACAGTTGGTATATTGACGATTTTTTCAATCATTTTGGCATTGGTAAAAATTGCTGTCTTGGTTTTAGGAATTGTGTCTATTGTGTATTACAAGGACGATGAACGTGTGACGCCTGCACCGTCTGTTTTGTTTATCGTAGGTGGTTCTGTTGGATTGATCCCATTCTTGGGATGGGTAGGAGGAATTCTGACAATCATTGGTGGATCCCTCTATTTTGGACTTTTGAAAAAGTTCGAGATTCAAGAATAATGACTTTTTGTTAGGAATATTTTCAAATAAGAGAAGGCGCTTAGCCTTCTTTTTTTTGTCACCAAGCAGGGGTAAATTTGACAGGATAAATAAGCTTTTACATTCATAAAATTCAAAGTATTTATTTGAGACAAGGAAGTATTTTTATAGTATAATGATGGATGTGAAATATCTATATCAAAATATAATGCTAGTTAATTTCTTGATAGAAGGTAAAAGTTGAGAGGATTTAGAATGAAAAAGTTTTTTGGAGAGAAGCAGCATCGTTTCTCCTTACGAAAATTAGCAATTGGACTTGTGTCAGCTTCGATTTCAAGCCTATTTTTTGTGTCCATTGCGAGCAGTGGGACCGTATTTGCTCAAGAAAATGCAGCTGTTCACTACAAATATGTGACGGATACGGAGCTGAGTGGGCAAGAAAAGGACTTGATTGTCAAGGACATTCCTAAAATTGCGGAAGATAGTGAGAGCACCTATTATCTAGTCTACCGTATGGATGAGAAAGCCCAGCTGGGTCAGTTGCCCAATACAGGTGGGCAGAATAGCCTTACTAGCGTTTTATCAGGTGGAGTTCTGGCTTCGATTGGTTTCCTTATTTTTGTCGTATCGAAAAAGAAAGGCAAAAAGAAAGCTCTCTTGAAAGTTGTCTTGATAACAGGGATGGGCAGTGGTTTGGCTTCTTCAGTTCAGGCTATTGAAAATCAACTTTTGATCCAGTACAATCAGGAATACCAATTATCCCAAGGAGATAGTCTGCCTTTGCCACGTGCCTTATCAGGTTATACTTATCTAGGCTATATTAAGCAAGACAAAGAGATTAATCAGCAAGAAACTGCTGCTAGGGATCAGAAACTTGACTATACAGTTCAACCTCATTTCCAAGCCAACGAAGGTGGACAAAAGGCAGGAGATGAGCAGAAAGCTCCGTCTTCAACAAGCCCTGCAGACAAGACAATCCCTTCTCAAGATTTATCTAATCAAAAGCCGTCTGGTATTGCTAGTGTAGATCCTCAAGACGAAGTCTTGGCTGGTCGCGTGAATAAACCAGAGCTCTTATACAAAGACCAAGAGATTGTAACCAAACTAGATGTTTCAGAAGTGGTGCAGGAAAATCCAGAACTAACAGAGGGAACCATCCATGTCAAACAGGAAGGTCGTGCTGGGAAGAAGATTGAGCTTGTTCGCATTTTCACTGTTGAAAACCAAGAAATTTCTAGGGAAGTTCTCTCGACTAAGGTAGAAGAAGCCTTGCCACGTATAGTAGAAAAAGGGACTAAGAAGGCAGTTGTGCCGAGTGAAGCACCTCAGTCTGCAAGAAAAGGAGAGACTGAGACTCAGGCTCCATTACCAGAATATACAGGCGAGCAAGCGGGAGCGGTTGTAGCCCCAGAAACAGCTGAAAGACCAGAATATACAGGCACCCAAGCAGGAGCAGTTGTTGAACCCGAGCAAGTCGCTCCACTACCTGAGTATCAGGGAACTCAAGCTGGTGCCATCGTTGAACCGGAAAAAGTTGAGCCAGAGGTTGGGGGTGTCCAGTCTGGGGCTTTGGTGGAACCAGAAACGACTGACAAACCAGTCTATACAGGTGAGCAGTCTGGAGCAATCGTAGAGCCTGAAAAGGTACCATCGACACCAGAATATACAGGAACTCAAGCTGGAGCGATTGTTGACCCTGAGATAGCTGAAAAACCAGAATATACAGATACTCAATCAGGTGCGATTGTGGAACCTGAGACTCAATCTTCCTTACCAGAATATAAAGGTGAGCAAGCAGGAGCCATTGTGGAACCGGAACAAGTCGCTCCTCTTCCAGAATATACTGGCAATACCGAGCAAGTAAAACCGGAAGCTCCGACAGAAAAACCAAAAGAAAAAGATCCAGAGAAGACGCTTGAGCTAAGAAATGTTTCGGATCTGGAGTTGTATAGTCAGACCAATGGTACTTACAAACAACACGTTTCTTTAGACGGTGTCCCAAGTAATCCAGACACTTACTTTGTCAAGGTTAAATCCTCGTCATTTAAAGATGTCTATTTACCAGTCGCTTCAATAACGGCAGAAATAAAAAATGGGCAGCCAGTTTATAAAATCACAGCCAAGGCTGAGAAACTCCAGCAAGAGCTAGAGAATAAATATGTCGATAATTTCACCTTCTACTTAGCTAAGAAGGCTACAGAGGAAACGATAACCTTTACTTCCTTTAGCAACCTGGTCAAAGCTATCAACAAGAATCTCTCTGGAACCTATCATTTAGCAGCTAGTTTGAATGCCAACGAAGTGGAACTGGGACCTGATGAAAGATCTTACATCAAGGGCGCCTTTACTGGTCAGTTGATTGGTGAAAAAGATGGCAAGCAGTATGCTATTTACAACTTGAAAAAGCCTCTGTTTGAAACCTTGAGTGGCGCTAGAGTAGAAAAATTGAGCCTGAAAAATGTCTCCATTTCAGGGAAAGATGATATCGGTTCACTGGCCTATGAAGCGCAGAATAACACAAAGATTCAGCAAGTTCATGTCGATGGTGTTCTAGCAGGTGAACGTGGTATCGGTGGTTTGCTGGCTAAGGCGGACCAATCAAGCATCACAGAGAGTAGTTTCAAGGGAAGAATTATCAACACTTATGAAACGACTGCTGCCTACAATATCGGTGGTCTGGTCGGTCATTTGACAGGAAACAGAGCTTCACTGACTAAGTCAAAAGCGACAGTAGCCATTTCATCTAACACAAATACTTCAGATCAGACTGTGGGTGGACTTGCAGGCCTAGTAGACCGAGATGCACAAATCCAAGATAGCTATGCTGAAGGTGATATCAACAATGTCAAGCATTTTGGTAGAGTGGCGGGAGTAGCAGGCAATTTGTGGGATCGAACTTCTGGTGATGTAAAGCATGCTGGAAGTTTGACCAATGTTCTAAGTGATGTCAATGTAACCAACGGAAATGCCATTACTGGATACCACTATAACGGAATGAAGGTGAAGGACACATTCAGCAGCAAGGCCAACAGAGTCTACAATGTCACCTTAGTCAAGGATGAGGTCGTCAGCAAGGAATCCTTTGAAGAAAGAGGAACAATGCTAGATGCTTCCCAAATCGAAAGCAAAAAAGCAGCCATTAATCCTCTCACTCTACCAACAGTGGAGCCACTTTCAACAAGTGGCAAAAAAGACAGTGATTTTTCTAAGGTGGCTCATTATCAAGCTAAGCGCGCCTTGGTTTATAAGAACATTGAAAAATTGCTACCCTTCTACAACAAGGCAACTATCGTCAAATACGGAAATCTGGTCAATGAGAACAGTCTTTTATATCAAAAAGAACTCTTGTCAGCAGTTATGATGAAGGATAACCAAGTCATCACAGACATTGTTTCTAACAAACAGACTGCAAACAAACTCTTGCTACACTACAAGGATGATTTATCTGAGAAGCTGGATCTCAAGTACCAGAATGATTTTGCCAAATTAGCAGAATATAGTCTAGGAAATACTGGACTTCTCTATACGCCAAACCAATTCTTGTATGACCAAAGCTCTATCATCAAGCAAGTCTTACCAGGCTTACAAAAGGTTGACTATCATTCAGAAACCATCAGAAAGACGCTCGGTATTTCTCCAAACGTTAAGCAGACTGAGCTCTATCTAGAAGACCAGTTCGCCAAAACCAAGGAACAACTGGAAGACAGTTTGAAGAAACTCTTGTCAGCAGATGCTGGACTGGCTAGTGTCAACCCAGTCACTGAAGGCTATCTTGTAGATAAAATCAAGCGCAACAAAGAAGCCTTGCTACTTGGTTTGACCTATCTGGAGCGTTGGTACAACTTCAGCTATGGTCAGGTAAACGTCAAAGACCTGGTTCTGTACCACCTGGACTTCTTTGGTAAGGGAAATGCTTCACCACTGGACACTCTGATTGAGTTAGGTAAATCTGGCTTTAATAATCTTCTTGCTAAGAATAATGTCGATACTTATGGTATCAGTCTTGCCAACCAGCATGGAACGACAGATTTGTTTAGCACGCTAGAAAATTACCGAAAAGTCTTTCTACCAGAGAAAAGCAACAATGACTGGTTTAAATCAGAGACCAAGGCTTACATTGTCGAAGAAAAATCCACTATCGAAGAGGTGAAAACGAAGCAAGAACAAGTTGGGACTAAGTATTCTATCGGTGTCTATGACCGCATCACGAGTGCCACTTGGAAATACCGCAATATGGTCTTGCCGCTCCTAACCTTGCCAGAGAAATCAGTCTTTGTCATCTCAACCTTGTCTAGTCTAGGATTTGGAGCCTATGATCGCTATCGCAATAGTGACTATAAGGCTGGAGATGAACTCAATAAGTTTGTTGAAGAAAATGCGCGTGAAACAGCCAAACGTCAGCGAGATCACTACGATTATTGGTATCGTATTTTAGATGAACAATCACGTGAAAAACTCTATCGTACCATCTTGCTTTATGATGCTTATAAGTTTGGTGATGACACAACCTCTGGAAAAGCTACAGTGGAGGCTAAGTTTGATAGCTCCAATCCAGCTATGAAGAACTTCTTTGGACCAGTTGGCAATAAGGTAGTACACAATCAGCATGGAGCCTACGCAACAGGGAATGGCGTCTACTATATGTCTTACCGTATGCTGGACAAGGATGGAGCCATTACTTATACCCATGAAATGACCCATGATTCGGATCAGGATATCTACCTTGGCGGCTATGGTCGAAGAAGTGGCTTGGGACCAGAGTTCTTCGCAAAAGGCTTATTGCAAGCCCCTGACCAACCAAGTGATGCAACCATTACCATCAACTCCATCTTGAAACACTCAAAATCAGATAGTACAGAGGGCTCCCGTCTGCAAGTCTTGGATCCGACAGAGAGATTCCAAAAGGCAGCAGATCTTCAGAACTATGTCCACAACATGTTTGACCTTATCTACATGCTGGAATACCTCGAAGGACAATCAATCGTTAATAAACTAAGTGTTTACCAGAAAATGGCGGCTCTCAGAAAGATTGAGAACAAGTATGTGAAAGATCCATCAGATGGAAATGAGGTTTATGCCACTAACGTAGTCAAAGAATTGACAGAAGCAGAGGCCCAAAACCTGAATAGTTTTGATAGTTTGATTGACCATAATATCTTGTCAGCTCGTGAGTACCAGTCTGGTGAATACGAGCGAAATGGCTACTATACCATTAAACTCTTTGCCCCAATCTTTTCAGCTCTCAGCAGTGAGAAAGGAACACCGGGTGACCTTATGGGACGTCGGATTGCTTACGAACTTCTGGCTGCCAAAGGCTTTAAGGATGGAATGGTACCTTATATTTCCAACCAATACGAAGAAGCTGCCAAACAAAAAGGCAAAACCATCAATCTCTATGGTAAAGAACGCGGATTGGTGACAGATGATCTTGTACTGGACAAGGTATTTGAAGGCAAGTATTCATCTTGGGCAGATTTTAAGAAAGCTATGTACAATGAACGTGTGAAGCAGTTTGGGAACTTGAAGCAAGTGACCTTTAAAGATCCGACAAAACCATGGCCAAGCTATGCGACAAAGACCATCAATAGTGTGACTGAATTGCAGGCCCTCATGGATCAAGCTGTTCTCAAGGATGCTGTAAGTCCTCGTTGGAGCAACTATAATCCAGAGTATGATAGTGCCGTTCATAAGTTGAAGAGAGCAATCTTTAAGGCCTATCTTGACCAAACAAACGACTTCAGAACCTCTATTTTTAAGAAATAAGGGTTGGAAAATGAAAAGGGAGGATCGACAGATCTTCTCTTTTTATGTTCGGATGTCTGAAAGCTGGTAGGCGATTTGTTTGTGACGGAGAAGGTCTTTTGTTTCTGGAGCAAATATGGTAGAATGATAGCTACGATAGAAGGAGGTTTTTATGGAGAGAGATAGATTGGTTCGACTCAATTGGAGACTGGGCATGGTGGCAGGCATATCCTTACTTTTGGGACCTGTCCTACGATTTTTGCTATCCTATACTGGGGCTCTCATCTATAAAGATCCTTCAAAGATGTTGGTCGTCACGGTTGCCTTTTCCCTGCTCCTGACATTTTTTAAGATTTTGATGATTGCATTAGGTACCTTTATGTTAATCTATTTCGAAGAAGATCAACAACTTCGAATGCTACCATCTATTTTATTTATCCTTGGTGGCGTGCTGGGCTTTCTTTCAGCGACCGAGTGGATAGGAGGATTTCTAATCATTAAAGGTGCTGTTACTTTTTCTAAATTTTTAAAAGAAGTCCGTGGCCTTGTCTGATAGTCTAGTGAAACAACCCGTTTGAGGGTTGTTTTTTATTTAAAGAATGATCTGGCGAAAGAATATGTTAGCAAAATGCTTTTTTTTATAAGAAAACATGATGTAATACAACTTGAAAAAATAAAAAGAGAATATTATGAAATAATCTTTCATTACATCGTATTTAACATTCTATTTAAAAGCTTCCATTACTTTAGAGGGAGTCTTTATAAAAACTTCTAACCCTAATACTATTTTAAAAGTTATTCCACTGGATTCTCAAAATAAAACAATTCCTGTTGATCCTGTTGCAAGTGTAGATAGTTCATTTCATCTTGATTTCAAATCATTTGCTTGGGGTATCATTTTCGCTCTTATTGGCCTTTCAATGATGCAAAATTCATTTATCGGAGGATTGATATTAGCGGTTTATGGTGTATTAACAGTGCTAAGTGCTTTTCAAACTCTACTAGTTTTGCATCTTACTTCTGGTGGAACACATGTTGTCAGTGTGGTAGTATTTGAAAAAGCTAATCTTGAAAATTGCAAAGAAACAATTGAAGGTCTAATTCATAATCGTTGCAATGATACTAATGTAACTAAGAATACTGATCGTATAATTGATGCTTTAAATAACAAATAATTGCAATCGTTTCTTGATTGAATATCGCGAATTAATAATAACTAGATGAGAGGACACTGTTCTCTCTTTTTAGTTGATTTTAACTAGCTTTTTTGTGAAAAATTGTGTAAAATAGAATAGATAAACGAGGGAAACCTCGAAAAATAAAAGGAGAATCCATCTAATGGTAAAATTGGTTTTTGCTCGCCACGGTGAGTCTGAATGGAACAAAGCTAACCTTTTCACTGGTTGGGCTGATGTTGATTTGTCTGAAAAAGGTACACAACAAGCGATTGACGCTGGTAAATTGATCAAAGAAGCTGGTATCGAATTTGACCAAGCTTACACTTCAGTATTGAAACGTGCGATCAAAACAACAAACTTGGCTCTTGAAGCTTCTGACCAATTGTGGGTTCCAGTTGAAAAATCATGGCGCTTGAACGAACGTCACTACGGTGGTTTGACTGGTAAAAACAAAGCTGAAGCTGCTGAACAATTTGGTGATGAGCAAGTTCACATCTGGCGTCGTTCATACGATGTATTGCCTCCAAACATGGACCGTGATGATGAGCATTCAGCACACACTGACCGTCGTTACGCTTCACTTGACGACTCAGTTATCCCAGATGCTGAAAACTTGAAAGTGACTTTGGAACGTGCCCTTCCATTCTGGGAAGACAAAATCGCTCCAGCACTTAAAGATGGTAAAAACGTATTTGTAGGAGCTCACGGTAACTCAATCCGTGCCCTTGTAAAACACATCAAACGCTTGTCAGATGACGAAATCATGGACGTGGAAATCCCTAACTTCCCACCATTGGTATTCGAATTTGACGAAAAATTGAACGTAGTTTCTGAATACTACCTTGGAAAATAATCTATAAACAGAAAGCCTAGGAATTCCTAGGTTTTTTTGTATCTAAGTTTAAAAAAAGGCAATTTAGCTAATTGAAAAAGTATAAAATGAGAGGATATAGCTTATGAAATAGTAAGTTGTATGAATTAATCTTCTTTTGATTCGTAGCTCCAGTGTTCGTAGTTATAGGTTGATAAGATTATATCCGTGATTTCTTCCGGTTCTTCTTGAGCTCCCCCAGCAATCCAAAGAGAAATAATTCCTTCAATACTTGATAAGAAGATTTCCAAAGCGTATTTGTGAGGAATTTGGAAGTTTTCAGATAAGAAATGACGAGTCTTTTCTTTTTGATTTTCAGTTAGAATAATGCTACTTAGAAATTCACGAATTGCACCACGAAAGTCTATGTAATGACTTTGGGACAAGGCGTTAATAAGGCGTTCGTTCGAACGTAATATATAGAAGTTGGCTAACATAAACTTTCTAGGCGATTCTCTTTCTTTTTCTAAAAAAATGTAGAGCTGGGAAATAATTTCACTTTTAAAACTGTCAATCATTTGATATTTGTTTTCATAGTGTAGATAGAAAGTTCCCCTATTAATTCCTGCCCGTTTACAGAGCTTACTAATTGATATATTTTCAAATTTATCCTCTGATAGCAGCTGAATCAAAGCTTCTTTGATATCTTCCTTAGTAGTAGTTTTTCGTTTCTGAACCATTTTATCTTCCTTCTTCTTAAATCAACACTTTGTTGATTTTTGATTATTGCTTTTTGACTTAGCCCATTATATAATATTTGTGATTTAGAATCAACATCTTGTTGATTTAAGAAAACGAGCTTTGAAAAGGAGATAAACGATATGGCTTATATTGAAATGAAACACAGCTACAAGCGTTATCAGGTTGGGGATACGGAGATTGTGGCTAATCGTGATGTGAATTTTGAAATTGAAAAGGGGGAGCTGGTCATTATCCTTGGTGCTTCTGGTGCTGGAAAATCAACGGTTCTCAATCTCCTAGGAGGTATGGATACCAATGATGAGGGAGAGATTTGGATTGATGGTGCCAATATTGCCAACTATAGTTCGCACCAACGAACAAACTATCGTCGTGAAGATGTAGGCTTTGTTTTTCAATTTTACAATCTGGTCTCCAATCTGACAGCCAAGGAAAATGTGGAACTGGCTTCAGAAATCGTGACAGATGCCTTGGATCCAGAGCAAGTGCTCAAAGATGTAGGTCTGGCTCATCGCCTGAATAACTTTCCAGCCCAGCTTTCTGGAGGGGAGCAACAGCGAGTCTCCATTGCACGTGCTGTAGCCAAAAATCCTAAAATCCTCCTTTGTGATGAACCGACGGGTGCCTTGGATTACCAGACGGGGAAGCAAGTCTTGAAGATTCTCCAAGACATGTCTCGTCAAAAAGGAGCAACGGTGATTATCGTAACCCACAATGGCGCGCTAGCCCCTATTGCAGATCGGGTGATTCATATGCGCGATGCCACGGTTAAGAGCATGACGGTCAATGAGCATCCGCAGAATATCGATACATTGGAGTATTAGCATGAAAAAAACGTATCGGAAAGACCTATTTCAGTCAGTGACGGCTTCAAAGGGACGCTTTGTTTCTATCCTGACCTTGATGATGCTGGGTTCTTTAGCCCTTATTGGTCTCAAAGTGGCCAGTCCAAATATGGAACGTACGGCAGGGGATTATCTCCGTAAAGCCAATACCCTAGATCTGGCAGTGATAGCTGATTATGGCTTGGACAAAGAAGACCAAGACGAATTAAAGGCCCTTCAAGGAGCAAGTGTTGAATTTGGTTATATGGCAGACCTAACCGTTGAAAATAGTGAAGAAGCGGTTCGACTTTATTCCAAGCCAGAGGGGATTTCAACCTTCCAAGTGACAGAAGGGCGACTGCCAGAGGCTGATGAGGAAATTGCCCTAGCCGACTTCTGGAAAGACCGCTATCAGATTGGGCAGACCATTACCTTTACTAAGAAAGAAGAAGGGAAGTCCGTCCTAAAATCCCAAACTTTTACAATTACTGGATTTGTTCAGTCGGGTGAGATGCTTTCTCAAAAAGACTTAGGGAGTGCTAGCAGTGGAAATGGAAGCTTGGCTGGCTATGGAGTGATTTTGCCCAGCCAGTTTGATTCAGATGTTTATAGTATTGCGCGTGTGCGCTATGATGATTTAAAAAATCTGGATGCTTTTTCATCAGACTATAAGACCAAACGAACCCAACATCAGGAAGAGTTGCAAGACTTACTTGCTGATAATGGTCAAAAAAGATTGGCAAGTATTAAAACAAATGGGCAAAAGAGCCTGAAAGATGGGAAAGAACAGCTCCAAACTGCTGAAAGCAACCTTGAAAATGGTAAGAGTCAGTTAGAGCAGACTGAAAGTCGCTTGAAAACGCAAGAAGAACAAGCGACCGCTTTACCAGAACCGCAAAAGAGTCAAATCGAGGGACATCTGACAAAAGCTAAGGAAGAACTGGCGACTAAAAAAGAAAAACTGGCTCAGACAGAGAGTGATCTAACCAAGGAAAAAGAGAAGCTTGAACAGCGTCAGAAAGACCTTGATGAACTGGCAGAGCCGAAATACCACGTATACAATCGCCAAACCATGCCAGGTGGTCAAGGCTACCGCATGTACAGCAATTTATCAACAAGTATTCGTTCTATCGGAAATATTTTCCCCGTGGTGCTATATATGGTCGCTGCAATGGTGACCTTTACAACGATGACTCGCTTTGTAGATGAAGAACGCACCAATGCAGGCATTTTCAAGGCCTTGGGTTACCGCAACCGAGATATTGTTGCCAAGTTTGTCCTCTATGGTTTTCTTGCAGGAACTGTGGGAACCCTTATAGGAACACTTCTTGGACATTATCTTCTTGCAGGGGTGATTTCAGATGTTATAACAGCTGGGATGGTTGTTGGAAAAAGTCACGAGTATTTCTATTGGTCTTATAGTCTTATTGCCCTAGCCTTGAGTTGGGTATCCAGTGTCTTGCCAGCTTATCTGGTGGCGCGGAGGGAATTACACGATGAAGCAGCCCAACTCTTACTTCCCAAACCTCCCGTTAAGGGATCAAAGATTTTGCTGGAACGCCTGAGCTTTATTTGGAGTCGTTTGAGTTTTACTCATAAGGTTACGGCAAGAAATATCTTTCGTTATAAGCAACGAATGTTGATGACCATTTTTGGAGTTGCAGGTTCGGTGGCTCTCCTATTTGCAGGTCTTGGCATTCAGTCATCTGTGGGAGGAGTTGTGGAGCGCCAATTTGAACAAATCCAGCAATACCAGATGATTGTAGCGGAAAAGAGCAGTGCGAGTGAGCAAGAAAAAACAGATCTAGAAAGTGCCTTGCAAGCTGAATCGATCCACGCTTATCAAAAGATTTACTCTAAATCCATTGAAAAAGATTTCAAAGGAAAAGCAGGACTTCAAACCATCACCATGATGGTCACAAACAGAGAAGATTTCAAACCCTTTATCACATTAGAGGAGAATGGGCAAGAGGTGCAGGTCACTGATGGAGCGGTCGTGAGTCAAAAATTAGCCCAACTAGCAGGTGTTACGGTTGGAGACAAGCTGGAGCTTGATGGGAAGGAAATCAAGGTCGCAGCTATTTCTGAAAACTATGTTGGACACTTTGTTTATCTCAACCGAGCGACTTACGAACAAGTCTATGGCACTCGTCCACAAGACAATACCTACCTAGTAAAATTAAAAGAGCCAACACCTTCCAATACGGAGAAAGAAGCTGCTACCTTCATGGAAAAAGATGCTGTTTCTGGGGTCGTCCAAAATGCGACGGCCATCCATCTCTTTGAATCTGTGGCTAGTTCGCTCAATAAAACCATGGCAATCCTTGTCCTTGTTTCCGTTTTACTAGCCATTGTCATTCTCTACAATCTCACTAACATCAATGTGGCAGAACGTATCCGTGAACTTTCCACTATCAAGGTTCTCGGTTTCCACAATAAAGAAGTGACCCTCTATATCTACCGTGAGACCATGGTGCTGTCCCTTGTGGGAATTGCTCTCGGTTTGGTAGCTGGCCACTATTTACATCAATTTTTGATTCAAATGATTTCACCTGCCACCATACTTTTTTATCCACAAGTCAGCTGGGAAGTCTATGCTCTTCCAATCGTCGCAGTGACTGTAATCTTAGCCCTACTGGGGGTCTTTGTCAATCACCACTTGAGAAAAGTGGATATGCTCGAAGCCCTGAAATCAGTAGAGTAATTCAAGGTTTTAAATAGTAAATCAGTTGACAAAGTTCCTGCTTCTTGGTAGAATAAGAACTGTCGTAAAGACAAATAACTTCTTCTTGGTTGCAGGCATGCCAACCTGTCACTCGGATGAAGCCAAATAAAAAGGAGAAACATCATGGCAATCTCAAAAGAGAAAAAAAATGAAATCATCGCACAATATGCACGTCACGAAGGTGATACAGGTTCAGTAGAGGTTCAAGTTGCTGTCCTTACTTGGGAAATCAACCACCTTAACGAACACATCAAACAACACAAAAAAGACCACGCTACTTACCGTGGATTGATGAAGAAAATCGGTCGCCGTCGTAACTTGCTTGCATACTTGCGTAAAAACGACGTTAACCGTTACCGTGAGTTAATCAACTCTCTAGGACTTCGTCGTTAATCTTGCGTCTAAAACGTTTCTATACTTCGTTGCCTTCGCCTCGATGTACCATCAGTACAATCTTCGGCTTGTCGCCTAATCTATAAACGTTTTATCCAGCAAGAATAAAGCTTTCTGATTTCAGAGGGCTTTTTGTTTTTATCCGCTTGCTTAGGCCGTGTTCAATTGAGCATATCTTGATAATGAAGCTACTCTAAATTGGGTAGCTTTTTTACTTTTGTCACCCTACCTCGATATACTCAAGTATAATCTTCGGTTACGGTTCCTAGCACTGTAAGGTAAAATAAACCAGATCATCTCCCTTCGGGGAGATTTTTTGTTTCACGAACATTTTTGTACAATCTTCGGCTCGTCTATATATGTCTCTATCCTTGTTCATCTAATAGAAATATGGTATACTTTTTATGAGAATTTTCTAAATTTTTAAGATTCTATCAAAGGAGGTTTTCATGATTTCCAAATTTTCTGGAAGCCGACAAGATTTGCAATTTGTGTTGTTTTTGGTTATTTTGCTAAGTGTTTTAGGAATTTCCCTCTTTCTAGCTGTTTCTATGGGGTCTGTTGCGATTGATCTAGGAGATACCTATCGGATTATTTTGAGCAGATTGGGGATTCCTCTTGAGATAGGAGAGGTTTCCAAGTCTACTCTTGCCATTGTATGGAACATGAGATTCCCCCGAGTATTGTTAGGTCTGATAGTAGGGGCTGGTCTTTCCATGTGTGGTAGCGTGATGCAGTCCACAGTGAACAATCCCATCGCAGAGCCCTATGTCTTAGGAATTTCTGCGGGTGCAACTCTAGGGGCAACTTTGAGCATCATTCTTGGTTTAAAATTGGTGATTAGCCTTGGAGCTTTCCTTGGAGCTATTTTGGCAACAATCGCTGTCCTTATCATTGCCTCTATGCAGGGAAGGATGACGACTTCTAGTCTGATCTTATCAGGAACGGTGGTCAATGCTCTCTTTCTGGCATTTTCCAACTTTATTATCTCAGTTGGCGCTAATGCGGACAGTGTGATGACCATTAAGTTTTGGACTATGGGCTCGCTTGCAGGGACTACTTGGTCTGACTTAGTCCTGCCAACTATAGTAGTAGGATTAGCCTTTCTATTTTTCGCTACTCAGTATCGTGTTTTTAATGCGATGATGATGGGAGATGAGGCTGCTTTAACTTTGGGAATTCCCTTACGCTTCTATTGGTATCTTTACGTGACCGTGGTGGCTGTGCTGACGGCTGTCTTGGTGGCTACTTGTGGGATTATTGGATTTGTTGGACTGATTACTCCTCACTTAGCTCGAGGGTTAGTAGGAACGAATTACAAGAGGCTTTTTCCTGTTGCGACCTTGCTGGGTGCCCTCTTTGTCATCTGGGCAGATGTACTCTCCCGTATCATCATTCCAAACGCTGAGTTGCCGATTGGTATTTTCACAGCCTTAGTAGGTGCTCCCTTCTTTATCTACATTGTTGGAGGTAGGCGAAGGGAGGTGAGGGCCTGATATGGACTTGATTTGTCAGGATGTCCACTTTGGACTGGGAGAGAAAAAAATCCTCAAAGGAGTTTCTCTTAAGGTTGAGGGGCATCAATTTCACACGATACTGGGACCAAATGGAAGTGGAAAGACCAGCCTGCTTAAACTTCTCTATCGTCAGGAAAAGGCGGACAAAGGCTTGATAAGACTAGATGGAAAGCCACTGGAGCATTGGTCACTCAAAGAAACAGCCAAGCAAATGGCAGTTGTCACCCAGTTTAATCAATTGCAGTTTGATTGTACAGTTGAGGAAATCGTCTTGCTGGGAAGAACTCCACACCTCTCTTTTTTACAGAAGGAAAAGGAAAGGGATTATGCCCTCGTTCAAGATGCTCTCGTCAAGGTGGATATGCTTGAGAAGAAAACTCGTCTCTATTCGTCTCTGTCAGGTGGGGAGAAACAGCGAGTCTTATTAGCACGCGCTTTGGCGCAAGAACCGACTCTCTTGCTCCTAGATGAACCTACCAATCACCTGGATATCAAGTACCAGTTAGACTTGTTGGCCATTGTGAAGAATCTCAAGGTCAATGTTTTAGCTGTCCTACATGATATTCAACTTGCTTGTCGCTATTCGGATTATCTCTATCTGATGAAAGAGGGAGAAATCCTTTACCAAGGGACTCCAAAGGAGACCATCACCCCTGAGTCATTGCAAACTGTATACGGAGTTCAAAGTCAGGTTACTTGGACCGAGGATCAGCAAGCTATGATTCACTATTTATAAGAAAGAAAAGGAAAACAAAATGAAAAAAACACTCAGTATTTTACTCGTAACAGTAGCTACCCTAACCATGGCAGCTTGTGGTAATACTACTACAGAAAAAACTACCACACACTCTAGCACAGAAACAAGTCAAAAAGCCAGCACAGAGACGACTTATCCGTTAACGGTCAAGACCTATGATGCTAAGGGAAATGAAGTCGAACAAGTCTTTGACAAGGCACCTGAAAAAGTTATCACCAACAATCTTTCAACCACTGAAATCTTATTGGAGTTAGGCTTGAAGGATAAAATTGCTGGCATGCTTAACCCTGATAATGCTGTGACGGACAAATACAAGGACGCGATTGCGACGATTCCTCAAATTGGGGACAAAAAAACAGTCTCACAAGAGACAGTCCTTTCTTATGAGCCAGATGCTGTGATGGGTCGAAATATGATGTTTTCTGAAAAATCCTTGGGGACAGTTAGCACTTGGAATGAAAATAAAATCCCAGTCTTTACGCAAAAAGCCTCTCTCTCAACAATTCAGCAAGATTTGGGAAATATCGTAGAAGATGTCAAAAATCTTGGAATGATTTTCAATGTTCAGGACAAGGCTAATGAATACGCAGCCCAATTACAAGCTAAAATTGACGCTGTTAAGAAAGCAAATCCAACAAGCCAAGGTGAAAAGAAAAAGGCTTTGATTATGGTTGCTTATAATGATGAAACCTTTGGTGCCTACAAGTCTGCTTTGCAAGAAAGCTTGTTGAATCAACTTGGTTATACCAACGTTGCAACGGGAACATCAGGCTTGACCTTGGAAAATCTCGTGTCAATGGATCCTGAGTTGATTATCTATGTAACCAGCGACCGCAATAAAAAATTGGATGCCAACGCAGTAGAGTTGATGAAGGCAAATGAAGTTTTGGAAAATGTTCCTGCTATTAAGAATCAAAAAATCATGACCATTTCTTACGATGAGTTGATGGACTATGGTCCAGCAGTGATTGATTCCCTTGAGAAAATCAATGACTTTATCAATAAATAATGAGTTTGACTGGGAAGGGATCCAAGTCAAGGTCAGCCTTCCTTCGACTTATGATCCCAACCAAACCTATCCAGCTGTTCTCTTGAATGATGGAAACTTGGATTTTCTATCTTCCCTTTCAGAATCTGTGATTTTAGTGGGCTTGACCTCTAAAAATCGCCTAGATGACTACACTCCATGGAAGGCATCTGCTCTGAGAGAGGGGGCTCTGGATTTTGGGGGTCAGGCAAATGCCTATCATGATCATTTATTTGGTAGTCTTTTAGACAAGCTGCAGTCGCTTTATCGTCTGGACAAAAATCGCCTTGCTTATGGGGGTTACTCACTAGGTGGTTTGGCGGCTGTATACAGTCTTTTCCATTTTGATAAGGTCTCCTGTATCTTCTCTATCTGTGGTTCCTTTTGGTACCCTGATTTTACGACTTATTGCAGGGAAGAAAAGGTGAAAAATTTAGATTGTTTGCTGTATTTACAGAATGGCCAAACAGAAGGAGCCCATCATACCAATCGCTTGGGTCAAGCACCAGCCTATGCTGAGCAGATCCATACCAGTCTTCAGAAACGTTATCTGACTGGGCAGTTTGTTTTTGATCCTTATGGGCATCATGAGCAAGTGGCTGAGCGATTTCTAGCCTTTTCCAACTGGTTGGCCCAAAAATGGAAAATCGAATAAAAGAAATATCCCTTGGCAAAAGCTAAGGGATAATTGTATTTTTTAACCAAGAGTCTCTCTCTTCTTATCTGGATTCCAGATAAAGCTTGCGATAAAGCTAAAGATAATCGTTAGGATACCAACAAACACTGCAAGGATAAGGGCAGGGATGCGGACAAACCACCAGAGTGGGTTTGGTTTTTGATCATTGTGCCATTGCTTGGTTTCTTCGTCCAAACGTTGGAATTCTGCTTGGATACGGTCTGCAACCATTTCAATCCCTTCATCATTCATTTTCTTAATGTCTGAGATATCGATAGGATTTCCAAAGTTCATATCCACACGTTCACGGCTAATCAAGCCTTTCAAGGTCATGGGACCGGTGTAGGTAACCGGCATGATACGAACCTTAGCCATTTTAGCAATCAAGGCTACTCCACCCTTGACATCATTTGAGTGACGGCTCCCACTTGGGAACATGATGAGAGAGCGGTCGCTTTTTTTGAGGACGTTGATAGGGTACTTGATGGCAGAGGCACTAGGTTTTTCCCGGTCGATAGGAAAGGCGCCGCACATACGGATCCACCAGCCAAAGATACGGTTGTTAAACAGCTCTTTTTTGGCCATAAAGATGAACTGTTTTGGCTTGGTCGCAAAGGCCATGTAAACAGGATCCCACCAGGTACGGTGAGGTGCGACGAGGATATAGTTTTCGTCTCGGCTAGGGATTTTATCAGTATTGTGATAGTGGGCATTGCCATTGATGGACCACAAAATCAGCATGACTAGTCCACGCAAATAAGTATAAAACATGAGATCTCCTTCGATTGTATTGCTTTTATTATTATACCTTATCAAAAGACTACTGGCAAACTTTTTCAGTTATCAGCCAACAGTTTTAGATGGGATTAGAATTCTTTTAAAAAAAATGATATGATAGAATTTATGGATAAAAATAAGATTATGGGATTAACCCAAAGAGAAGTCAAGGAAAGACAGGCTCAAGGTTTGGTCAATGACTTTACCGCTTCAGCCAGTACCAGTACTTGGCAAATCTTTAAACGAAATGTTTTTACACTTTTTAACGCATTAAACTTTGTTATTGCCCTGGCGCTAGCCTTTGTGCAGGCTTGGAGCAATCTGGTTTTCTTTGCCGTTATCTGCTTTAACGCTTTTTCTGGGATTGTGACTGAGCTACGGGCCAAACACATGGTGGACAAGCTCAATCTCATGACCAAGGAAAAAGTTAAAACCATTCGTGAGGGTCAAGAAGTTGCTCTCGATCCAGAAGAGTTGGTTCTAGGAGATGTCATTCGTCTGTCTGCTGGAGAGCAAATCCCTAGTGATGCTCTGGTTCTGGAAGGATTTGCGGAAGTCAATGAAGCTATGTTGACGGGTGAGAGTGATTTGGTGCAAAAAGAAGTGGATGCCTTGCTTTTATCAGGGAGTTTCCTAGCCAGTGGCGCAGTTTTGGCTCAAGTTCACCATGTCGGGGCAGACAACTATGCTTCCAAACTCATGCTGGAAGCTAAGACAGTGAAACCGATCAACTCCCGTATCATGAAATCGCTAGACAAGCTAGCTGGTTTTACTGGAAAGATTATCATTCCCTTTGGTCTAGCTCTCCTGCTAGAAGCCTTGATGTTAAAGGGCTTGTCCCTCAAGTCATCCGTTGTAAATTCGTCGACAGCCCTTTTGGGAATGTTACCCAAGGGAATTGCCCTTTTGACCATTACTTCGCTCTTGACTGCGGTGATTAAGCTGGGCTTGAAAAAGGTTTTAGTGCAGGAGATGTACTCTGTCGAGACCTTGGCGCGCGTGGATATGCTCTGTCTGGACAAGACGGGCACTATCACCCAAGGAAAGATGCAGGTGGAGGCTGTTCTTCCTCTGACGGAAACTTATGGTGATGAGGCTATTGCCAGCATTTTGACTAGCTATATCGCTCATAGTGAGGATAAAAATCCAACAGCTCAAGCCATTCGTCAGCGTTTCCAAGGTCAAGTAGCCTATCCTATGATCTCGAATCTTCCCTTCTCTAGCGACCGCAAGTGGGGAGCTATGGAGTTAGAAGGGCTAGGGACAGTTTTCTTGGGAGCTCCTGAGATGTTGTTGGACTCTGAAGTATCAGAAGCCAGAGAGGCCTTGGAGAGAGGGTCACGTGTCTTGGTCTTGGCCCTCAGTCAGGAAAAACTAGATCATCACAAACCACAGAAACCGTCTGACATTCAAGCCCTGGCCTTGCTGGAAATCTTGGACCCGATTCGAGAAGGAGCAGCTGAGACGCTGAATTATCTCCGTTCTCAGGAAGTGGGCCTCAAGATTATCTCTGGTGATAATCCAGTCACGGTTTCCAGCATTGCCCAAAAGGCTGGTTTTGCGGACTATCACAGCTATGTAGATTGCTCAAAAATCACGGATGAGGAATTGGTTGCCATGGCTGAAGAGACAGCTATTTTCGGACGTGTTTCCCCTCATCAAAAGAAAATCATCATCCAAACTCTGAAAAAAGCAGGGCATACAACGGCAATGACAGGGGATGGTGTCAATGATATCCTAGCTCTCCGCGAAGCAGATTGTTCGATTGTAATGGCGGAGGGAGATCCGGCGACTCGTCAGATTGCCAATCTAGTTCTCTTGAACTCAGACTTCAATGATGTTCCTGAGATTCTCTTTGAAGGCCGTCGTGTGGTTAATAACATCGCCCATATTGCACCGATTTTCTTGATTAAGACCATCTATTCCTTCTTGTTAGCAGTTATCTGTATCGCCAGTGTTCTTCTGGGACGGTCTGAGTGGATCTTGATTTTCCCCTTCATTCCAATCCAGATTACCATGATTGACCAATTCGTGGAAGGTTTCCCACCATTCGTTCTGACTTTTGAGCGAAATATCAAGCCTGTTGAACCAAACTTCCTCAGAAAATCCATGCTTCGTGCCCTACCAAGTGCCCTCATGGTCGTGTTCAGCGTTCTTTTTGTCAAAATCTTTGGGGCTAGTCAAGGTTGGTCTGAGTTAGAAATCTCAACCCTACTCTATTATCTCCTTGGGTCAATTGGTTTCTTATCCGTATTTAGAGCCTGCATGCCATTTACTCTCTGGCGTGTCCTCTTGATTGTCTGGTCAGTAGGAGGCTTCCTAGCCACAGCTCTTTTCCCAATGATCCAGAAACTGCTTGAAATTTCGACCTTGACAGGACAAACATTCCCTGTTTACCTTGTCATGATGGCTGTCTTTACCGTGATTTTCATTCTAACTAGTCGTTACCAATCCAGAAAATAAAGAAAGGCTGCAATCTGTGGATTGCGGTCTTTTTAGGTGCAAGATTGCTAGCTGAAATGTGGTATAATAAGAGGTAATAGAGTTTTGGAAAGTGAGAGAAGATGATTTCAAAGAGATTAGAATTGGTAGCTTCCTTTGTGCCACAAGGTGCTGTGTTACTAGATGTGGGGAGTGACCATGCTTATCTGCCAATTGACTTGGTTGAAAGAGGCCAAATCAAAAGCGCTATTGCAGGGGAAGTGGTGGAAGGACCCTACCAGTCAGCGGTCAAAAATGTTGAGGCTCACGGCTTAAAGGAGAAAATCCAAGTTCGTTTAGCCAATGGCTTGGCAGCCTTTGAAGAGGCAGACCAAGTATCGGTTATCACCATTGCTGGTATGGGTGGCCGTTTGATTGCTACCATATTGGAAGAAGGCTTGGACAAGCTAGCTAATGTAGAGCGTTTGATCCTCCAACCCAATAATCGTGAAGACGATTTGCGCATCTGGCTACAGGGTAACGGTTTTCAGATTGTAGCAGAAAGCATCTTAGAAGAAGCTGGCAAGTTTTATGAAATTCTAGTGGTGGAAGCAGGACAAATGAAGCTATCAGCCAGTGATGTCCGTTTTGGACCTATCTTGTCCAAAGAAGTCAGCCCAGTCTTTGTCCAAAAATGGCAAAAAGAAGCTGCTAAGTTAGAATTAGCCCTTGATCAAATTCCAGAAAAAAATATGGAGGAACGACAAGTTTTAGTAGATAAAATTCAAGCCATAAAGGAGGTTCTCCATGCTAGCAAGTGAAGTAATACAAGCTTATGAAGCCTTTTGCCCTCAGGAATTTTCAATGGAGGGTGACAGTCGTGGCCTGCAAATCGGTACTCTAGACAAGGAGATCCAAAGGGTTATGGTTGTCCTCGATATTCGTGAAGAGACGGTTGCTGAAGCCATTGAAAAGGGTGTGGACTTGATTATCGTCAAGCACGCGCCAATCTTTCGTCCGATTAAGGATTTGGTAGCCAGCCGCCCACAAAATCAGATTTACATCGACCTTATCAAGCATGACATTGCCGTTTATGTCAGCCATACCAATATTGACATCGTTGAAAATGGCCTCAATGACTGGTTCTGTCAGATGTTAGGTATTGAGGAAACGACCTATCTGCAGGAGACAGGTCCAGAACGTGGAATTGGACGTATTGGGAATGTTCAACCTCAGACATTTGGGGAATTGGCCCAACATGTCAAGCAAGTCTTTGGTCTAGATAGTCTTCGCATGGTCCATTATCACGAGAGTGATTTGCAGAAGCCTATTTCAAGAGTAGCTATCTGTGGTGGTAGCGGGCAGTCTTTCTATAAGGATGCTTTAGCAAAGGGGGCAGATGTTTATATCACTGGCGATATCTACTATCACACAGCCCAGGATATGCTTTCTGATGGCCTGTTGGCATTGGACCCAGGCCACTATATAGAAGTGCTTTTTGTCGAAAAAATCGCAGAACTTCTTACTCAATGGAAGGCAGAGAAGGGCTGGGGCATTGATATTGTGCCTAGTCAAGCATCGACTAATCCTTTCCACCATATCTAGTTAGAAGGTGAAGACAATGAAAAAAGTTGCCATTATTGGAGCAGGAATTGTGGGGGCAACAGCTGCCTACTACCTCTCTAAAGAAGCTGACCTAGAGGTGACCGTTTTTGACCATGGACAGGGGCAAGCAACCAAGGCTGCAGCAGGAATTATCAGTCCTTGGTTTTCCAAACGCCGCAATAAAGCTTGGTACAAGATGGCGCGCTTGGGGGCTGACTTTTATGTGGATTTGTTGGCTGATTTAGAAAAATCAGGACAGGAGATCGACTTTTACCAGCGTTCGGGAGTTTTTCTCTTGAAAAAGGATGAATCCAAGTTAGAAGAACTCTATGAACTAGCCCTCCAGCGCAGAGAAGAATCTCCCTTGATAGGTCAATTAGCCATTCTAGACCAAGCGTCTGCAAATGAATTATTTCCTGGCTTGCAGGGATTCGACCGCCTGATCTACGCTTCTGGTGGGGCACGGGTGGATGGCCAGCTCTTAGTGACTCGTTTGCTAGAAGCCAGTCAGGTCAAGCTGGTCAAAGAAAAAGTGAGTCTGACACCTTTAGCATCCGGTTACCAGATTGGTGAAGAAGTGTTTGATCAAGTTATTTTGGCGTCGGGAGCTTGGTTGGGGGACATTTTGAAACCTTTAGGATATGAGGTAGATGTTCGTCCCCAAAAGGGACAACTACGAGATTATCAACTTACCAAAGATATGAAATCTTACCCTGTTGTCATGCCAGAAGGGGAGTGGGATTTGATTCCTTTTGCAGGTGGGAAATTGTCCCTAGGTGCTACCCATGAAAATGATATGGGATTTGACTTGACGGTGGATGAACCCTTGCTTCAACAAATGGAGGAAGCAGCCTTGCCATACTACCCAGCCTTGGCTGAAGCTACTAAAAGAGGTGAGCGAGTAGGAATCCGTGCCTATACCAGTGATTTCTCCCCTTTCTTTGGGGAAGTACCTGGCTTAGCAGGTGCCTATGCGGCTAGTGGTCTAGGTTCATCAGGTCTCACAACGGGTCCAATCATCGGATATCATCTAGCTCAACTTGTCCAAGACAAGGAGTTGACTTTGGATCCAGTAAAATATCCAATTGAAAACTATGTCAAACGAGTAAAAAGCGAATAATACTCAATGAAAATCAAAGAACAAACTAGGAAGCTAGCCGCAGGCTGCTCAAAACACTGTTTTGAGGTTGTGGATCGAACTGACGAAGTCAGCTCAAAGCACTGCTTTGAGGTTGTGGATCGAACTGACGAAGTCAGTAACCATACCCACGGTAAGGCGACGCTGACGTGGTTTGAATTTGATTTTCGAAGAGTATAAGCATTTTACTAAAATTTTAGCAGGTGGTTTAGGATGTCAAATGACATTCCCTATCAAAAATGATAAAATAAGAAAAAATAATCCGAGAATCGAGGAAGAAAGATGCAAGAAAAGATTTTGGTAACTGGTGGTGCTGGATTTATCGGAACCCACACTGTTATTGAGTTGATCCAAGCAGGTCATCAAGTCGTTGTGGTGGATAATCTTGTCAATAGCAATCGTAAAAGTTTAGAAGTTGTTGAGAGAATTACAGGAGTCGAGATTCCTTTTTATGAGGCAGATATCCGTGACACAGATACCCTCAGAGATATTTTCAAGCAGGAAGAACCGACTGGTATCATTCACTTTGCTGGTCTGAAGGCTGTTGGCGAATCAACCCGCATCCCTCTTGTCTACTATGACAACAATATCGCTGGAACTGTCAGTCTTCTAAAAGCTATGGAAGAAAACAACTGTAAGAACATCATCTTCAGTTCTTCTGCGACAGTTTACGGAGATCCTCACACTGTTCCAATCTTGGAAGATTTCCCACTTTCAGTGACCAATCCATACGGTCGTACTAAGCTGATGTTAGAGGAAATTTTGACGGATATCTACAAGGCAGATTCAGAATGGAATGTGGTTTTGCTTCGTTACTTTAATCCAATCGGAGCGCATGAAAGTGGAGACTTGGGAGAAAATCCTAACGGAATTCCAAACAATCTCTTGCCTTATGTTTCACAAGTAGCAGTGGGCAAACTAGAACAAGTACAAGTTTTTGGAGATGATTACGATACAGAAGATGGAACTGGGGTTCGTGACTATATCCATGTCGTAGACCTTGCTAAAGGTCACGTTGCAGCTTTGAAAAAACTCCAAAAAGGTTCAGGTCTAAACATTTATAACCTTGGAACTGGTAAAGGTTACTCCGTTCTTGAAATTATCCAAAATATGGAAAAAGCAGTGGGACGTCCTATTCCTTACCGCATCGTAGAACGCCGCCCAGGTGATATCGCTGCCTGCTACTCAGACCCAGCAAAAGCCAAAGCAGAGCTCGGATGGGAAGCAGAACTCGACATCACCCAAATGTGTGAAGACGCATGGCGTTGGCAAAGCAAGCATCCAAATGGATTTGAAGACTAAGATGATGATTTCAATCATTGTCCCATGTCTAAACGAAGAGGAAGTACTTCCTCTTTTTTATCAGTCTGTGGAAGCTCTGCTTCCTGACTTGGGAGCAGAAGTCGAATATGTCTTTGTAGACGATGGCTCAAACGATGGGACCTTAGAGCTTTTGAAGGCCTATCGGGAGCAAAATCCTGCGGTCCGTTATGTCTCATTCTCACGAAATTTTGGGAAAGAGGCAGCCTTATACGCAGGCTTGCAGCATGCAACTGGAGACTTGGTGGTCGTGATGGATGCAGATCTTCAGGATCCTCCTAGTATGCTACTTGAGATGAAAGCCTTACTAGACCAAAATGCAGACTTGGACTGTGTTGGGACACGGAGAACTAGTCGGGAGGGAGAACCCTTTTTCCGCAGTTTCTGTGCTGACGTCTTTTACCGCCTCATGCAAAAAATTAGCCCAGTAGCCTTGCCCTCAGGTGTCCGTGATTTTCGCATGATGAGAAGATCTGTGGTGGATGCTATTTTATCCTTGACAGAGTCCAATCGTTTTTCTAAGGGCCTCTTTGCTTGGGTGGGTTTTAAAACGCACTATCTCGACTATCCAAATGTCGAAAGACAGGCTGGCAAGACCAGTTGGAGTTTTAGGCAGCTCTTTTTCTACTCGATTGAAGGGATTCTCAACTTTTCAGATTTTCCCTTGAGTATAGCCTTTGTAGCGGGACTTCTATCTTGTTTTATTTCTTTTGTGATGACTATTTTTGTGGTGTTTCGGACCCTTATCTTGGGAAATCCGACATCTGGTTGGACCTCTTTGATGGCTGTCATTCTTTTTCTTGGAGGGATTCAACTCCTGACCATTGGAATTCTAGGCAAGTATATCAGTAAGATTTATCTAGAGACCAAAAAAAGACCACTCTATCTCGTCAAAGAAAAAAGTGACCTTTCTATTATTGAAGGAAAAAATAACCAAAAAAGACTATAATTTTACCTAGAAATATGCTAAACTAGTAGATGTGGGAAAAATGAGAAAAAATCAATTATATTTATTCCCTGCTTCCTACGATGGATCTTTTAGAAGTGCACGTGTAGGACAATTTTTGATGGCCTCCAGAACATCGCTAGTCTCAGCGATTTCTCTTTGCAATTCAACTGGATCATCGTAAAATCGAACGATTCCATTATCATGGTAATCAAAGAGTTCAGAATAGGTTTGGCAAAGCCCGCAGGCAATGCACCGTTCGGGTATAAGTGTGACTTTCATATTTATATTGTAATAAGAAAATGTAAAAAAAACAAGGAGTAAGGTATGGAAAAAGAACCGTGGCAAGAAGATATCTACGAAAACAATGAGGAAGAAACAAGATCAGAGCGTCGACACCGGAAACAAAAAGGGAAAGGCGTTGTTGCCAATCGTGTCTTGACGGTTCTAGCTAGCCTCTTCTTTGTAATCGTTGTAGCAATGGTAGTTGTATTGATTTACCTATCAACCGGAGGAAGCAATCGTACTTCATCTTTGAAGGACTTCTATGATGCATCGTCTCCTTCTACAAGTTCAAGTTCTAAAGTAGAAGCATCATCATCTTCAAGTAGCAAGGTAGAGGAAACAGCTTCTTCTGAATCAACACCTTCAGAAAGCAGTTCGGAAGAACATGCAGAGGGTGAAGGAACACTTACAGTACAGCCTGGAGAGGGAGAGGCAGCTCTTGCTCAGCGTGCAGGGATTTCCATTGCCCAGCTAGAATCCCTAAATCCTTCTCATATGTCATCTGGATCTTGGTTTGCCAACCCAGGTGATGTGATTAAGACAAGATAGGAGTCGGTCATGAAGACAATTCAAATTGCTATCGATGGTCCAGCTTCGAGTGGCAAGAGTACGGTTGCAAAGATTGTCGCTAAGGATTTTGGTTACACTTATCTCGATACGGGTGCTATGTACCGTGCTGCGACTTATATAGCGCTTAAGAACCAGTTGGATGCAGGAAATGTAGATCAACTTCTCGAGCTTCTTAACCAACACCCCATTAGTTTTGGTCGTTCAGAAACAGGTGAGCAACTTGTTTTTGTAGGGGATGTTGATATTACCCATCCGATTCGTGAAAATGAAGTGACCAACAAGGTTTCAAGCATTGCTGCCATTCCTGAGGTGCGTGAGAAACTGGTTTCGCTCCAGCAAGAGATTGCTCAGCAAGGTGGTATCGTCATGGATGGGCGTGATATCGGGACAGTTGTTTTACCACAAGCTGAACTTAAAATTTTCCTAGTGGCTTCTGTTGAAGAAAGAGCAGAGCGTCGTTACAAGGAAAATATTGCTAAAGGGATTGAAACAGACCTTGAAACGCTGAAAGAAGAGATTGCGGCGCGTGACTACAAGGATAGTCATCGTGAAACCTCACCTCTCAAACAGGCTGAGGATGCAGTTTATCTTGACACAACTGGACTAAGTATCCAGGAAGTGGTCGAAAAAATCGAATCAGAAGCAAAAAAATATATGTCCTAGGGACGAGAGGAGCAGGCTAAATGAAGCCTGCTCCTTTTCTCTCTTTTGCGCGCGTTTCAAAACAGTCTTTTTGGGAGAATTTTGATAAAATAGTAGTATCAATAAAAAGGACGGAAGCATGACAAAGAAAATCATAGCCATTTGGGCCCAAGATGAAAAAGGTGTGATTGGGAAGGAAGATCGTCTCCCTTGGCATTTGCCAGCAGAGTTGCAACATTTTAAGGAAACAACTTTAAATCATGCTATACTGATGGGGCGAGTGACCTTTGATGGCATGGGACGTCGTCTGCTTCCAAAACGGCAAACCCTGATTTTAACGCGCAATAGCGAAGAAGTCATAGATGGGGCGCTCGTATTTCAAGATGTGGAGTCTGTTTTAGCGTGGTATCAGAGTCAGGAAAAAAATCTCTATATCATTGGCGGAAAACAGATTTTTCAGGCTTTTGAGCCCTATTTAGATGAAATCATCGTGACACAGATTCATGCTCAGGTGGAGGGAGATACCTATTTCCCTGAGGAGTTTGACTTGTCTCGTTTTGAGACAGTAGCAAGCAAATCTTACACCCGAGATGAGAAAAACGACTATGATTTTACTATCGAATACCGAGATAGAAAGGAAGTCTAATGGAGCGCAGTATATTTGGATTTTTTACAGCTTTTTTGTGTGTGATCTGTATTTTGACTGGAGCACAGGCTTTTCGTAAGAAGCGCTATGGACTGTCTGCCTTACTCTGGTTGAATGCTTTTACCAATCTGGTCAACAGTGTCCACGCTTTTTATATGACCTTATTTTAGATAGAATGATAAATTAGAATGGAAGGAAATCATGCCTACAAATAGGAAAAATGATATGATGGTTTATTGCTCATTTTGTGGCAAAAGCCAAGAAGAAGTAAAGAAAATAATCGCTGGGAACAACGCCTTTATCTGTAATGAATGTGTGGAGTTGGCCCAGGAAATCATTCGGGAGGAGTTGGCCGAGGAAGTTTTGGCAGACTTGTCTGAAGTACCAAAACCAATCGAACTCCTCAATATCTTAAACCACTATGTGATTGGTCAGGATCGTGCCAAACGTGCCTTGGCAGTGGCTGTATACAATCACTATAAACGCATTAATTTCCATGATACGCGTGAAGAGTCAGAAGATGTGGATTTGCAGAAGTCAAACATCTTGATGATTGGCCCAACTGGTTCTGGGAAAACTTTCTTGGCTCAGACTTTGGCTAAGAGCTTGAATGTGCCTTTTGCTATTGCAGATGCGACAGCTCTGACTGAGGCTGGTTATGTGGGTGAGGACGTAGAAAATATCCTCCTCAAACTCTTGCAGGCTGCTGACTTTAACATCGAACGTGCAGAACGTGGGATTATCTACGTAGATGAAATTGACAAAATTGCCAAGAAGAGCGAGAATGTGTCGATCACACGTGATGTTTCGGGTGAAGGTGTACAACAAGCCCTTCTCAAGATTATCGAGGGAACTGTCGCTAGCGTGCCGCCTCAAGGAGGACGCAAACATCCACAACAAGAGATGATTCAGGTGGATACTAAAAATATCCTCTTTATCGTGGGTGGTGCTTTTGATGGCATCGAAGAAATCGTTAAACAACGTCTGGGTGAAAAAGTTATTGGCTTTGGCCAAAATAACAAGGCGATTGACGAAAACAGCTCTTACATGCAAGAAATCATCGCTGAAGACATTCAAAAATTCGGTATTATCCCTGAGTTGATTGGACGCTTGCCTGTCTTTGCTGCTCTTGAGCAATTGACGGTCGATGACTTGGTTCGCATCTTGAAAGAGCCAAGAAATGCCTTGGTGAAACAATACCAAACCTTGCTTTCTTATGATGATGTTGAGTTGGAATTTGACGATGAAGCTCTTCAGGAAATAGCCAATAAGGCTATTGAACGCAAAACTGGTGCGCGTGGTCTTCGCTCAATCATCGAAGAAACCATGCTAGATGTTATGTTTGAAGTGCCAAGTCAAGAAAATGTGAAATTGGTCCGCATCACAAAAGAAGCTGTCGATGGAACGGAAAAACCCATCCTAGAAACAGCCTAGAGGTGACTATGGAACTTAATACACACAATGCTGAAATCCTGCTCAGTGCGGCAAACAAGTCCCACTATCCGCAGGATGACCTGCCAGAGATTGCCCTTGCAGGGCGTTCAAATGTCGGCAAGTCTAGCTTTATCAACACCATGTTGAACCGCAAAAATCTTGCTCGTACATCAGGAAAACCTGGGAAGACCCAGTTACTCAACTTCTTCAACATTGATGACAAGATGCGCTTTGTGGATGTGCCTGGTTATGGCTATGCCCGCGTTTCCAAAAAGGAGCGTGAAAAGTGGGGGCGCATGATTGAGGAATACTTAACGACTCGTGAAAATCTCCGTGCCGTGGTTAGTCTAGTGGATCTCCGCCACGACCCGTCAGCAGATGATGTGCAGATGTACGAATTTCTCAAATATTATGAGATTCCGGTTATCATCGTTGCGACCAAGGCAGACAAGATTCCTCGTGGTAAGTGGAATAAGCACGAATCAGCAATCAAAAAGAAATTAAACTTTGACCCCAGTGACGACTTCATCCTCTTTTCATCTGTCAGCAAGGCAGGGATGGATCAGGCTTGGGATGCAATATTAGAAAAATTGTGAGGGAAAGAAATGGCAAAAACAATTCATACAGACAAAGCTCCAAAGGCTATCGGACCATATGTTCAAGGGAAAATCGTTGGTAATCTTTTGTTTGCTAGCGGTCAAGTTCCTCTATCTCCTGAAACTGGAGAAATTGTAGGAGAAACGATCCAAGAACAGACAGAACAAGTTTTGAAAAACATTGCTGCTATTTTGGCTGAAGCAGGAACAGACTTTGATCACGTTGTCAAAACAACTTGCTTCTTGAGCGATATGAATGACTTTGTTCCTTTTAACGAGGTTTACCAGACTGCCTTTAACGAGGAGTTCCCAGCTCGTTCAGCTGTAGAGGTTGCACGTCTTCCTCGTGATGTAAAAGTCGAAATTGAAGTGATCGCAGAGATTGGATAAGCTAGTTGAAGTTTGGCTCTGCCAAACTTTTTTTGATATAAGGAGAGATAGATGACAAAGAAACAACTTCACCTGGTAATTGTGACAGGGATGAGTGGCGCAGGGAAAACGGTAGCCATTCAGTCCTTCGAAGATTTGGGATATTTTACGATTGACAATATGCCACCAGCCCTCTTACCAAAGTTCTTGCAGTTGGTTGAAACTAAAGATGATGACCACAAACTGGCCTTGGTTGTGGACATGCGGAGCCGTTCCTTCTTTTCAGAGATTCAGGCAGTTTTGGATGAATTGGAAAACCAAGACGATTTGGACTTCAAAATCCTCTTTTTAGACGCAGCAGATAAGGAATTGGTAGCACGCTATAAGGAAACTAGAAGAAGTCACCCGCTAGCAGCAGATGGTCGGATTTTAGATGGCATCAAGCTGGAACGTGAACTTTTGGCACCTTTGAAAAACATGAGCCAAAATGTGGTGGATACGACAGAACTCACTCCGCGTGAACTTCGTAAAACCATTGCTGAGCAATTTTCGGACCAAGAACAAACCCAGTCTTTCCGTATTGAGGTCATGTCTTTTGGATTCAAGTATGGTATCCCTATCGATGCGGACTTGGTATTTGATGTCCGTTTCTTGCCAAATCCATACTACCTTCCGGAGCTCCGTAATCAGACAGGTGAGGATCAAGCAGTTTATGACTATGTGATGAATCATGAAGAGTCTGAAAGTTTCTATCAGCACTTGCTTGCCTTGATTGAGCCGATTTTGCCAAGTTACAAGAAAGAAGGCAAGTCTGTTTTGACCATTGCAGTGGGATGTACAGGTGGACAGCACCGTAGTGTTGCCTTTGCCAAGCGAATCGCTGAGGACCTAGCTAAAAACTGGTCTGTCAATGAAAGCCATCGTGACAAAGATCGAAGAAAGGAAACGGTAAACCGTTCATGAGAAAACCTAAAATAACGGTGATTGGTGGAGGAACTGGTATCCCCGTCATTTTGAAAAGCTTGCGAGAAAAGGATGTTGATATCGCTGCTATCGTAACGGTAGCTGATGATGGTGGATCTTCTGGTGAACTAAGAAAGAATATCCAACAGCTGACACCACCAGGTGATCTTCGCAATGTTCTGGTGGCTATGTCGGATATGCCTAAGTTTTATGAGAAGGTTTTTCAGTACCGCTTTTCAGAAGACGCTGGAGCTTTTGCGGGTCATCCACTGGGGAATATTATCATAGCAGGACTCTCTGAAATGCAAGGGTCCACTTATAATGCCATGCAGCTGCTAAGTCTCTTTTTCCACACAACAGGAAAAATCTACCCCTCAAGCGATCAGCCTTTGACACTGCATGCGGTCTTTAAAGACGGTTCAGAGGTGGCGGGTGAGAGCCACATTGCTGATCATCCAGGCATGATCGACCATGTCTATGTGACCAATACCTTGGATGATGAAATACCCCAAGCCAGCCGTCGAGTAGTCAATACCATTCTCGAGAGTGATATGATTGTCTTGGGGCCTGGTTCTCTCTTTACATCGATTTTGCCCAATATTGTCATTGAGGAGATTGGGCAGGCTCTCTTGGAGACTAAGGCTGAGATCGCCTATGTCTGCAATATCATGACCCAGCGTGGGGAAACAGAGCACTTTTCAGACAGTGACCACGTGGAAGTCCTCCATCGACACTTAGGTCGGCCATTTATTGATACGGTCTTGGTTAATATCGAGAAGGTTCCTAGAGAATACATGGATACCAACCGTTTTGATGAATATTTGGTTCAGGTAGAGCATGATTTTGCTGGTCTTTGCAAGCAGGTCCCTCGTGTGATTTCATCCAACTTCCTTCGTTTGGAAAATGGAGGAGCCTTCCATGATGGCGATTTGATCGTAGACGAATTGATGCGCATTATACAGGTGAGAAAATGAGTTTTACAGTTGCAGTAAAAGAGGAAATTCTTGGTCAACACCATCTCAGTCGTCATGAATTGTCTGCCATCATCAAGATGTCTGGCAGTATTGGTCTCTCGACTTCAGGCCTGACCTTGTCCGTCGTAACTGAAAATGCCAAGTTGGCTCGGTACCTTTATGAGTCCTTTCTCCATTTTTATGAGATCAAGTCAGAAATTCGTCACCATCAGAGAAGCAATCTTCGTAAGAATCGTGTCTATACGGTCTATACAGATGAGAGGGTGCAGGAGCTTTTAGCTGATTTGCGACTTGCGGATTCCTTCTTTGGTTTGGAGACGGGTATTGATCCCGATATCTTAGCAGATGAGGAGGCTGGTCGTGCTTACTTATGTGGGGCCTTTCTGGCAAATGGCAGCATCCGAGATCCTGAGTCTGGCAAATACCAATTGGAGATCAGTTCTGTTTATCTGGACCATGCCCAAGGACTGGCCTCTCTTCTTCAGCAGTTTTTGCTGGACGCCAAGGTCATTGAGCGCAAGAAAGGTGCAGTTACCTATCTCCAGCGAGCAGAAGACATCATGGATTTCTTGATCGTGATTGGGGCCATGCAGGCGCGTGATAATTTTGAGCGTGTCAAGATTTTGCGTGAAACCCGTAATGATCTCAATCGAGCCAATAATGCCGAGACAGCTAATATCGCTCGAACGGTTTCTGCTAGTATGAAGACTATCAACAATATCAGTAAAATCAAAGATAGAATGGGTTTGGAAAATTTACCCGTAGATTTGCAGGAGGTGGCTCGTTTGAGGATTCAGCATCCAGACTACTCTATCCAGCAGTTGGCAGATAGCCTGAGCAATCCCCTGACTAAAAGTGGTGTTAATCACAGACTCAGAAAAATAAACAAGATCGCAGATGAACTATAAAACCACGAATCAGTTGATTCGTGGTTCTTTTCTTATAAACTGGTCGAGTGTTTTGGTTGTACTTTTTGCTCAGGGTCGATGTAGTTGATAGCATTGTTGACGGCAGTAGGTGCTTCACCCAGTCCTGTCGCAATCAAGTCAATCTTTCCTTCATAGTAGCAGCAGTCTCCGATAGCGTAAATACCATCTTGGCTGGATTCTTGCTTGCTATTGACGATAATCTTGTGTCGGTTGAGCTCCAGACCCCAGTTTTTAAGATTGCCAACAGATGATTTGAAACCATAGTTGACAAAGAGATGGTCTACTTCGATAGTTTCGGTTTCATCTGATTTGACCTTGGTGATTTCTAGTTTGTCGAGTGTTTTACCATCTCCAAGGAGTTGGCTAGGGACGAACGGTGTCTTGATGGTCACAGATGATTCTTGTAGGGCTTGGACACTGTGTTCCAAAGCGCGGAAGTTATCTCGACGGTGAACGAGAGTAGTTGGGGCAATTTTTTCAAAAGCCAATGCCCAGTCAACTGCTGAGTCTCCTCCACCAAGGATGGTCACTTTCTTACCAGCGTATTGCTGGATATTGGAAACGTGGTAGTGGATATTTTCATAGTCCTCAACACCGTCTAATTCGAGCGGACGTGGTTTAAAGGCACCACCCCCCATAGCAATGATGACGGTTTTAGTCAGGTGATTTCCCTTGTTGGTTGTAATGCTAAATCCTTCATCTTGTTTCTCAATCTCAAGAACCGTTTCGTTGAGATGAACAGGTGTTTCAAAGCCGTTTAGCTGTTCAATCAAGCGATTGGTCAGCTCTTCCCCAGTTAAGTTTGGGAAACCTGGCACATCAAGGATTTGCTTTTCAGGGTAGAGGATAGCTGGCTGACCACCGAGCTGGGGAAGGGAGTCGATGATTTGGACTTTGGCTTGGCGTAGGTGGGCGTAAAAGGCAGCAAAGAGCCCAACAGGACCGCCACCTACAATAGTAATATCATAGAGTTGAGACATGATTTCTCCTTCGTTTTTTCTAATCAGTTTATTTTATCATATTTTTGCTTAATTTAAAATGAGGTAGGATAGGGAAAAAATGGGCAAAAAATGGTATAATGGTACAGAAAGTGTTTTGAAGGGGAGGAGGCCAGGGATGAATTTTCAACAATTATCCAATTTGCAATACTGGACGAGTTTGTTTTCAAGTCCTTGGACAATAGTCACCAATCTGATTGATATTCTCATTGTGACTTATATTTTATATCATTTTACCAAAGCGATTGCAGGGACCAAAATCATGATTTTGGTGCGGGGTGTTCTGGTCTTTATTTTAGGTCAGATTCTGTCCAATATGATTGGTTTGACGACCATTTCCTGGTTGATCAATCAGATCATCACCTACGGGGTCATTGCAGCGGTAGTTATTTTTTCACCAGAGATTCGGACTGGTTTGGAACGATTGGGTCGGGCTACGGATTTCTTCTACAATGCCCCTATTAGTGCGGAAGAGCAAATGGTTCGTGCCTTTGTCAAATCAGTCGAGTACATGAGCCCTCGTAAGATTGGTGCTCTGGTAGCGGTGCAGCGCGTGAGAACCTTGCAGGAATATATCTCAACTGGGATTCCTCTAGATGCTAAGATTTCTTCTGAGTTATTGATTAATATCTTTATCCCCAATACTCCCTTGCACGATGGTGCGGTCATTGTTAGAGAAGACCGGATTGCCGTAACTTCAGCCTACCTGCCCCTGACTGAAAATACGGGAATTTCCAAGGAGTTTGGGACACGTCACAGGGCAGCGATTGGTTTGTCGGAAGTATCAGATGCTCTTACCTTTGTGGTTTCTGAGGAAACAGGTGGAATCTCAATCACCTATAATGGAGTCTTTAAGAATGATTTGACCTTGGAAGAGTTTGAATCGGAGTTAAGAAGAATCTTGCTTCCAGCATCAGAGGAAAAACAAGGTTTGAAAGAGCGTTTGCTAGGAGGATTGAAACATGAGAAAAAATAGTCTTTATATTATTTCTTCCTTCTTTTTCGCCTGCATCCTCTTTATCTATGCGACTTCAACAAACTATCAGAATAGCAATAGTGCTAGACAGGTGCGGACAGAAACCTATACCAATACGGTTCTTAATGTCCCAATCGATATTCAGTATGACAGTGCTCAGTACTTTATCAGTGGTTTTACATCTGAAGTGACCGTCTTTCTGACTGGGTCAAACAGAGTTGCTTTGGCGAGTGAGATGCAGGAAAGCACTCGGAAATTCAAGGTCAAAGCTGACTTAACCAATGCCAGTGTAGGAACCATCGAAGTTCCCCTGACTATTGAAAATTTACCGAGTGGTTTGACGGCTGTTGCGACACCGCAAAAGATAACAGTCAAGGTTGGTAAAAAAGCAAAACGTGATAATGTAATCGTTGTGCCGGAGATTGACCCTAGTCAGATTGATTCTCGTGTGAAAATTGATACAGTCACTGTATCAGATGAAAAAGTAACGGTTATTAGTGATGAGGAAACTCTCTCTAGAGTAGATCGTGTCATTGCCATCTTGCCAACGAGTGAACGGATAACAGGTAATTATTCGGCTTCTGTTCCTCTACAAGCAGTCGATAAAAATGGAAATGTCTTGCCAAGCGTCATTATGCCATTTGACACTACAATGAAAATTACAACCAAAACAGTATCGTCTAGCTCGAGTTCTTCGTCAACGACCTCGTCAACGGGCTCTTCAACCAGCAGTTCGTCTTCAACGAGTTCAGAAACGAAACCAGACTCGTCTAAACAGGACTAAACAAAATAGTAGAAAAGGATGATAAATAAAATGGGTAAATATTTTGGGACCGATGGAGTCCGTGGAGAAGCAAACGTAGAACTGACGCCAGAATTGGCCTTTAAATTGGGACGTTTTGGTGGTTATGTTCTTAGCCAACACGAAACAGAAGCCCCTAAAGTCTTTGTAGGACGTGATACACGCATCTCAGGAGAAATGCTAGAATCTGCCTTAGTGGCAGGTCTTCTCTCTGTAGGGATTCACGTCTACAAACTCGGTGTCCTTGCAACACCAGCAGTAGCTTATTTGGTCAAAACTGAGGGAGCCAGTGCAGGTGTCATGATTTCCGCTAGTCACAACCCAGCCCTTGATAATGGAATTAAGTTCTTTGGAGGGGATGGCTTCAAACTTGATGACGAAAAAGAAGCAGAAATCGAAGCCTTGCTAGATGCTACAGAAGATACCCTTCCTCGTCCAAGCGCCGAAGGCTTGGGAACCTTAGTGGACTATCCAGAAGGTTTACGTAAGTATGAAGGCTACCTTGTTTCAACTGGAACTCCTCTTGAAGGGATGAAAGTGGCCTTGGATACAGCTAATGGTGCAGCGTCTACAAGTGCTCGTCAAATCTTTGCAGACCTTGGAGCTCAAATAACTGTTATCGGTGAGACACCGGATGGTCTTAATATCAACTTGAATGTGGGTTCTACACATCCAGAAGCTCTTCAAGAGGTGGTCAAAGAAAGCCAGTCAGCTATTGGTTTGGCCTTTGACGGAGACAGTGACCGCTTGATTGCTGTCGATGAAAATGGCGACATCGTCGATGGTGATAAGATCATGTACATCATCGGGAAATACCTTTCTGAAAAAGGCCAGTTGGCTCAAAATACCATCGTGACAACGGTTATGTCTAACCTTGGCTTCCATAAGGCTTTGGATAGCGCTGGCATTAACAAGGCAGTGACTGCTGTTGGTGACCGCTATGTCGTTGAAGAAATGAGAAAATCAGGCTACAACCTTGGTGGTGAACAATCAGGTCACGTTATCTTGATGGACTACAATACAACTGGTGATGGTCAATTATCAGCTGTCCAATTGACCAAAATCATGAAAGAAACAGGCAAGAGCTTGTCTCAACTAGCATCAGAAGTGACGATTTACCCACAAAAACTGGTCAATATCCGAGTGGAAAATGCCATGAAAGAAAAAGCCATGGAAGTACCAGCCATCAAGACAATCATCGAAAAGATGGAAGAAGAAATGGCAGGGAACGGTCGTATCCTTGTCCGCCCAAGTGGAACAGAACCCCTCTTGCGCGTCATGGCAGAAGCCCCAACAACAGAAGAAGTTAACTACTACGTAGATACAATTGCTGCTGTTGTTAAAGATGAAATCGGAATTGACTAAAGCCTAGAAAACTAGATGAAATGATAAAAATGTGGTACAATTGCATAGTAAATTGTAGCAATGGGAGAGAAAAATGAATCTTAAACGAGAACAAGAATTTGTTAGCCAGTATCACTTTGATGCTCGTAACTTTGAATGGGAAAATGAAAATGGAGCTCCTGAAACCAAGGTAGACGTGAACTTTCAGTTGCTCCAACATGACCAAGAAAACCAAGTGACTTCGCTTGTTGTTATCTTGAGTTTCATGATTGTCTTTGACAAATTTGTCATCAGCGGAACGATTTCCCAAGTTAACCATGTGGAAGGTCGCATTGTCAACGAACCAAGCGAATTTAACCAAGAAGAAGTCGAAACCTTGGCACGTCCATGTTTGAACATGCTCAATCGTTTGACGTATGAAGTAACAGAAATCGCCTTGGATCTTCCAGGGATCAATTTGGAGTTTTAGTCATGAAATTAGCTGTCATTACAGATTCTTCAGCCTATTTAGAGGAGAAGACGCTGCAAAGAGAGAATCTTTTTATCTTGGATATTCCTGTCAATATCGATGGAGAGGAGTATGTCGAAGGTGTCAATCTGACTGCTGAGGAATTTTATCAAAAAATGGCTCAGTCTTCAGAATTACCTAAAACCAGTCAACCAAGTATTGCCAAATTGGATGAGATTCTAAGCTCCTTGAAAGATGAAGGCTATACCCATGTCTTGGGACTCTTTCTTTCGTCAGGAATTTCAGGCTTTTATCAGAACATCCAATACATGTTGGATGAGTATGCTGGCTTGACCATTGCCTTTCCAGATACCCATATCACAAGTTCCCCTCTAGGATTTATGGTAGAGAGTGCCTTTGAATGGGCAGAACAAGGCGATGATTTTGCCCAGATTCAGGAGAAGTTGGGGATTCAAATTGCTGATAATTCAGCCTTTATCATAGTAGATGATCTCGACCACTTGGTTAAAGGAGGACGTTTGTCAAATGGGGCAGCTATCTTAGGAAATCTCCTCAGTATCAAGCCTATCCTTTACTTTAATGACCAAGGTGTGATTGAAGTTTACGAAAAAGTTCGTACGGAAAAGAAGGCAATCAAACGTTTGGTGGAAATCATCAAGGAGTTGACAAAAGATGGGGACTACCGTATAACAGTCATCCATGGCAATGCTCCTCAAAAGGCAGCGGATTTACGTCAGCTTTTGATGGAGAGTGGTGTGACTGCTGAAATTCCAATTGAAACCTTTGGTAGTGTCATTGGGACCCACCTTGGAGAAGGTAGTATCGCCTTGAGCTATACACCAATCGTCTAAATTGTTCTTACAAGCTTTGTATCTTAGCAATTGAACACGGCCTACCTGCCTCTTGAAAAAAGATGCCTGTCTTGCCTTTCATGGAAAGTCAGCGCCATTCCCTATTTTTCATGGGCAGCTAACGTCCTTTGTATCTTAGTCAGGAGTAGAGATGAGTATTCGAGTAATTATTGCCGGTTTTAAGGGAAAGATGGGCCAAGCTGCTTGTCAGATGGTCTTGGCTGATCCAGACTTGGACTTGGTCGCAGTCTTGGATCCTTTTGAGTCTGAGTCAGAATGGCAGGGAATTCCTGTCTTTAATGATAAGGCTGACTTGGCTGGTTTTGAAGCGGATGTCTGGGTGGATTTTACTACACCAGCCGTTGCTTACGAAAATACGCGTTTTGCCCTTGAAAATGGCTTTGCTCCTGTCGTAGGAACAACAGGATTCACTAGTGAAGAAATTGCAGAACTAAAAGCATTTTCCCGTGAACAAGATTTGGGTGGTTTGATTGCTCCTAACTTTGCCTTAGGGGCTGTCTTGCTTATGCAATTTGCGACGCAGGCTGCCAGATATTTCCCAAATGTGGAGATTATCGAGCTCCATCATGACAAGAAAAAAGATGCTCCAAGTGGAACAGCCATTAAAACGGCTGAGTTGATGGCGGAAGTGCGTGAGTCTATCCAGCAAGGTGCACCTGATGAGGAAGAATTGATTGCTGGTGCCCGTGGTGCTGATTTTGATGGCATGCGGATCCACTCAGTTCGTTTGCCAGGCTTAGTAGCTCATCAAGAAGTTATCTTTGGCAATCAGGGAGAGGGATTGACCATCCGTCATGACTCCTATGATCGCAGCTCCTTCATGACAGGGGTCAATTTGGGAATCAAAGAAGTTGTCAAGCGTCATGAGCTTGTCTATGGATTAGAACACTTATTATGAGATTAACGCAAATGCCTTCTGAATTTCAGAAGGCTTTACCAGTATTAGAAAAAATTAAAGAAGCAGGCTTTGAAGCCTATTTTGTTGGTGGCTCCGTCAGAGATGCCCTCCTCAATCGCCCCATCCACGATGTGGATATTGCGACTTCTTCCTATCCAGAGGAGATCAAGCAGATTTTTCCGCGAACAGCCGATATTGGAATCGAGCACGGAACTGTCTTAGTTTTAGAAGGGGACGAGGAGTATGAGGTAACAACTTTTCGAACAGAGGATGTCTATGTGGACTATCGCAGACCCAGCGCGGTTTCCTTTGTGCGTTCGCTAGAAGAAGACCTCAAGCGCCGTGATTTCACAGTTAATGCCTTTGCCTTGGATGAGACAGGTGAAATCATTGACTTGTTTCATGGTTTAGAGGATTTGAAAAACCAAGTTTTGCGAGCAGTTGGAGTGGCAAGTGAGCGTTTCAACGAAGATGCTCTGCGCATAATGCGTGGTTTTCGTTTTCAGGCCAGTCTTGGTTTTGAACTTGAGCAAGAAACTTTTGAGGCGATGAAGACTTTGACGCCACTCTTGGAGAAAATTTCTGTAGAGCGCACCTTCGTTGAGTTTGATAAACTCTTGCTGGCACCTTTTTGGCGAGTTGGTCTGTCTTCCATGATTGAGAGTCGAGCTTATGACTATCTTCCAGATATGGTAGGGAGCCAGGACAAGCTCAACAAACTGTTTGATTTGGAGACTGATTTCACCTTTGAGTCTTCTGAACAAGCCTGGGCAGCTCTATTGTGGGCTTTGGAGATTAAAGATGCACAGCCATTTTTGAAATCTTGGAAGACCTCACGCCAGTTTGCAAAGCAAGTACAGGATTTGCTGACTATTTTGGCTTTGCGAGAAGAAGGTGAGCTGAGCAAGCGTGATTGTTACCGCTTTGACTTGGATGCCCTTCTTCAAGCTGAAAGTCTTCGTCAGGCCCAAGGAAAAGAGGTCGCGCCCCAGCTTATCACAGAAACTTACCAGAGTTTGACCATTCATGATAAGAAAGAAATCCAGATTAATGGTGGAATTTTGATTAAGGAATATGGTTACCAGCCAGGACCAGACTTGGGAGAGATTTTAACAGAGATTGAGTTTGCCATTGTCGATGGAGAGTTGGAAAACGACCTTCAAGCCATCCATACTTACCTGAGGGAGAAAAAATGAGTGATTTTATCGTTGAAAAACTAAGCAAATCCGTCGGTGACAAGACCGTTTTTAAGGATATTTCCTTTATCATCCATGATTTGGACAGAATCGGTCTAATTGGTGTCAATGGGACTGGTAAGACCACTCTGTTAGATGTTCTTTCTGGTGTTTCTGGCTTTGATGGGGATGTCAGTCCCTTTTCGGCTAAGAATGACTATAAGATTGGCTACTTGACACAGGATCCTGATTTTGATGATAGCAAGACAGTTTTGGATACGGTTCTCTCCAGCGACCTCAAGGAAATCCAGTTGATTCGTGAGTATGAGTTAATCATGCTCAATTACAGTGAGGACAAGCAGGCTCGTTTGGAACGGGTCATGGCAGAGATGGATTCTCTCCAAGCCTGGGAAATTGAAAGCCAGGTCAAGACGGTTCTCAGCAAGTTGGGTATTCAGGACTTGTCGACTCCAGTTGGTGAATTGTCAGGCGGTCTGAGAAGACGGGTCCAGTTGGCGCAAGTTCTCCTAGGAAACCACGACCTCTTGCTTCTGGACGAGCCGACCAACCACCTGGACATTGCGACCATTGAGTGGCTGACTCTTTTTTTGAAAAATTCCAAGAAGACCGTTCTCTTTATCACCCACGATCGTTATTTCCTAGATGCACTATCAACGCGGATTTTCGAGTTGGACCGAGCAGGTTTGACCGAGTATCAGGGAAATTATCAGGACTATGTTCGCCTAAAGGCGGAACAGGATGAACGCGATGCCGCTCTCCTTCACAAAAAGGAACAACTTTACAAACAAGAATTGGCTTGGATGCGTAGACAACCGCAAGCGCGTGCGACCAAGCAGCAGGCTCGTATCAATCGTTTCCACGACTTAAAAAAAGAAATTTCAGGTGGCGTTGCTGAAACAGACTTGACCATGAACTTTGAAACTAGCCGTATTGGTAAGAAGGTCATCGAGTTTAAAGATGTTTCCTTTGCTTATGAGAATAAGCCGATATTACAAAATTTTAATCTCTTGGTGCAAGCCAAAGACCGTATCGGAATCGTTGGAGATAATGGTGTGGGGAAATCAACCCTACTCAACTTGATTGCAGGAAGTCTTGAGCCTACTAAAGGCCAAGTGATCATCGGTGAGACGGTTCGCATCGCCTATTTCTCTCAGCAAATTGAAGGATTGGATGAGAGCAAGCGAGTTATCAATTATCTGCAGGAAGTGGCAGAGGAGGTCAAGACCAGTGGTGGTTCTACGACTTCCATCGCTGAGTTGCTGGAGCAGTTCCTTTTCCCACGTTCAACCCATGGAACCTTGATTGAGAAATTGTCAGGTGGAGAGAAAAAACGTCTCTACCTTCTCAAATTGCTCTTGGAAAAACCCAATGTTCTTCTTTTGGACGAGCCGACAAATGACCTAGACATTGCGACTTTGACAGTCTTGGAAAATTTCTTGCAGGGCTTTGCAGGTCCTGTCTTGACAGTTAGCCACGATCGTTATTTTTTGGATAAGGTAGCGACCAAGATTCTCGCCTTTGAGAATGGCAAGATTCGTCCTTTCTTTGGCCATTACACCGACTACCTTGATGAAAAAGCCTTTGAAACTGATATGGCCAATCAAGTTCAAAAGTCCGAAAAGGAAAAAGTAGTCAAGGTCCGTGAAGACAAGAAACGCATGACCTACCAAGAAAAGCAGGAGTGGGCAAGCATTGAAGGGGATATTGAAACCTTAGAAAATCGTATCGCTGCTATTGAAGAAGAAATGCAGGCAAATGGCTCTGACTTTGGTAAACTAGCGACTCTTCAAAAAGAGCTAGACGAGAAAAACGAAGAACTCCTTGAAAAATACGAACGCTATGAATACCTAAGTGAGTTGATATGATGGAAGAAAAAGTCATTAAACGTAGTCCCAAGAAAATCATTTGGAATGCCTTGTTTGGCTTGGCTTCAGTGCTTTTCTTCTTGCTGCCTCTCTCTTATCTCCATTCGTACTCGCAAAAGGGAACCAGACTTCATACGATAAGTCTGTTATTAATACTGCTTGTCCTCTTTTGTGCTGGAGTAGTCGTTTATCAGACATACAGACTGTTAAGCTCTGATAAGGAATATTTGAAATGTACTGTCGAGGGATTTTACTACAAATCAAACCCAAAGAAACCTAGTCATTTCTATGCTTGGGCAGATGTAGAGGACTTTTCCTTCTCTCGGATTCGAGGGAAGTATAGGGATTCTTATCGGATTGAAGTCTATTTTAAAAACAAGGAAAATGTGAAATCCCAATTCTTTCTAGCTCTGTTGAAGAGAAGGATTCTCCCTTTTCATCAGTCAGCAGATTTAATTATCCCGATCTTTCTACTAGATGTAGGACTTCCTGAAAGGGTCTATGATGCCATGAAGTACTATGAAAGAGAATGGCGTATCGAACAAAATCGTCAAGCAAGAAAAGAGGCAAAACAAGCTTCGAAAAGCAAATCTTCCAAACCGTCATAGTCCGTCTTTGCTTAAAGTGGAATAATCAAAAAGGCCCTATCCACTGGATAGGGTCATTGTTTGTCTTCTTTTTTAGTTTCCTGATGGAAGATGTTTTGCCAAGTTTCATGGCGACGCCAGATACTGGTATGGACGATACCATCTAGCTCATAGCAAATGAGTTTGGTTTTCTGACTAATGGAGGTAATCTGAATGTCCTTAATCGCAGCACTAAGTTCTTTTTCAGACTTATAAGCCTCTTTATCCATCTGCTCTCCATCTTGACGGATATAGAGAAAGTCCTCAGCAAGGAGTTCTTCTAGCTGATTTCCTTGGTCAATCAATTGCTCACGCATGAGCAGTTTTTTATAGACATTGTCTAAAATCTCGTCCTCAGGTATGGGAGCTGGCTCGATATGGACATCGGTATCAAAGACTCCAAAACGCTCTTCCAGCATGGACTCGACCTGGTCCGCAATCTCATGACTTTCATAGACTGATAGGTCAGGATTCATTTCCAGGGTGATATCAAGGTAGATATTGCTACCGTAGGTCCGCCCTCTTTGGGACTTGACCTTACTAATCTTTGGAATCTCCATGATGGCCTTTTGGTAGTCCTCTAGCAGACGGTCATCAAAACCATCTGAAAGACTGAAGGAAGACTCGATAAAGATATCATAGGCTGTTTTTAAGATAAAGAAGGTGATGATGATAGCGACCAATTTATCCACGATAGGGTAATTGAAACTGCTGGCTAAGATAGCAATGGAAGTCCCAAGCGAGGTGACAGCATCGGAAAGATTGTCCTTAGCAGCTGCTTTGAGAGCCTTGGATTTGGATTTCTTACTGAGGCGTGTATTGTAGAGATAGACCACAAACATAATCGCTGCAGAAATGATTCCTAGAGTTGCACCCAGAGGATCAATGGGTGTTTGTTCCCGACTAAGGATTTTCTGAATGGTGTCCCGAAGTACATCAAAACCAACATAGAACATGATGATGGAAGTAATCAAGCTAGCCAAATCTTCAATCTTCCAGTGACCAAAGCTATGGTCACGGTCTGCAGGTTGGCGGGCCATCCGAATCCCAATCAAGAGAGCAACATTTCCAATAATATCGGATACGTTGTTGAAACCATCTGCCACCAAACTGGAAGAATGCAGGAGGTGACCAGTTGCCAATTTTGCTGCAGACAAGAGGAGGTAGGTTGAAATGCTGATAATGGCTCCACGTTCTGCCAATTTGAGATTTGACATGGATTGGTTCATCGGGCTTCCTTTCTAGTCATATAGTATTCTACCATTATACTGGTTTTCAAGGGAAAATTCAAATTTAGTCTTGTTTCATCTGATTTAAACCCTTGAAAATTGTTCAAATTTTGATATAATAGTACTACTCAAGGGAGTAGCTGGCAGAAACCTGTGATAGTGTCGTCATTCCGAATTGTATACTGAAAAGTATGTTTTCCGGCACTATCTTAAACAGCGAGACTTGTTATGATTAACAGGTCTCTTTTTGTTTGTCATAAAACTAAAAGAGAACCTGTTTTGCACACAATGTCAAGGAGGAGACACATGTCAAAAGAACAAAAACGCCAAGCGTTTTATACTCAAAGTCCTGAAGAGGTCTTGAAATCAGTTGAAGCTACTGAGCAAGGTCTTTCGTCAAGCGAAGCACAGCAACGCCTAGCTGAATATGGACGCAATGAACTGGAAGAGGGTGAGAAAAAATCTCTCCTAGTCAAGTTTATTGAGCAATTTAAGGATTTGATGATTATCATCCTAATTGCTGCGGCTATCTTGTCAGTCGTAACTTCTGGTGGGGAAGATATCGCAGATGCCATCATTATCCTTGCCGTGGTTATCATCAACGCTGCCTTCGGTGTTTACCAAGAAGGAAAAGCAGAAGAAGCCATCGAAGCCCTCAAGTCTATGTCTAGTCCAGCTGCTCGCGTTATTCGTGATGGGCATATGGCTGAGATTGATTCAAAAGAATTGGTACCAGGTGATATCGTTGCTCTTGAAGCAGGTGACGTGGTGCCAGCAGACCTACGATTGCTAGAAGCTAATTCTCTTAAAATCGAAGAAGCAGCCTTGACAGGTGAGTCTGTTCCAGTCGAAAAAGACTTGACTGTCGAGCTCTCTGCAGATGCTGGTATTGGTGACCGTGTCAATATGGCCTTCCAAAACTCAAATGTGACTTATGGTCGTGGTCTTGGCGTTGTTGTCAATACAGGTATGTACACGGAAGTGGGTCATATCGCTGGCATGCTCCAAGATGCGGATGAGACGGATACACCACTCAAACAAAACTTGAACAACCTTTCTAAGGTCTTGACCTATGCAATTTTGGTCATTGCCCTTGTTACTTTTGTAGTCGGAGTCTTCATTCAAGGTAAAAATCCACTTGGTGAGTTGATGACATCTGTTGCGCTTGCTGTTGCAGCCATCCCAGAAGGACTTCCTGCTATCGTGACCATCGTTCTTGCCCTTGGTACTCAAGTTTTGGCAAAACGAAACTCTATCGTTCGTAAGTTGCCAGCAGTTGAAACACTTGGTTCAACTGAGATCATCGCTTCTGATAAGACTGGTACGCTTACCATGAACAAGATGACAGTCGAAAAAGTCTTCTATGATGCAGTCCTACATGATTCAGCTGATGATATTGAACTAGGTCTTGAAATGCCTCTTCTTCGTTCTGTTGTTTTGGCTAATGATACTAAGATTGATGCAGAAGGAAACCTGATTGGGGATCCAACGGAAACAGCCTTCATCCAGTATGCCTTGGACAAGGGCTATGATGTTAAAGGATTTTTAGAGCAATATCCTCGTGTAGCTGAGTTACCATTTGACTCAGATCGTAAACTCATGTCAACGGTTCATCCATTACCAGATGGTAAATTCCTCGTAGCAGTCAAGGGAGCCCCTGACCAACTTTTGAAACGTTGTGTTGCTCGTGATAAGGCTGGAGATGTTGCTCCGATTGATGAGAAAGTTAATGACTTAATTCACACAAACAACTCTGAAATGGCTCACCAAGCCTTGCGTGTTCTTGCGGGTGCTTATAAGATTGTAGACAGCATTCCAGAAAACCTGACTTCTGAAGAGCTTGAAAACAACTTGATCTTTACTGGATTGATTGGAATGATTGACCCTGAACGTGCCGAAGCAGCAGAAGCTGTTCGTGTCGCTAAGGAAGCGGGAATCCGTCCAATCATGATCACTGGTGACCACCAAGATACAGCGGAAGCCATTGCCAAACGTTTGGGAATCATCGATGAAAATGACTCGGAAGACCATGTCTTGACTGGTGCTGAACTCAACGAACTTTCTGATGAAGAATTTGAAAAAGTCGTTGGTCAATACTCTGTCTACGCGCGTGTATCTCCAGAACACAAGGTTCGTATCGTCAAGGCTTGGCAAAAACAAGGTAAGGTTGTTGCTATGACAGGTGACGGTGTTAATGATGCGCCAGCTCTGAAAACAGCCGATATCGGTATCGGTATGGGAATCACTGGTACAGAGGTTTCTAAGGGGGCTTCTGACATGATTCTTGCAGATGATAACTTTGCGACCATTATCGTCGCAGTTGAAGAAGGACGCAAGGTCTTCTCAAACATTCAAAAGACTATTCAGTACTTACTTTCTGCCAATACTGCTGAAGTATTAACTATCTTCTTATCAACCTTGTTTGGTTGGGACGTCTTGCAGCCAGTTCATCTTTTGTGGATCAACTTGGTAACCGATACCTTCCCAGCTATCGCTCTTGGTGTTGAACCTGCTGAGCCAGGTGTTATGACCCACAAACCTCGTGGACGTAAGTCAAGCTTCTTCTCAGGTGGTGTTTTGAGTTCTATCATCTATCAAGGTGTACTCCAAGCAGCTATTGTTATGAGTGTTTATGGACTTGCAATTGCTTACCCAGTTCATGTGGGTGACAATCATGCCATTCATGCGGATGCCCTTACTATGGCCTTTGCAACCCTTGGTTTGATTCAACTATTCCATGCCTACAATGTCAAGTCTGTTTACCAATCCATCTTGACAGTTGGCCCATTCAAGTCTAAGACCTTTAACTGGTCCATCTTGGTATCCTTCATCCTTCTGATGGCGACCATCGTTGTAGAACCGCTTGAAGGAATCTTCCACGTAACCAAACTAAACTTGTCACAATGGGCCATTGTTCTAGCTGGAAGCTTCTCAATGATTATCATCGTCGAAATCGTCAAGTTTGTTCAACGTAAACTTGGTCTTGATAAGAACGCGATTTAAAAAGAAAGTCATCTTCGGATGGCTTTTTTTGCATTTGAGGGAAAGGACTAGAAGTTGCCCCCTTTTGTGCTATAATAAAGTAAAGTTGTAAGGAGCGTAAGAGAATGGAAAAGAGAATTGTCCGAGATGTCTTATTCTTGTCGCAGGTCTCGAAAGCTGCAAGTCAAGAAGACCTTTATCTGGCTAAGGATTTGCAGGATACCCTGCTGGCTAATCGAGAGACCTGTGTCGGTCTGGCGGCTAATATGATTGGTGTGCAGAAGCGCGTGATTATCTTTAATCTTGGTCTAGTTCCCATGGTTATGTTTAACCCCATTCTCCTTTCCTATAAAGGACCTTACGAGACAGAGGAAGGTTGTTTGTCTTTGACTGGGGTTCGAACGACGACTCGTTATGAAACGATTACGGTTTCCTATCGCGATAGCAAGTGGCAGGAACAGACCATTACGTTAACAGGCTTTCCAGCTCAGATATGCCAACATGAACTGGATCATTTGGAAGGACGGATTATTTAGGAGGAATTCAGATGAAACGCATACTATTTGAACTTGTTTTTATCGCAACGACTTGGTATATCTTTTTACCACCCTTCAATCTGACTAGTTGGGAATTCATCTTCTTTCTCTGTGGGCATTTGGTGGTGATGGGGATTTTGTTTAGTTTCCGCAAGGATACCAATCTCCTCAAAACTGTTCACCTACGCCATGGCAAGGCTACCAAAGATCTCAATCTAGAAGGATTCCTTTTTACCAAACTTAGTAGAGGATTGTTTCTGGCTGCAGGTATCATCTTTGCCCTTGCTGGTCTGGTAAGCCTGGTAACCTCTAGCTTTTTCCAAGCAAAAAATTATGCTAATGTGGTATCTATCACAGAAAAAGATTTTAAAGATTTTCCCAAGAGTGATACCAGCAAGGTTCCAATCCTAGATCGGAGTACCGCCGAAAAGATTGGAGACCGTTATCTAGGCTCTCTGACGGATAAGGTCTCCCAGTACGTAGCAGCAGATACTTATACCCAGTTGACGGTTGATGGCAAGCCCTATCGGGTTACACCTTTGGAGTATGCCGACCCGATCAAATGGTTTAATAATCAGTCCAAGGGAATTGGCGAGTATATCAAGGTTGATATGGTGACAGGAAATGCGGAATTGGTGGATTTAAAAACGCCAATGAAGTATTCAGACTCTGAGTATTTTAACCGAGACGTCAAACGTCATCTTCGGATCAAGTACCCAACCAAGATTTTTAAAACGCCTTCCTTTGAGGTGGATGATGAAGGCAATCCTTACTATGTAGCAACCGTTTATCAAAAACAGTTTGGTCTAGGAGTCCCTCGTCCTTCGTCTGTTATTATCTTAGACGCCACCAATGGAGAAACCAAGGAATACAGCTTGGATGAAGTCCCAGAATGGGTGGATCGTGTCTATCCAGCAGAAGAAACCATCGAACAAATCAACTACAACGGTAAGTATAAAGACGGCTTCTGGAATGCCTTGATTTCTAAGAAAAACGTTACCCAAACGACAGAAGGCTATAACTATCTTTCTATCGGAAATGACATTTATCTCTACACTGGGGTGACTTCAGCCAACGCTGACGAAAGTAATCTAGGATTTATCCTTGAAAATATGCGCACTGGTGAAATCACCAAGTACAATCTAGCATCAGCAACCGAAGAATCAGCCCGTGCTTCTGCAGAGGGAGCAGTGCAAGAGAAGGCCTACAAGGCTACCTTCCCTATTCTTGTCAATCTCAATGACAAGCCTCTTTATATCATGGGCTTGAAAGATAACGCAGGCTTGGTCAAGGAGTATGCATTGGTCGATGCCGTGGAGTATCAAAATGTCATCGTAGCAACTACGGTAGATGAACTCCTCAGCAAGTATGCCAATAAAAATGACCTCGACCTGGATAATGAAACGGTAGAAAACATCAAGGGAGTGGTTTCAGATCTTAAATCAGCTGTCATCAAGGGGGATACCGTCTACTTCTTTAAAGTTGATGGGAAGATTTATAAGGTCAAGGCTTCCGTATCAGATGACCTTCCTTACCTTGAAAATGGCCAATCCTTTGAAGGTCAAGTTGGAAAAGATAATTATCTCAAGACCTTTAAAGTACAATAATACTCTTCAAAAATCAAATTCAAACTACGTCAGCGTCGCCTTGCCGTACTCAAGTACTGCCTGCGGCTAGCTTCCTAGTTTGCTCTTTGATTTTCATTGAGTATAAAAATAGGTTTTCTCAGTTCAAGGAGAAAAAAGATAAATTCTTATCTATCTTAACAAGCTTAGCTGGCACAGCCCTTGTTCTCGTGGCTATCTGGTTAGGATGGCCAAAATAAACAGAGAAACCTCGGTATGAACCGAGGTTTTTAAGATGAAATTCTTGGTAGTGGTTGAAAAATATGCTACACTAACAATATGAAAATTATAATCCCAACAGCAAAAGAAATGAACACAGACCATCCTTGTATCGAAGCGCTCCCTTTGAGGGAAGAAAGTCAGGCAGTCCTTGAATCACTGGCGCATTACTCAGCTAGTGAATTAGAGACTTTTTATAAGGTATCTGTCGAGAAAGCAGAAGAAGAGTACGGCCATATTCAAGCTTTAAAAGATCACAGGGCTAAACATTATCCAGCCTTGAAACTTTTCGATGGTCTCATGTATCGTCACATCAAACGAAATGGGTTAACCGAAGCTGAACAAACCTATCTTGAAAATCATGTCCTAATTACCTCGGCTTTATACGGTGTTGTCCCCGCCTTGTCGCCCATGGCTCCTCACCGTTTGGACTTTCTGATGAAGTTAAAAGTAGCTGGTAAGACTTTAAAGAGTCATTGGAAGTCAGCCTACGATGAGGTCCTACAAGATGAGAACTTGATATTCTCACTCCTATCATCAGAGTTTGAAACCGTATTTTCTAAGGAAATTAGAGAAAAGATGGTGACCTTCAAATTTATGGAGGATAAGGCAAGTCAGTTGAAAATCCACTCAACTATTTCAAAAAAAGCCCGTGGCGCCTTTTTGACCGCCTTGATAGAGGGGCAAGTCCAAACAGTCGAACAAGCTCGCCAGCTCAGTTTTGCAGGTTTTGACTACCAACCTGATTTATCCAGTGACTTAGAACTCGTCTTTGTGAAACAAGCATAAAACCAGCTCATTCGAGCTGGTTTTTGCTGTATTAGTTGATGGCTGCAAGAATGTCGTCCGCTTGTTTTGCAAGTGATGAAGCAGTTGCTTCTTCTAACACCAATTTTCCATCTGTCCAAGCAGAGTCATTGACACGAGCAGCTGTAAAATCACCAACGACTTGTGTACGGATAAATGGCAAGAGGTCTTTATAAATAGCAAAGAGTTGATCGTGACCAGCATTGGCTACAGATGAGACAGTAACAAACTTGTCTTGGAGGGCAGAAGCACCACGTGTATCAGACAAGTCAATGGCGCGAGAGAGCCAGTCAAGCAAGTTTTTCACTGTTCCAGGGATAGAGAAGTTGTAGACTGGAGAGAAGATCCAGATAGCATCCGCAGCAAGGACTGCTTCACGAGCAGCAGCTACAGCTGGATGAGTTGGAACTTCCAAATCTTGGCTGAAGAGAGGAACAGCTGAGTAATCAAGATAGCTAACTTCTGCTTTTCCAGCAAGTGCTTTTTCAGCTTCGAGGGCCATTTGGTGGTTGAAAGAACCTTGGCGAAGTGAACCGACGATAAATAGTACTTTTTTAGACATGATGTGTCTCCTTTAGTTTAAAATTCAAAGAGCGAGCCCTTTTGTTACCATCTATGTTACAACAAATGATACTAATTAGCAATAATTTTGCTCACAAATTTTTAAATTTTTTTAAAATGCGGATTAAATCTTCCTTTTCGCCATCTTCCAAGATGCTGAGTGCTTCTACGATCGAATCGATATGGTCAGGAAGAACCTCTTCGATTTTTCTGCGTCCTGCAGGTGTTAATTTCAGGAAAAAAGAGCGACGATCCTTGGAGTCGCAAGTTCTAGAAATCCACCCATCTCGAACCATATTTCGAATGACAACAGTCATGTTTCCAGAAGTGGCCAACATTTTTTCAATCAAATCCTGAATGCGTAGTTCCCCCTTGCTATAGAGGGTTTCCAAAACTGAAAATTGAGTGGGTGTTAGCCCGTGTTCTTTAGCGGCTTTGGCTTCATATGGTTTAAAGGTTCGTAGGGCTTTATTGAGGACGATAGCTGTTTTTAAGTCTAGTTGATTATCGGAAATTTTCTTTTTCAAATATTGTTTCATAAGGTTATTTTATCAATAATGAGAGAGAAAAACAAGAACTTACATTTTATAGGAAAAGAATCTTAGAATGTTCCTGTCTTCACTTGTAATAAAGAAGGAGAGATGGTAAAATAGACGAGTGAAACTAAGACAGAAAAAAGCAAAAAACAAGCTACTTTTACAGTATGGAATCGGCATTGCTCTGGTAGTACTAGTCATGACCACTTCCTTCCTTTATCTGATATCACTCAGCATGAAACCCTATCAAGATGCTAGAGTTGAGGGAGAAAAACTAGCCAAGCAGTATGCAGAATTGGAAAAGGCAGATCAGGTTGATTTCTATAATGGACTAGAAGGTTATTACAGCATTTTAGGACATAATAAAAAGCAAGAGGCCATTGCCGTACTGATTGAAAAAAATGACCACAAGATTTATGTTTATCAGCTTGATAAAGGGATTTCTCAAGACAAGGCAGCGACGATTTCGAGGGAAAAAGGTGCTAGTGACATTGACAAAGTCACTTTTGGTCGCTATCAGGACAAGCCGATTTGGGAAGTTAAGTCAGGAAACCAGTACTATCTAGTTGACTTTGAAACAGGAGCAGTGATCCAATAAGGAGGGCATATGAAACTATCCAAACGTGTACTAGAGATGGAAGAAAGCGTCACTCTAGCCAGTGATGCAAGAGCCAAAGCATTAAAAGCTCAGGGAAAAGATGTTCTTTTCTTAACCTTGGGACAGCCTGATTTTCATACTCCTGAAAACATTCAGGATGCAGCGATAGAAGCGATTCGAGATGGACGAGCTTCCTTTTATACAGTTGCTTCAGGCCTACCAGAGTTAAAAGCGGCGGTTAATACCTATTTTGAACGCTACTATGGGTATTCCGTAGCGGCTAACGAGGTTACCTTTGCCACAGGTGCTAAGTTCTCTCTCTATACCTTTTTTATGGCCGTGGTCAATCCAGGTGATGAGGTCATCATCCCTACACCATACTGGGTTAGTTATGGAGACCAAGTCAAGATGGCAGAAGGTGTGCCAGTTTTTGTCCAGGCCAAGGAAGACAATTACTTTAAAGTAACAGTAGAGCAGCTAGAAGCAGCGCGAACAGATAAGACCAAGATCTTAGTTCTCAATTCACCATCGAATCCGACTGGTATGATATACTCTCGTGAGGAACTCTTGGCTATCGGAAATTGGGCTGTTGCGCATGATGTCCTTATCCTAGCAGATGATATTTACGGTCGTCTGGTTTATAACGGAAACGAATTTGTTCCAATTTCTAGTTTGTCAGAAGCCATTCGCAAGCAAACCATTGTGATTAACGGTGTATCTAAGGCCTATGCCATGACTGGTTGGCGGGTAGGTTATGCTGTGGGAAATCCTGAAATTATCGCTGCTATGAGCAAATTGACAGGACAAACGACTTCAAATCTGACAGCAGTATCTCAATATGCAACGATTGAGGCGCTGACTGGACCGCAAGACTCTGTTGAAACCATGCGTCAAGCCTTTGAAGAACGTTTGAATACCATTTATCCACTCTTGTGCCATGTGCCAGGATTCGAAGTTGTCAAGCCCCAAGGTGCCTTCTATCTCTTCCCAAATGTTAAAAAAGCGATGGAAATGAAGGGGTATACCGATGTGACAGAGTTTACAACGGCTATTCTCGAAGAAGTCGGACTGGCCTTGATTACGGGAGCTGGATTTGGAGCACCAGAAAATGTTCGTCTCAGCTATGCCACAGACTTGGATACATTAAAAGAAGCTATTCGTCGTTTGCATCAATTTATGGAAAAATAAAACTTAGAATCTTCGCCTTTTTAGCGAAGATTTTTTGTAACGAAAATCTCGCGATTTTTCTCTAGTAGAACCTAGCTATCGCTGTCTATTTATGGTAAAATAGTGGGTAATGATGTCTTCGGACAAGTTAAACGAAAAAAGGAAGATAGATTATGACAAAACGTGTAACAATTATCGATGTAAAAGACTACGTTGGTCAAGAAGTGACCATCGGGGCCTGGGTTGCCAACAAATCTGGAAAAGGGAAAATTGCCTTCTTGCAATTGCGTGATGGAACAGCCTTCTTCCAAGGAGTCGCCTTCAAACCAAACTTTGTAGAAAAATTTGGTGAAGAAGTGGGACTTGAGAAGTTTGATGTCATCAAACGCCTAAGCCAAGAAACGTCTGTTTATGTGACAGGGATTGTCAAAGAAGACGAACGTTCTAAGTTTGGCTATGAGCTCGATATCACAGACATCGAAGTGATCGGTGAATCTCAAGACTACCCAATCACTCCAAAAGAACACGGAACAGACTTCTTGATGGACAACCGTCACTTGTGGCTCCGTTCTCGTAAGCAAGTAGCGGTCATGCAAATCCGTAACGCTATTATCTATGCAACTTATGAGTTCTTCGACAAGAACGGCTTCATGAAGTTTGATAGCCCAATCCTTTCAGGAAATGCAGCAGAAGATTCAACAGAACTCTTTGAAACAGATTACTTCGGAACGCCAGCCTACTTGAGCCAGTCAGGTCAGCTTTATCTTGAAGCGGGTGCTATGGCCCTTGGTCGTGTCTTTGACTTTGGTCCAGTATTTCGTGCGGAAAAATCAAAAACGCGCCGTCACTTGACTGAGTTCTGGATGATGGATGCGGAGTATTCTTACTTGACACATGATGAGTCACTTGACCTGCAAGAAGCTTATGTAAAAGCTTTGCTCCAAGGTGTATTGGATCGTGCTCCCCAAGCCTTGGAAACATTGGAGCGTGATACAGAACTTTTGAAACGCTACATTGCTGAGCCATTTAAACGTATCACTTACGATCAAGCCATTGACCTTTTGCAAGAACATGAAAACGATGAAGATGCAGACTACGAGCATTTGGAACATGGAGATGACTTCGGTTCACCACACGAAACTTGGATTTCAAACCACTTTGGTGTGCCAACTTTCGTTATCAACTATCCAGCAGCTATCAAGGCCTTCTACATGAAACCAGTTCCTGGAAATCCAGAACGCGTGCTTTGTGCAGACTTGCTTGCACCAGAAGGCTATGGAGAAATCATCGGTGGTTCCATGCGTGAGGAAGACTACGACGCCCTTGTCGCTAAGATGGAAGAACTTGGTATGGATCGTACAGAGTACGAATTCTACCTTGACCTTCGTAAATACGGTACAGTTCCACATGGTGGATTTGGGATCGGTATCGAACGTATGGTAACCTTTGCAGCTGGTACAAAACACATCCGAGAAGCGATTCCATTCCCACGTATGTTGCACCGTATCAAACCATAAACTAGTAAAAAGAAGATATTTTCATCTTCTTTTTTCACTTTTATCTTGCTATCTATCAGTTTTTCTAGTATAATAGTTTATTGTGAGCAAACCTCACTTACCCCTTGCAAAGACTAGGGGTCATTAGACCAAAAGGAGGAACATATCAATGGCTAAATACGAAATTCTTTATATCATTCGTCCAAACATTGAAGAAGAAGCGAAAAACGCTTTGGTAGCACGTTTTGACTCTATCTTGACTGACAACGGTGCAACTGTTGTTGAATCAAAATCATGGGAAAAACGTCGTCTTGCATACGAAATCCAAGATTTCCGTGAAGGACTTTACCACATCGTTAACGTTGAAGCAAACGACGACGCAGCTCTTAAAGAGTTTGACCGTCTTTCAAAAATCAACGCTGACATTCTTCGTCACATGATCGTCAAACTTGACGCGTAAGAAGGTAAATTATGATTAACAATGTTGTACTTGTAGGGCGTATGACACGTGACGCTGAGTTGCGTTATACCCCATCAAATGTAGCAGTTGCGACTTTTACTCTTGCAGTAAACCGTACATTTAAGAGTCAAAATGGCGAACGTGAGGCTGATTTCATCAATGTCGTTATGTGGCGCCAACAGGCTGAAAATCTTGCCAACTGGGCTAAAAAAGGCTCTCTTATCGGGATCACAGGCCGTATCCAGACTCGTAGTTACGATAACCAGCAAGGACAACGTGTCTACGTAACAGAAGTCGTGGCTGAGAATTTCCAAATGTTGGAAAGCCGCGGAGTGCGTGAAGGACATTCAGGTGGAGCTTATTCTGCACCAACTGCTGGTCAATCAGCACCTGCAAACCCAGTACCAGACTTTTCACGTTCTGAAAATCCATTTGGAGCAACCAATCCATTGGACATTTCAGATGATGATTTACCATTTTAATGGACAATTAATACTATAAAGGAGAAAAAACATGGCTCAACAACGTCGTGGCGGATTCAAACGCCGTAAAAAAGTTGATTACATCGCAGCAAACAAAATTGAATATGTTGATTACAAAGATACTGAGCTTCTTAGCCGTTTCGTTTCAGAACGTGGGAAAATCCTTCCTCGTCGTGTAACAGGAACTTCAGCTAAAAACCAACGTAAAGTAACAACAGCTATCAAACGCGCACGCGTAATGGCTTTGATGCCTTTCGTAAACGAAGATTAAAAAAGAGGTCCAGTGGACCTCTTTTTCATGAGCTTGAAAATAAGAAAGCGAATTAAGACCCGGGTGGGTCTTTTTTTACGAGCATGGAAATGAGAGAGCGAGTTGAGGTCCAGTGGACCTCTTTTTCATGAGCTCGGAAATAAGAAAGCGAATTAAGATCCATATGGGTCTTTTTTTCACGAGCCTTGAAATGAGAGAGCGAATTGAGGTCCAGTGGACCTCTTTTTCAGATTTTTATAGGATTTTGTTAGAAAGGATTCCCTGTTGACCTAGTAAGATTCTTTTGTCTTACTAGGTTTTTTCTTTTAATCTTTATTATCGTGCTATAATGGTAGGAGAAAGCTATAAAGGAGCAGCTTATGAAGACGACATGTTCAATTAGAAAAATGCAAGAATCTGACATACAAGAACTATCTCGAGGATTTATCAGCCAAGGTTGGCCAAGTAGAGAGGAGATTTTAACTCGATACTTTAAGGAGCAAGAAAGTGGGGAGAGAGAAGTCTTAGTTGCAGAGGTTGAGGGTGCTTTAGCGGGTTATATCACAATTTTGTCCTGCGCTAAGCAGGGGCCTTTTGCAGAAATCTATCCAGAACTCTCAGATTTTAATGTCTTTGAACCTTTTCAAAATCAAGGTATTGGAAATCTCTTGCTGGAAGAAGCAGAAAAACAAGTTAGGCTCATATCGGATAAGGTGACCCTTGGTGTTGGGCTCCATTCAGGGTATGGACCTGCCCAGAGATTATACATCAAACGAGGCTATATTCCAGATGGGACGGGTGTTTGGTATCAGAACCATCAACCGGCCATGAATGCGGTTTGTGAAGATATCGGAGAATTGGTCTTGTATCTGTCGAAAAATTTGTTTTAAGACAGATTTTATAAGATTTAAATTTTAAATATAGTAAACAATCACAGTCCCTTTTTCATTCGGAAAAGGGATTTTTTGTTTGAAATTGTTTGATTTATTCCTCAAAGTGGTAGAATATAATTGTTTGAATTATCAAGATAAAAATAAATATCAAAAAAAACATATAAGGTTTAGTTTTTTTAAATACGGATTCTTTTGAAAAGTCTTAAAATTTCCTAAAATAAGGCTTTTTAAAGGTTGTAAATAATATTGTTACAAAAAGGTTACAAATTGTTAAAATTAAATTAAATGCAATAATATAATTTGGAAAAAATTTGACATATAAATTAATTGACGGTAAAATAATTAAGATAATCAAATTAATTGATTTGCGCAATAATTCGATATAAAGATTAATCTGATGTGTCAAATTTTATTATAGTAGAAGGATAGCGTAATGAAGAAACTGAAAGTGATGGTTGTTTTTGGAACACGACCAGAAGCTATTAAAATGGCCCCTTTAGTGTTAGAATTGCAAAAACATAGTGACAGCATTGAGACGATCACAGTTGTGACAGCTCAGCACCGTCAAATGCTTGATCAAGTTCTTGAAACGTTTAGCATCGAGCCACATTATGACCTGGATATTATGGGGAAAAATCAATCCCTCTTAGACATTACTGGAAAAATTTTAGAAAAGTTTGATCCAGTTGTTAAGCAAGAACTTCCAGATATAATTCTTGTTCATGGAGATACAACAACAACTTTTGCAGCAAGTTTAGTTGCTTTCTATAATCAGGTACGAATCGGCCACGTTGAAGCTGGCCTAAGGACATTTGATAAGTATTCTCCTTTCCCAGAAGAAATGAATCGTCAGATGACTGATAACCTAGCGGATCTCTATTTTGCTCCAACTAGTGAGAGTAAAGAAAATCTCCTCAAGGAAAATCACCCTGAGTCTGCTATTGTCATTACGGGAAATACAGCCATTGATGCCTTGAAACTAACCGTTCAATCGGATTACTATCATGAAGTTTTAGATCAATTGGATCCAGATAAGAAACTTGTATTAGTAACCATGCATCGTCGTGAGAATCAAGGTCAACCAATGAGAAATGTCTTTGCAGCTTTACGTGAGATGGTCGATCTTCATCAGGAAATTGAAGTTGTTTATCCTGTTCACCTTAGCCCTGCTGTGCAAGAAGCAGCAAACGATATCTTAGCTGGTCACGATCGTATTCACTTGATTGAGCCTTTAGATGTACTTGATTTTCATAATTTGGCTTCAAGAAGCTATTTTATCATGACTGACTCTGGAGGTGTTCAGGAAGAGGCGCCTTCTCTCGGCAAACCTGTCCTTGTCCTTCGTGACACAACGGAACGTCCAGAAGGTGTTCGTGCAGGAACCTTGAAGCTAGTTGGTACGGATCCAGTACGTGTGAAAGAAGCGATGGCAGCACTCTTAACAGATGAAACTCTTTATAGACAAATGTCTCAGGCACCAAATCCTTATGGAGATGGAAGAGCCTCTGAACGAATCGTACAATCCATTCAACAGTACTTTGGGGCAGCGACTTCTGTATCGGAATTCAAAGGGGGGAAATAAGATAAAATGAAAAATTGGAGTCAATTTAAAAACTGGCTTATGGCTTTGCTTGCTTGTGAGGTCATTCTTTTGGTGCTTTGTTTTTTGTATGCTCGAGCAATCATTTTAGAACAAATCTTTTTTTTAGCTTTAGCCTTGTTTGCAGTGTTGGTATTATCTGACCTTTTGCTTACTTGGACCCTTATCTTAGCATTTGGTTTTGGACTTATCGTTTTGGTTGCGGGTGTGGTTTATATCCCGATCATTCAACTGGTCTTTTTATTAATCAGTTTTCCTCTTTTGATTGGGATTCTACTTAAGGTTCGTTATTATTTCTTCAAGGTGGCCTCAAAGGTCCAAGAACAGGAAGACGAAGCGCGAGCAGATTACCAAGCGATGGTCACTGAACAAAGTGATGTTACGGTTCAATCTCTATTGATTCATTGGGCACATGAAGATTTGTTCTTCCAGATTAAACCGAAAGAACATAACCAGATGCTCAGTAGCATTCAAGAGGTAATTGCTCAGGAATTGAGCTACAATGATAAACTCTATTACGTTTCGGATGGTAATTTTCTCGTTCTATCCAGTAAAAGCCAACATTCTTTGAAGGAACTTTATTTGAATGGTTTGCAGGAGAAACTGAGCAGTTTAGTTTTTCATGGAGAAGATGGCAATCAAGGAATTCAGTTCCAAACAGGCTATTTGGTGATTAACTCTGATAATAAAGATAAATACCAAGACTACGCGGATGTCGCCAGTCATCTCAAACGTCAACTAGAGACAGATGTAATTGTGGAATATTAGGAGGGGAACATGACTTTAACCGAACTATTTTTTGGTATTGCTTTGGGACTCAGTCTCGCCTTTGGCATTTGTTTTATCATACTATTTATTGCATACAATATTCTTTACCATCGAGTAAACAAAAATTTTAAGGCGGTGAATCATGATTAGTCAAATGTTAATGATTTTTACCTTGCTTACAATTTGGATTTCTCTAGCATGGGGCTTGGTAATTCTCTTTTCGGCAGTACACTTTTGGTTTAAACACAGTGATTTTCGTGTAGACACTTCGCCTCTACCTTATTATCCTAAGGTAACGATTGTTGTTCCTGCCCATAATGAGGATGTGGTTATTGCCCAAACGGCAAAAGCTATCTTGGATATGAACTATCCTCACGACCGTGTGGAGTTGCTCTTGTTTGCGGATAACTGTTCGGATAACACCTATGCAGAATGTTTGTCTGTACAAGCCATGCCTGAATATGCAGGAAGAAATCTAACCATTATCGACCGTACTGGTACGGGAGGAAAAGCGGGCGTTCTAAACGATGCTTTGGAGATGGCAACAGGCGAATACATCTGTGTTTATGATGCAGATGCCATGCCTGAAAAAAAATGCTCTTTATTTCCTTGTCAAAGAAGTGATGAAGGATCCAGAACGTCATGTGGCATCTTTTGGCCGCAACAAGACTCGAAACGCCAACCAAAATTTCTTGACTCGTTGTATCAACCAAGAGATCGTTGTTACTCAGCGCGTGCACCACGTTGGGATGTGGCATCTCTTTAAAATTGGGCGTATCCCAGGAACCAACTTTATCATTCAAACCGACTTTGTAAAGAGTATCGGTGGTTGGAAAAATGGTGCCTTAACTGAGGATACCGATATTTCCTTCAAAATCATGCAGAGTGGTAAATTGATTGCCCTTGCCTATAATTCAGAGGCTTTCCAACAAGAACCTGAGACCTTAAAGAGTTACTATATGCAGCGGAAACGTTGGGCGAAAGGAAATTATGAAGTTGTTCTCTCGAACTTTAAGCATTTATTTGGCAGAGCAAACTGGCGCGTTAAACTAGAAGTCTTTAACTATTCTTGTGTTTTCTTTTGGTTTAACTTTGCTATTGTTCTTTCGGATTTGATTTTCCTAGCGAATGTGCTAGCGATCTGTCTTAATCTTTTCTTCCCAGATGTCAGGGTTCCATTTGCTTTTGATGCGGACAATATCTACATCGCTCAGCTCATGCTCTTTAACTGGATTCTCATGATTGGTCTCTATTTGATGCAAATTATGACAGCATTGGCAAGTCAATTTGGACAAGCAACAACTAAACAAATCTGGTTAGCCCTGGCAGCCTATTTCTCTTATGCACAGATGTTTATCGTTGTATCCATTGATTCCATTTCTTCAATCGTGCTGGATAAAGTACTCCGACGAAAAGAAACCAAGTGGGTTAAAACCAAGCGATTTGCAGGATAGGAGGTTCTATGAAAACGAATAAATTAAAATATGTCTGGTTTGTGCTCATTCTTTCTATCTTTTGTTTAGCCTTGTTTTTGGCAAGAGGAAGGACTAAAATCGAGATGCGTAATCGAATTTACAGCCAATGGAGCCAACAGTTCCTTGTTACAAAAGGCAATCAGTCTTATGTTCGTACGACGAATGATTCTGAGGGAACAACAGTTCTATCTGAAGCCCAAAGTTACGGCATGCTCATAACGGTTTTAGCAGCCCAAAAAGGGCAAGCAAGTCAAGCAGATTATGAGAGTCTTTATCGCTATTATCAAAATCATCGTATTGAGGGAACGCAGTTGATGTCTTGGAAGCAAGTGATCAAAAATGATAGCGAAACGGTCGAGAAACAAAATGCAACTGATGGAGATCTCTATATCGCTTATTCTTTAATTGAAGCTGCCAAACAGTGGCCAGATAAGGCGCAGGAATACCAAGAGCAAGCTAAAAAAATCTTGGATGATATCCTTAAGTACAACTACAATGAAGAGACAGGTGTTTTAACAGTAGGAAACTGGGCAAACAAGGATTCTGATTATTATTACTTGATGCGGACATCTGATACTCTTCCTCACTATTTCCAGTCTTTCTATGACCTGACTGGAAACAAACAGTGGTTAGATGTTAAGGATAAGATGCTTGGGCAATTGGAGCAAATCAGTTCTCATTCTGATACGGGTCTCTTGCCAGACTTTATCTGGGCTGAGAAGTCAGGGGCACGTCTTGTTGATGCCAACACTATCGAATCTCAATACGATGGGGCGTACTCTTATAACGCTTGCCGTTTGCCTTATCACTTGTCACAGAGCCAGGATGAAAGAAGCCAAAAACTCGTTCAAAAGATGATGGATTTCTTTATGAAAGAGCAACGCATTTATGCTGGCTATGACTTGAATGGAACGGCCCTCAATCAATACCAGGCAGGTAGTTTCTTGGCACCGATTACCTACGCGTCTGACAAGGGAGAAGGCTATCTGAAACTTCTTCAGCAAAATAAATACATTTTCACACAAGATTTACCTTCGGACAACTACTATGATGCAACGATGATTACCATGATTGCTCTAGAGATGTTCTAGGATGAAAAGAGAGGGCTAGTTTTTCTGGCTCTCTTTTTGATAGGATTTTCATCTTTTTTCATAAAGGGAATTTCATCAGCTTTATGGTATAATGGAAAGAGTGATGGAAAAGAGGTAGAGAGATGGATGCGAAATTAAAATACAAGGCAAAAAAGATTAAAATCGTCTTTTTTGATATTGATGATACCTTGCGTACGTCAAAGACAGGTTTTATTCCAGCTACAATTCCCACTGTCTTTAAACAGTTACGTGAAAAAGGAATTTTAACAGGAATTGCCTCTGGTCGTGGTATTTTCGGTGTCGTTCCAGAGATTCGAGAGCTCAAACCTGACTTTTTTGTAACCCTAAATGGGGCCTATATAGAAGATAAAAAAGGTCAGGTCATTTATCAACATCAGATTGACAAGTCAGATGTTGAGGAGTATGTCTCTTGGACGAAGGAAGAGGGAATTGAGTATGGTTTAGTTGGAAGTCATTCTGCTAAACTCTCCACGCGAACAGAACTGATCAGTGAGGCTATTGATCCCATTTATCCAAACTTGGATGTGGATCCTAACTTCCATGAAAAAGCGGACATTTACCAGATGTGGACCTTTGAGGAAAAAGGGGATGACTTGCGGTTACCAGATAGTCTCTCTGGTAAACTTCGCATGGTGCGTTGGCATGAACATTCATCAGATATCGTGCCGATTTCAGGTTCAAAAGCCACTGGTGTTGCCAAGGTTGTAGAACATCTAGGCTTGAAACCAGAGAATGTTATGGTCTTTGGGGATGGTCTCAATGACTTGGAACTCTTTGATTATGCTGGAATCAGTATTGCTATGGGTGTTTCCCATGATAAAATCAAAGAAAAAGCAGATTATATTACAAAAACAGTAGAAGAAGATGGCATTTTTGATGCCTTAGAAGGATTTGGTATGGTAGAAAAAGAATTGCATTTCCCACAAGTAGACATTGAAGCAGTAGAAGGTCCGCTTGCGACCATTAAAACAAATCACGGAGACTTGCGTATCAAGCTCTTCCCTGAACATGCTCCCAAAACAGTAGCCAACTTTGTTGCTCTGTCAAAAGACGGTTACTATGATGGTGTGATTTTCCATCGTATTATCAAGGACTTTATGATCCAAGGTGGAGATCCAACTGGTACTGGTATGGGTGGTGAGTCAATCTACGGCGACTCTTTTGAAGATGAATTTTCAGAAGAACTTTACAATATCCGTGGTGCCCTTTCTATGGCCAATGCGGGTCCAAATACCAATGGTAGCCAGTTCTTTATCGTTCAAAACCAACATTTGCCGTACTCTAAGAAAGAGATTGCGCGTGGTGGCTGGCCTGAACCAATCGCTGAGATTTATGCAGAACAAGGTGGAACTCCTCACCTTGACCGTCGCCATACTGTTTTTGGGCAATTGGTGGACGCAGAATCGTTTGCGGTCTTGGATGCCATTGCAGCTGTTGAGACTGGTGCAATGGACAAACCAGTTGAAGATGTAGTAATTGAAACGATTGAAATTGAGGACTAGAATGAAAATTGGTGATAAGCTAACTGGGCGTATTACAGGAATTCAGCCCTATGGTGCCTTTGTTGAGTTAGAGACAGGGGTGACAGGGCTGATTCACATCTCGGAGATTCGGACGGGATTTATTGAAAATATCTATGACATTTTAAAAATTGGTGATGAAGTCCAAGTTCAGGTGGTGGATTTTGACGAATACACTGGGAAGGCTAGTCTTTCTATCCGTACCTTGGAAGAGGAAAAACATCAATTGCCAAGACGGAGACGTTTTTCAAATGATCGGATCAAGCACGGTTTTGCACCACTTGGACGAATGATGCCTGTTTGGACGCGTGAGGCATTAGAGCATTTAAAGAAGAAGCCATAAATACGATTATCTAAACCATTTGTAATATTAACATTATTTGTTATAATAAAAGTATGAAAGAAGAACAATTATTAAAACCAGGAGAGCGAATCAATCAGCTCTTTTCGACAGATATCAAAATCATCCAAAATAGAGAGGTGTTTAGCTATTCGGTGGATAGTGTTCTTTTATCACGCTTTCCTCGCTTCCCTAAACGGGGTTTAATTGTGGACTTTTGTGCTGGAAATGGTGCAGTGGGACTTTTTGCTAGTTCACGTACTCAGGCGCGGATAATATCTGTAGAGATTCAGGAGCGCTTGGCGGATATGGCAGAGCGTTCGGTTCAGTTGAATGGCTTGGAAGAGCAGATGCAGGTCATCTGTGATGATTTGAAAAATATGCCTGCCCACATTCAGGGAAGTAAGGTGGATATGATTTTGTGCAATCCGCCTTATTTTAAGGTGGATCCGCATTCTAATCTGAACGAGAGTGAACATTACCTTCTGGCCAGACACGAAATTACGACTAACCTAAAAGAAATTTGCCGTAGTGCTCAGAGTATTCTCAAGTCTAATGGCCGTTTGGCCATGGTTCATCGTCCAGATCGGCTCTTGGATATCTTAGACATGCTTCAACGCCATAATTTGGCACCCAAGCGCCTGCAATTTGTCTATCCTAAACGTGAGAAGGAGGCTAATATGCTCTTAATCGAAGCTATCAAGGATGGATCGACCAGTGGCTTTAAGGTCTTGCCACCACTCATCGTTCACAATGATGATGGTTCTTATACACCAGAAATTCAAGAGATTTACTATGGATCATAAGGCCTATATGTATGTGGTGGAGTGTCGCGACGGTTCTTACTATACGGGCTATACAACGGATGTGAAGAGGCGCCTTGCCGTTCATAATAGTGGTAAGGGAGCCAAGTATACCCGAGCTCGCTTGCCAGTCAAACTCATCTATGTAGAGGGTTTTGCTAGTAAGGAAGAAGCCATGTCTGCCGAATCTCTCCTCAAACGTAAGAAACGTCCACAGAAAGAACGATTTTTATCCGAAAATCAAGAGAAAAATCTAGTCAACCATATTGATATCTAACGAGGAGTCTTTTGACTCCTCTTACTTTTGTCAAAAGAGGAAAAAAGTGCTAAAATAAGATGAATAAATTTAAAGAGGTATTATCATGTCTAAGATTCTAGTATTTGGTCACCAAAATCCAGACTCAGATGCCATCGGGTCATCTGTAGCCTTTGCTTACCTTGCAAAAGAGGCTTATGGATTGGACACAGAAGCTGTAGCACTTGGAACTCCTAATGAAGAAACAGCTTTTGTTTTGAACTATTTTGGTGTAGAAGCACCACGCGTCATCACATCTGCTAAAGCAGAAGGTGCAGAACAAGTCATCTTGACTGACCACAATGAATTCCAACAGTCAGTATCAGATATCGCTGAAGTAGAAGTTTACGGTGTTGTGGACCACCACCGTGTGGCTAACTTTGAAACTGCAAGCCCACTTTACATGCGTTTGGAACCAGTTGGATCAGCTTCATCTATCGTTTACCGCATGTTCAAAGAACATGGTGTGGCAGTTCCTAAAGAAATCGCAGGTTTGATGCTTTCAGGTTTGATTTCAGATACTCTTCTTTTGAAATCACCAACAACTCACCCATCTGATAAAGTCATTGCTCCTGAATTGGCAGAATTAGCTGGTGTCAACTTGGAAGAGTACGGTTTGGCTATGCTGAAAGCTGGTACAAACTTGGCTAGTAAATCTGCTGAAGAATTGATTGACATCGATGCTAAGACATTTGAACTCAACGGAAATAAGGTTCGTGTTGCTCAGGTTAACACAGTTGATATTGCTGAAGTCTTGGAACGCCAAGCAGAAATTGAAGATGCAATGCAAGCGGCTAATGCAGCAAACGGCTACTCTGACTTTGTTTTGATGATTACAGACATCGTCAACTCAAACTCAGAAATCCTTGCTCTTGGTTCAAACATGGACAAGGTCGAAGCAGCTTTCAATTTCAAACTTGAAAACAACCACGCTTTCCTTCCAGGTGCTGTTTCACGTAAGAAACAAGTGGTGCCACAGTTGACTGAAAGCTTTAATGGGTAATTCTTAAGGAATATTTGGAACTGTTAATTTGACTATTCATAGAAGGTGATAGCATGATGCGATTGATTGAAGGACTGCGCTTTTTGGTTGAGGTTGTCGCAATACTTGGTCTTTTCTCCGTGTCTGTGATACAAATTTCTTGGCAGGAAAAATTCCTATTTTTTCTTCTAGCAGTTCTATTAATCTTATTTTGGGCGCGATATATGGCACCAAAATCTCCACATGCTTTTAAAAAATGGCACCGCCTCGTTGCAGAGACATCGATTTTTATTTTGGTTAGTGGTAGTTTTTGGTATTTGTATGGATTGCAAATAGGGATCCTCTACTTAGCCCTGTCTTTTGGAAGTTTGGTGCTACTTTATTATTTTCAGCTAGAGTGATTCTTAGAATATAGTTAATGAATTGTCAAGTGGCAGTTATTTGACTAGAGATTGACACGAGAAAACGATGTTTTCCTTATAGCTAAAGGGGTTTCGGCTCCTTTTTTTCTAGGAGAGAAAGATGTTAGAAAATGGTGATTTGATTTTTGTGAAGGACCTTTCAGATATGGGGCAAGCCATCCAGGCTTCTACGGGGTACTATAGTCATGTAGCCATCTTTTTGGATGGATTGATCTACCATGCTAGTGGGCAAGCAGGTGTTATTTGTCAAGAACCGGCTGAATTTTTTGACCCAACTCATCTCTACGATCTTTATGTATATCCAGAGCTGGAAGCTGACTTGGTAAAGGAAAGAGCAAGCAAACATTTAGGTGCACCCTATAATGCCTCTTTTTATCCAGATGGGTCTGGCTTTTATTGCTCCCAGTATATCGCGGAAATTCTTCCTATTTTTGAGACTATTCCGATGCAATTTGGGGACGGGGAGCAGGAGATTAGTGATTTTTGGAGGGACTATTACAGGAAACTCGAACTTCCTGTGCCTCTGAACCAGCTAGGGACCAATCCCAGTCAACTAGCAGCATCCGATCTATTAGAATGTAAAGAAAGGAATCTTCATGATTCAGATTTTTAATCCTTCTCGTTTGACTCGACAGCCATTTTTTATAGATTTGGTGGACTATCTGGACCAGCATGACGATGTGATTCTACGAGAAATTAAGGCTCAGTTTCCAGATGTGGCAGTTGATAAACTCATGGAAGAGTATATTAAGGCAGGCTTGATCCGAAGGGAAAACAAACGCTATTTTCTCAATCTCCCTTTTTTAGAATCTACGGATGATTTAGCCCTTGACCAAGAAATTTTTATCAGAGAGGACAGTCCAGTCTATCAAGCCTTGCTGAAGAAGACTTTTGAGACAGAATTACGCAATCAAACCAATGCAGCTACCTTAGTTGAAAAGACTGACTTTGGGCGAACAAAAATGACCCTGTCTAACTATTTCTACAAGGTCAAGAATCAATCTCCTTTGACAGAAAAACAGCAGGAACTCTATGCTATTTTAGGGGATGTTAATCCTGAGTACGCCCTCAAGTATATGACGACTTTTTTACTGAAGTTTCTCAAAAAGGACCAGCTCATGCAGAAACGCCGTGATATCTTTGTGGATAGTTTAGTCGTTTTAGGATATGTTGTGCAAAACGAAGAAGGGAAGTATGAGTTGGCTGTTGATTTCGACAAGGAACGGTTGACTTTCTATTTACCTTAATTGCTACATTTTGAGCAGATTGTTTGACTTTGCTAAAGAATAAGCATAAACTGAATGTAAGCGATAACGTTTATCGTATTAAAAGCAAAGGAGACAGAGCTATGTCACTTGAAAATAAATTGGAACAAGCAACTGGTGCTATCAAAGAAGGATTTGGGAAAGTTACTGGTGATAGCAAAACTGAAGCAGAAGGTGCTGTAGAAAAAACAGTTGCCAAAGCAAAAGAAGTTGTAGAAGATGCTAAAGGTGCTGTAGAAGGTGCCGTTGAAGGTCTTAAAAATTCATTTAAAAAAGAAGACTAAAAAAATCAAGGGAATGTTTCCCTTGATTTTTTTTATAGATAACGTTCTGCGATAGCTGCGTCTCCAGGATAGTCTTCTTTCTTTCCTTGGACGATTTGGTAACAATCAGCTCCCTTACCAGCAATAATCACGGCATCGAGTTCTTGATTTGTGATGGCCATGGCCGCCTTGATGGCTTGTTCACGATCGGCAATCTTTTCAACAGGATGACTGATATAGCTACTGATTTCTTCAGCAATGGCCATTGGATCCTCATAGTTTGGATCATCCGCGGTGAGAAAGACTTGAATCTCGGGATGTTGATTGAGGAGGAGGCCAAAGTCTTTGCGGCGACTTTCACCCTTGTTTCCAGTCGAACCGAGAACCAGAGAAATCTTTCCAGTTTGATGAGTTTCTACAACAGAAATCAGTTTTTTCAGACTATCACCATTGTGGGCATAGTCGATGAAGACCTTGGCTCCATTTTTCTGAGTGAGAACTTCCATACGTCCAGGAACGCGGGTTGCAGCGATCCCTTTTTTGATGTCCTCCGGACTGGATCCGAGACGGAGGCAGGCAAGTCCTGCAGCAACTGCATTTTCTTGATTGAAGTGACCGATGAGTTGGATATCATAATCACCAGCGAGTTTACCTGTAGCGGAAAAGCTAAAGGCTTTGGAGTTCTCGATTTGGTTACTTGACTGGCTACCATAGAAGTCATGTTCTTGATCTTCCACTTGTTCTTTCAATACAGAAAAATGGTCCATGTCGCTATTAATGACAACTGCTCGGCTATTTTTCATCAAGAGACGTTTGTGGTAGAAGTAATCTTCAAAGCTTGGATGCTCAATCGGACCGATATGGTCAGGAGTGATGTTAAGAAAGACACCTACATCAAAGGTCAGACCATAGACTCGATGAACAAGATAGGCTTGGCTAGAGACTTCCATTACAAGATGGGTTCTTCCATTCTTAACAGCCTGAGCCATCATGTCGAAAAGATCGATATTTTCAGGTGTTGAGAAGGAAGATTTAAAGAAGGTCTTGCCATCCAGAGTTGTATTCATAGTTGACAAGAGAGCTGTTGGGTAGCGTTGAGATAGGATGTGGTAAGCAAAGTACGCTGCTGTTGTCTTTCCTTTTGTCCCTGTGAAAGCGAGAATTTTGAGTTTCTCTTGTGGATTGCCATAGAATTCCATAGCAATCAAACTCATGGTTTTCTTAATGTCGTTCACGACAATAACAGGAATACCGACCTCGTAGTCCATTTCAGCTACATACCAACCTAACCCCTGCGAGATAGCTGAGAGTAGATATTCTTTTTTAAAGGCAGCACCTTTTGCAAAAAAAAGAGTGCCTTCTTTTACTTTTCTGCTGTCGTAACTGATGCTATCAAAAACAACCTCACTGTAGTTGTAGTGGTAATGTCCTTGATCAATAATCTCGCGAAAAAGGCCATCTTTCTTTAAAATATCTAATACGGTTTCAATCTTAATCATACTTTCTATTATAAACTTCAAGCCCGAATTTTACAAGTAACAAGGAAAAGTTTATAATGGAAGATAAGGAACTTTTCCTAGTTATCAAAATTGAATGAGGAAGCTATGTCTAACGAAAACAATCACCAGCAGGCCCAGATGTTGCGAGGAACTGCTTGGCTAACAGCTAGTAACTTTATTAGTCGCCTCCTTGGTGCTATCTACATTATTCCCTGGTATATCTGGATGGGGACTTATGCCGCTAAGGCCAATGGTCTCTTTACCATGGGCTACAATATTTACGCCTGGTTCTTGCTGATTTCGACAGCGGGTATCCCTGTTGCAGTCGCCAAACAAGTGGCTAAGTACAATACCATGCGAGAAGAAGAGCATAGCTTTGCCTTGATTCGGAGTTTCCTAAGCTTTATGACGGGCTTGGGCTTAGTCTTTGCTTTGGTCTTGTATCTCTTTTCTCCCTGGTTAGCAGATTTGTCAGGTGTGGGGAAAGACCTGATTCCCATCATGCAGAGCTTGGCTTGGGCAGTCTTGATTTTCCCATCTATGAGTGTCATCCGAGGATTCTTCCAAGGGATGAATAACCTGAAACCCTATGCTATGAGTCAAATCGCCGAGCAGGTAATCCGTGTTATCTGGATGTTGATGGCAACCTTCTTCATTATGAAGATGGGTTCTGGTGACTACTTATCAGCCGTTACCCAATCGACCTTTGCAGCCTTTGTGGGGATGGTGGCAAGTTTTGCAGTTTTGATCTACTTTCTTGCCCAAGAAGGTTTGCTCAAAAGAGTTTTTGAAACACGGGATAAAATCAATAGTAAGCGACTCTTAGTCGATACCATAAAGGAAGCCATTCCCTTTATCCTGACAGGATCAGCCATCCAGCTCTTCCAGATTTTAGACCAGATGACCTTTATCAATAGTATGAAGTGGTTTACCAACTATAGCAATGAAGACTTGGTTGTCATGTTTTCTTATTTTTCTGCCAATCCGAATAAAATTACCATGATTTTAATCTCTGTGGGAGTTTCCATTGGGAGTGTTGGCTTGCCGCTGTTGACGGAAAACTATGTAAAAGGCGACTTGCAGGCGGCGGCTCGCCTAGTCCAAGATAGCCTCACCATGCTCTTCTTATTTCTACTGCCGGCAACGGTTGGAGTGGTCATGGTAGGGGAGCCTCTTTATACAGTCTTTTACGGTAAGCCAGATAGTCTGGCCATGGGCTTATTTGTCTTTGCAGTTTTGCAGTCTACTATCCTAGGCTTGTATATGGTCTTGTCTCCCATGCTTCAGGCCATGTTCCGCAACCGCAAGGCAGTTCTTTACTTTATCTATGGTTCCATTGCTAAGATCGTCTTGCAATTGCCAACCATTGCTATTTTCCACAGTTACGGTCCCTTGATTTCAACGACTATCGGCTTGATTATTCCAAATGTCTTGATGTACCGAGACATCTGTCAGGTAACGGGAGCTCGTCGAAAGATTATATTGAAGCGAACCATTTTGATTACCATCTTGACCCTCGTCATGTTTATCCTAGTTGGCTTCTTGCAGTGGATAATCGGTTTTATCTTCCAACCAAGTGGACGTTTCTGGAGTTTCCTTTATGTGGCCCTCATCGGAGGGCTTGGAGGAGGTCTTTATGGTTTGATGAGCCTACGGACACGACTCTTAGACAAGATAATCGGCAAAGCTCAAGCAGACCGACTACGTACACGATTGAAAATATCGTAAAAAGATTTATAAATAAAAGTAATGAATTTAACCTTTCTTTAATAGAAAGGTTTTTATACTACATTTTTCTTAAAAAAAAAGAACTTTTTCTAAAATTAAGAGCAAAAAATATGCTTTTTTAAGTTTTTCTTCAGAAATCACTTGACTAAATAAAACCAAAGCTGTATAATAAGACAAAACTTTTAAACAGGAGGTTCTGGAAATGAAAAAGTCTAAGGCCAAGTATCTGACACTTGCAAGTGTCGTGTTAAGCGCAGGTATCTTACTGAGCGCATGTGGAAATTCAAGTAGCGCTACTAAAACATATAACTATGTTTATTCGAGCGATCCATCTAGTTTGAACTATCTTGCTGAAAACCGTGCAACAACCAATGACATCGTGACCAATTTGGTGGATGGGTTGATGGAAAATGACCAATACGGTAACTATGTTCCATCATTGGCAGAGGATTGGACTGTTTCCCAGGACGGTTTGACCTATACTTACAAATTGCGTAAGGATGCAAAATGGTATACTTATGAGGGTGAAGAATACGCCCCTGTAACGGCCCAAGACTTTGTCACAGGTTTGAAATATGCTGCTGATAAAAAATCTGAAGCCTTGTACCTTGTTCAAGACTCTGTAGCAGGTTTGGATGACTATATCAACGGGAAAACAAGTGACTTTTCAACTGTCGGTGTTAAGGCGATTGACGACCAAACAGTTCAGTATACTTTGACACGTCCAGAACCTTATTGGAATTCTAAAACAACTTCAACCATTCTCTTCCCTGTCAATGCAGATTTCTTAAAATCAAAAGGGGATGACTTTGGTAAGGTAGACCCTTCTAGTATTTTGTACAATGGACCTTTCTTAATGAAATCTTTTGTTTCAAAATCTGTTATCGAATTCAAGAAAAATCCCAACTACTGGGATGAAAAAAATGTCTTTGTGGATGATGTGAAATTGGCCTATTATGATGGTAGTGACCAAGATGCACTAGCACGTAACTTTGTAGAAGGAGTCTATAGCTACGCGCGTCTCTATCCAAATAGCTCAAGCTTTGAAGGAATTAAAGAGAAGAACAAGGATAACATCATCTATAGTATGCAAAATGCAACTTCTTATTACTTGAACTTCAACTTGGACAGAAAATCTTATAACTTCACGTCTAAGTCCTCTGATATCGAAAAGAAATCAACCCAAGAAGCAGTTCTGAATAAAAACTTCCGTCAAGCCTTCAACTATGCTTATAACCGTACAGCCTATGGAGCACAATCTCAAGGGGAGGACGGAGCAACAAAGATTATTCGTAACTTGGTTGTACCTCCAACATTTGTAAGTATCAACGGAAAAGACTTTGGCGATGTTGTTTCAGAAAAGATGGTCAACTATGGCCAAGAATGGCAAGGAATCAACTTTGCAGATGCACAAGATCCATACTACAATCCTGACAAGGCTAAAGCTAAATTTGCAGAAGCCAAGAAAGAATTGGAAGCTAAGGGTGTGCAATTTCCAATCCACTTGGATGTAACAGTTGACCAATCAGCTAAAAAAGGTGTACTTGAAGCAAGTTCTTTGAAACAATCCATCGAATCTGTTCTAGGAGCTGAGAATGTGGTTATCGATATCCAACAGCTATCAACAGATGACTTTGACAACTCTAGCTACCTCGCTCAAACCGCAGCTCAAAAAGACTTTGATATCTATAATGGCGGTTGGAGTGCTGACTACTTGGATCCATCAAGCTATCTTGATATCTTAAATGTCAATAACGGCGGTATGTTGCAAAATATTGGTCTAGAACCAGGTGAGGTCAATGACAAGGCTAAGGCAGTTGGTCTGGATACTTACACTCAAATGTTAGAAGAAGCGAACAAGGAGCAAGATCCAGCAAAACGTTATGAAAAATATGCTGAAATTCAAGCTTGGCTCGTTGATAGCGCCCTTGCAATTCCAAACGTTTCTCAGGGTGGAACACCGACCTTGAGAAAGACAGTTCCATTCTCATCACCATTCTCACAAGCTGGAAATAAGGGTGTCGAATCATACAAGTATCTCAAGTTACAAGATAAGACTGTAACGGCTGATGAGTATGAAAAAGCGAAAGAAAAATGGCTGAAAGAAAAAGAAGAATCAAATAAAAAAGCCCAAGAAGAACTGGCAAAACACGTTAAATAACCAGTCTATTCAACAGGAAAAACGATAGTTTCTCAAGGAACTATCGTTTTTATATAGTTTGAAACTATAACTAGCTCTTGAAAACAAGAAAATGAGTTAGTGAAAATAAGTGGTACAATAGTTACTATAGATTTGGAGGTATTGTATGAGCAAAGAACTACACATCAACACAATTTTGGCCCAGGCGGGAATCAAGTCAGATAAGGCAACAGGTGCCTTGGTGACGCCACTTCATTTTTCAACAACTTATCAGCATCCAGAGTTCGGTCAGTCTACGGGATTTGACTATACTCGTACTAAAAATCCAACTCGGAGTAAGGCGGAGGAAGTCTTGGCTGCGATTGAATCAGCAGACTATGCCCTTGCGACGAGTTCAGGTATGGCTGCGATTGTACTGGCCTTTAGTGTTTTTCCAGTAGGAAGTAAAGTCTTGGCTGTGCGCGATCTGTATGGAGGTTCTTTCCGTTGGTTCAACCAAGTCGAGCAAGAAGGCCGGTTCCATTTTACCTATGCCAATACAGAAGAAGAGCTAATTGCTGAGTTAGAAAAGGATGTGGATGTTCTCTATATCGAAACACCAACCAATCCCTTGATGTTGGAATTTGATATTGCCAAACTAGCCAAACTAGGACATGCCAAGGGTGCCAGGGTAGTGGTGGACAATACCTTCTACAGCCCAATTTACCAACGACCGATTGAAGATGGTGCGGATATCGTTCTTCATTCTGCTACCAAGTATCTAGCAGGGCACAATGATGTTTTAGCTGGGGTGGTTGTGACTAATAGTTTAGAACTATATGAGCAACTTTTCTACAATTTGAATACGACTGGTGCGGTCTTGTCACCATTTGATAGTTATCAGTTGATTCGTGGTCTCAAAACTCTACCTCTTCGTATGGAACGTTCGACAGCCAATGCCCAAGAAGTGGTTGCTTTTTTGAAGGATTCACCTGCTGTTAAGGAAGTGCTCTATACAGGACGTGGGGGGATGATTTCCTTTAAAGTAGTGGATGAAAAACGTATTCCTCATATTTTAAATAGCCTCAAGGTCTTCTCTTTTGCTGAGAGTTTAGGTGGGGTGGAAAGCCTGATCACCTATCCGACGACTCAAACCCATGCGGATATTCCAGCAGAAGTGCGTCATTCCTATGGCTTAACAGATGACCTCTTGCGCTTGTCAATTGGGATTGAGGATGCCAGAGATTTGATTGCGGACTTGCGACAAGCTTTGGAAGGATAAGATAGATATGGGAAAATATGATTTTACAAGCCTGCCCAATCGTTTTGGGCATCATACCTATAAATGGAAAGAAGCGGAAGCTGATCGAGAAGTTCTACCAGCTTGGATAGCAGATATGGACTTTGTGGTTTTGCCTGAAGTTCGACAAGCTGTACAAGCCTACGCAGATCAGTTGGTCTATGGCTATACCTATGCCAGTGATGCTTTGATTGAGTCGGTTCAGGACTGGGAAGCCACACAACATGGCTATCACTTTGATAAGGATGCCCTCGTCTTTATCGAGGGTGTGGTACCAGCTATTTCAACAGCCATTCAAGCCTTTACAAAAGAAGGAGAGGCTGTTCTGATTAACACACCGGTCTATCCACCTTTTGCTCGCAGTGTCAAACTGAACAATCGCAGATTAATTACCAACTCTTTGGTGGAAAAGGATGGGCTGTTTGAGATTGACTTTGACCAGCTGGAGAAGGAATTGGTGGAAGAGGATGTGAAGCTTTATATCCTTTGCAATCCCCACAATCCTGGTGGACGTGTTTGGGAAAAGGAAGTGTTAGAAAAGATTGGGCATCTCTGCCAAAAACATGGTGTTTTGTTGGTTTCAGATGAGATTCACCAAGATTTGGCCCTCTTTGGTCACAAACACCAGTCTTTTAACACTATTGATCCCGCCTTTAAAGACTTTGCCCTTATCTTGAGTAGTGCCACTAAGACCTTTAATATTGCTGGGACCAAGAATTCCTATGCAGTTATTGAAAATCCCAAGCTTCGTGTTGCTTTCCAAAAACGCCAGTTGGCCAATAACCAGCATGAAATCTCAGGCTTGGGTTATTTGGCGACAGAAGCTGCCTACCGTTATGGTAAGGACTGGTTAGGAGAGTTAAAGGAAGTCATCGAGGATCACATTAACTATGTAGTGGATGTTTTGGGCAACGAAACCAAGATTAAGGTCATGAAACCGCAAGGTACCTACTTGATCTGGCTTGATTTTTCAGCCTATGACCTAACGGATGACCGCTTGCAAGAGCTTTTGAAGAATGAAGCCAAGGTTATCTTGAACCGAGGTTTGGACTTTGGAGAGGAGGGAACTCTTCATGCCCGCCTCAATGTGGCTATGCCGAAGTCAGTACTGGAAGAGGTTTGCCAACGCATCGTGACCACTTTTGCTACACTTTAAAAATCCAGCCTTCTAGGAGAAAAGTCTTCCTAGAAGGCTATTTTCATAGGGGAAAATGTGGTATAATGAAAAGATAAGATAAAGGGGTAACTATGGCTAAATTGATTCCGGGGAAGTTGCGCATGGAGGGTGTTACACTCTATGAAACAGGCGACATTGAGATTATCAAGGAAAAAGGGAATCGCCTCTATACTCGTGTGGCGGGAGAAGACTTGCGCTACAGTTTAGAGGATGATCTGGTTTTTTGTGCTTGCGATTTTTTCCAAAAAAGAGGTTACTGTGTTCACCTCGCAGCGCTCGAGCATTATCTGAAAAATGATGAAGAAGGCCAGGTGATTTTACAAGCCTTAGAAAAAGGACATGAAGAGCAAGAAGAGGTCGAAACCAAGGTTAGTTTTGGCGGTAGTTTTTTGGAGCGTATCCAACCTCAGAAGAAAGAGAAAATCTACACTTTGTCGGCTCAAGGTCAGGTGGAAGCTGGGACCAATCGCCTCCTTTGGACTCTCCGAATCGGTTTAGTTGATAGTCAAAAATATTATGTCATTCGTGACATCCCTCTCTTTTTGAAGGTCTTGGTCCATCGAAAGCCATATATGATTGGGAAACACTATGAAAACGACTTGTCTTGGGATGCTTTTGATACAGCTAGTCAAGAAGTTCTTACTTTTTTATGTGGCTTGATTGAGGAGGGACTGAGTCAAGAGCTCTTTTTCCCCAATCAAGGTCGTCACCTCTTTTTCCCTCTGAGTTTTTTTGAGCAGGGAGTGGAGTTGCTGATGAACTTGGAAGATTTTCATTTTGAGCACCAGATTACTAGTTATGAAAATCTTCTCTTTCATGATTTAGATCCAGAAGCAAACCTTTTCTCTTTTGCCGTGCAGGAGTTTCCCGATTATTTTGAGATGGAGATTTCTGAAAGTGAGCGAGTTAACATATTCTATGGGGGAGCGGTTCTCTTTCGTAAGGGGAATCTTTATCTCTTAAACCCTAAACAAATCAGCCTCCTAAAGGAAATCAAGGAGCTTCCTCAGGAGGAGAGAGGGAGAAAATGCCTCCAGTTTGACAACAGTGATCGTGATCGCCTAGCCACCTGTTTGCCTTTGTTTGGACAGCTGGGCACAGTTTCTGCTCCTGAGCGCTTGCAAATCAGACCCTTTTCACCAATCTTTTACTTTGATAGGGAGGATGACGGCCTCATCCGTTTGAATATCCAGTTTGACTATGGAGATGTTAAGGTGACTAGTCGCCAACAGCTGGAACAATTACCATTTTCAAGCGATGCCGTCTTGGAAAACCAACTATTTCAAGTCTGTTTAGGGGCTGGTTTTGAGGCTGATTTTCAGTCTTGGAGACAGGCTTTGAAGCCAGAGGCAGTTTATTCTTTCTTTCACCATACGATTCCAGCTTTTGAGAAATTGGGCCAAGTCTCCTTATCTGATGAGATGAATCAGCTCTACAGCGTCCAAGCTCCTCAGGTTCAGATTGAGTCCAAGGGAGGATTATTGGAAATCCAATTTGATTTCCAAGGGATTGCCCAGGAAGAGATTGATCAAGCTCTCAAAGCACTGAGTAGCAATCAGGATTTCTATATCAGTTCTTCTGACCAAGTATACTTTTTTGATGAGGAAACCAAGCAGATCCGTCAGAATTTGCAGGAACTGGGGGTTGAGCTAAAAGATGGTTCTTTCAAAGCGCGAAAATCTCTGGCTTATAGCCTTTCTCAGCTTTTTGAAGGTCGAGATCGGATCTCCTTCTCGGAAGAATTTCAGCATTTAGCTCATGATTTGACCCATCCAGAGGATTTTCCTTTGGGAGATATACGGGTGCAGACGAGTTTGAGAGACTATCAGGAAAAGGGAGTCCGTTGGCTCCAGATGCTTCACCACTATGGCTTTGGTGGCATCCTAGCCGATGATATGGGACTGGGAAAAACACTGCAAACTATTGCTTTTTTGACTAGTCAGGTGACCGAAGATAGTCGAGTCTTAATTTTAGCGCCGTCAGGTTTGATCTACAATTGGGCAGATGAATTCAGGAAATTTGCCCCACAGTTGGATTTGGCTGTCGTTCATGGTTTGAAAGCGAATCGAGAAGCAATTCTTTCTGAAAATCACCAAATCTATGTGACTAGCTATGCCACCTTTCGTCAAGACAGCGAGCTTTATCAAGAGATGGCTTTTGATTTTCTCTTCTTAGATGAGGCCCAGGTCATGAAAAATGCTCAGACCAAGATTGCTCAGAGTTTGCGCCAGTTTGTGGTGCCAGCAGTCTTTGCTTTGTCAGGTACGCCCATTGAAAACCATTTAGGAGAGTTGTGGTCTATCTTTCAAATTGTGCTTCCGGGGCTCTTGCCAAGTAAAAAGGAGTTTATGAAATTACCGGCTGAGCGAGTCGCGCAGTTTATCAAACCCTTCGTCATGAGGCGTAAGAAAGAAGAAGTTCTTACAGAACTGCCTGATCTGATCGAAGTCGTCTATAAAAATGAACTGGAAGACCAACAGAAGGCTATCTATCTAGCCCAGTTGCAACAGATGCGAGACCGCCTAGCGCAAGTGACCGATCAAGAATTCCAGAGAAGTCGGGTAGAAATCTTATCTGGACTCATGCGATTGCGCCAGATCTGCGATACGCCAGCTCTCTTCATGGACGATTACCAAGGAGCTAGTGGTAAATTGGATAGTCTTCGAGATTTATTGCTACAAGTGGCTGATGGTGGACATCGGGTCTTGATTTTCTCCCAGTTCAAAGGAATGTTGGAAAAAATCGAGAAAGAACTCCCAGACTTGGGCTTGACTTCCTTTAAAATCACAGGTTCAACTCCTGCTCATGACAGACAGGAGATGACCAAGGCCTTTAACCAAGGGGAGAGAGACGCCTTTCTCATCTCCCTTAAGGCGGGTGGTGTTGGTCTCAATCTAACGGGAGCTGATACGGTTATTTTGGTTGACCTCTGGTGGAATCCTGCGGTTGAAGCCCAGGCTATCGGACGTGCTCATCGTATGGGACAGGAGCAGAAGGTCGAGGTCTATCGCTTGATTACGAAAGGAACCATTGAAGAAAAAATTCAAGAACTTCAAGAACAAAAGAAACATTTGGTTTCCCAAGTTTTAGATGGTACGGAGTCGCGTGCGAGTCTCAGTCTGGCAGAAATTCGTGAAATTTTGGGAATTTCTGAAGCCAGCACTTGAAAAATCAAGACAATACGCTATAATGAAGTGTTGAAAGGAAATACAAAATGAAACAAGATCGATTTCCATTGGTGTCAGATGATGAGATCATGCTGACCAAAATGCCAGTCATGGACTTGTACGATGAGTCAGACTTTATTAGCAATATCAAAGGTGATTACCGCGATAAAAACTATTTGGAATGGTCTCCTATCAATGAGGAAGAAACTGTAGTTTCTCCAGTGGTTAATAAGGAGTCAAAGCCAAGTCCAGAACCTAAAAAAGTTGAAAAGACTTATGCAGAGTTGGCTCGAGAAGAGGCGCGTGCGGACTTGAAGAAGAAACGTTCAGCCAAGTATTTGACTCAGGATGTTAGTCATACCAGACGACACAATGGTTCAACACTTGTTCGTCAAGGAAACCAACCAACAGCACCATTTCAAAAGGAAAATCCAGGTGAGTTTGCCAAATTTAGTAAAAACTTGAGCCAGTCTCACTATATCTTAGCTGAGGAGGTTGGCCAAGTGGCGAATCCAACTCCGAAAAACCAAACGGAAAAAGCTAAAAAGAACAACTACGATTTTCTAAAGAAGAGTCAAATCTATAATAAAAAGAATAAGCAAACAGAACAGGAACGTCAGGTTGCCCAAGAGTTGAATCTGACAAGAATTACTGAGTAGGGGGGAAAAGCATGTCAAAAACATATCATTTTATTGGAATCAAGGGATCAGGGATGAGTGCCCTAGCCTTGATGTTGCACCAAATGGGACACAAGGTTCAAGGTTCAGACGTTGAAAAATATTACTTTACTCAACGTGGACTAGAGCAGGCAGGGATTGCGATTCTTCCTTTTGATGAAAAGAACCTACAAGGTGATGTGGAGATTATCGCGGGGAATGCCTTTCGTCCAGACAACAATGTTGAAATCGCCTATGCGGATCAAAATGGTATCAGCTACAAACGTTACCATGAATTCCTAGGTAGCTTTATGCGCGACTTTGTCAGCATGGGAGTGGCAGGAGCTCATGGAAAAACTTCAACAACAGGTATGCTGTCACACGTCTTGTCTCACATCACAGATACCAGCTTCTTGATTGGTGACGGGACAGGTCGTGGTTCAGCTAACGCTAAATATTTTGTCTTTGAGTCAGACGAATATGAGCGCCATTTCATGCCTTACCACCCAGAATACTCTATCATCACCAACATTGACTTTGACCATCCAGACTACTTTACAAGTCTAGAGGATGTTTTCAATGCCTTTAACGACTATGCCAAACAAATTAGTAAAGGTTTGTTTGTTTACGGTGAGGATGCTGAGTTGCGTAAGATCACAGCCAATGCGCCAATCTATTACTATGGCTTTGAAGCTGAGGACAATGACTTTGTAGCTAGTGATCTCCTTCGTTCTACGACTGGTTCGACCTTCACCGTTCATTTCCGTGGTCAAGAATTGGGTCAATTCCACATTCCAACCTTTGGTCGTCACAATATCATGAATGCGACTGCTGTTATTGGTCTTCTTTACACAGCTGGATTTGACTTGAACTTGGTCCGTGAACACTTGAAAACATTTGCAGGTGTTAAGCGTCGTTTCACTGAAAAAATAGTCAATGATACAGTGATTATTGATGACTTTGCCCACCATCCAACAGAAATCATTGCAACCTTGGATGCGGCTCGTCAGAAATATCCAAGCAAGGAAATCGTGGCAATCTTCCAACCGCATACCTTTACAAGAACCATTGCCTTGTTGGACGAATTTGCCCATGCTTTGAATCAAGCAGACGCCGTCTACCTAGCGCAAATCTATGGATCAGCTCGTGAGGTGGACCATGGTGATGTCAAAGTAGAAGACTTAGCCAATAAAATCAACAAGAAACACCAGGTTATCACTGTTGAAAATGTTTCTCCACTCCTAGACCATGACAATGCTGTTTACGTCTTTATGGGTGCAGGAGACATCCAAACCTATGAATATTCATTTGAACGTCTCTTGTCTAACTTGACAAGCAACGTCCAATAAGGAAAACAGATGGAAATTCCAATCACTATAAGGCAAGCTACCTTATCAGATTTAGAAGAAATGTTGGCGATTGAAGAAGCCAATCCTTCATCAGAAGAGTCACTTAGCCGCCAATCTTTAGAAGAGAGTATCCGCAAGACTGCGGGTACCTTTCTTGTAGCTGGGGATGAAAATCAGCTCGTGGGCTATGTTTTGGGAGAAGCTCAGTCTATTCATCCCAAATGGATAGAAGTAAAATCCTTGACTATTCATCCTGACCATTGGGGACAGGGGCTGGGAACTCTTCTTCTTGCAGCCTTGAAACAGGTGACAGTCGAACTAGATTATCAAGGTATTCTTTTGCAGAGTCCTGATGAACTACTATCATATTTTGAAATGAATGGCTTTGTTGAAGAAGAAGTGACCGAGAGTCATTATGGCAGTGGCTCTGAATGGTATCTGATTTGGGGAAATCCCTTTTATCAGGAGGAAATATGAAAATCAGACAAGCAAGATTTTCGGATTTAGATCGGATTATAGAGATAGAGCTAGAGAATTTTTCCCTTGAGGAAGCCATTCCTCGTTCGGTCTTTGAGGCCCATTTGCGGGAAATTCAGACCAGTTTTCTGGTAGCTGAAAAAGAGGGGCGTATTCTTGGTTATATCGAAGGTCCAGTCGTTCCGCACCGCCATCTACATGATCAGTCATTTACAGAAGAAATAAAAGACTATAGCCATCAACCTGGAGGTTATATTTCTGTGACTTGCCTATCTATTGCCAAGGAAGCACAAGCTTTGGGAGTGGGGAAAAGACTATTAAGGGCTTTGAAAGAAGTCGCTTTAGAACATGAGCGAGAGGGCATTAATCTGACATGTCATGATTACCTTATCGCCTATTATGAAAAGCACGGCTTTGTTAATGAAGGAATATCCCAGTCAAACTTTGCTGGGGAAACATGGTATGATATGGTCTGGCAGCCTGAAAATCAATAAAACTAGCTAGGGAATGCCCTAGTTGGTTGCTTTTCTACGACTTTTAAGATATAATATTATGGATTGTCAACAAGGAGGTAATGCTTTTGACTGAAAAATCAAGAGAAGAAGAAAAATTAAGCTTTAAAGAGCAGATTCTACGTGATTTAGAAAGAGTAAAAGAACAAGATAGAAGAGAGAAAGAAGTAGAGATTCCAAATCTGACGGCTTCTTCATCTCAAGCTAGTTCCGCAACTCCTTCAGATCTTGAACCAGAAACATCAACAGAAGAGTTGATGGCTGATTCCCTGTCTGTTGTCGATAAAATTCTAAAGAATGCACCAAGTGTTCCTCCACTTTCAAGTGCTAGAACTGATGAAACGGATGGACAAGAAGAGAAAGAGATTAGACAGCCAATCATTGACAAAATTGAAGTTGTAGAATCTGAAGAACCTCTAGTAGAGCCGATTCATATGGCTGAAGAACCTGTAGTGGAACCTGTTCAACCTAAGGTAGAACCAGTTGAGCTTAAATCTGAAGAAAAAGAATTTAACGATACTCCAACAAAGGTTGCCGTAACCTATAAAACAGAAGACAAGAAAGAGGAAATCACTCCAGGAATGCCTGAAAGAGTTGAGCCTGTTTCTACAGAATCTAGCAGTGGATTAGCTGATGCTCCACGTCGTAGTCGTCGTCAAGGTGCAACATCAACTAAGAAAAAGAAAAAATCAAAAGCTAAAGGTTTCCTAGTAACAGTTCTAGTTCTCCTAGCACTCGTTGCAGTTGGTGGTTACTTTGGTTATGGTTACGTTCAAGATTCCTTGAAACCTGTTGATGCGAGCTCTAAGGACTATGTAACGGTTCAAATCCCAGACGGAGCAAACGTTCAAGAAATTGGAAGCACCTTGGAAAAATCTGGTCTGGTTAAACATGGACTTATCTTTAGCCTTTATGCTAAATACTATAGCCATGCCAACTTGAAGTCAGGTTATTATAACTTGAAGAAGAGTATGAGTACGGATGAGTTGATTCAAGAATTGCAAAAAGGTGGGACTCCTGAAGCTCAGGCACCTGTTCTTTCAAACTTGACCATTCCAGAAGGCTATACATTAGAGCAAATCGCTCAAACAGTAGGACAACTTCAAGGTGAATTTAAAGAACCTCTTACTGCGGATGCTTTCTTGGCAAAAGCTCAAGATGAGACCTTTATCTCACAATTAGTAGCCAAGTATCCAAACCTACTTGGAAGTCTTCCAACAAAAGACAGCGGCGTTCGTTATCGTCTTGAAGGCTACCTTTTCCCAGCAACCTATACGATCAAAGATAGCACAACTGTTGAAAGTTTGATTGATGAGATGGTGGCTGCTATGGATAAGGCTATGTCACCATATTACGCTACGATCAAAGAAAAGAATCTGACAGTTAATGAATTGCTCAGCATTGCTTCTCTTGTCGAAAAAGAAGGTGCTAAGACGGAAGATCGCAAGAAAATCGCAGGTGTCTTCTATAACCGCTTGAATGCCGGTATGCCACTTCAAAGTAATATCGCTATCCTATATGCTCAAGGAAAACTTGGTCAAAAGATTAGTTTAGCAGATGACGCTGGAATTGATACAACGATTGATTCACCATACAATGTTTACACACACCTTGGCCTCATGCCTGGACCGGTTGATAGCCCAAGTTCGGATGCGATTGAAGCAAGTGTAAACCAGACAAAGAGTGAGTACTTGTACTTTGTAGCCAATGTTGAAGACGGTAAAGTATACTTTGCGACAACAAAAGAAGAACATGATCAAAACGTTGCAGAGCATATCAATAGCAAGTTACCTCAAGCAAGTAGTTCAAACTAAAATTATGTGGTTTTCCACATAATTTTGTTTTAAAAAAGTAAATAGAAAAGAAAGTTAAAAAAATGGCAGAAAAAACTTACCCAATGACCCTTGAAGAAAAGGAAAAACTAGAAAAAGAATTAGAGGAGTTGAAACTCGTTCGACGTCCCGAAGTCGTAGAGCGTATCAAGATTGCTCGCTCCTATGGAGACCTTTCAGAAAATAGTGAGTATGAAGCAGCGAAAGATGAACAAGCTTTTGTTGAAGGACAAATTTCAAGTCTAGAAACAAAAATTCGTTATGCTGAAATTGTTAATAGCGATGCAGTTGCCCAAGATGAGGTAGCAATCGGTAAAACAGTAACAATCCAAGAAGTCGGTGAAGACGAAGAAGAGGTCTACATCATTGTTGGTTCTGCAGGTGCAGATGCTTTTGCTGGTAAAGTCTCAAATGAAAGTCCGATTGGCCGTGCTTTGATTGGCAAGAAGACTGGCGATACTGCAACGATTGAAACACCAGTTGGTAGCTATGATGTCAAAATCTTAAAGGTTGAAAAAACAGCTTAAATAGAATGAAAAAGGAGTAGTGAAGGTTTTGCCTTGCTCAACTCCTTTTTGGTTTTTTGGATAAAAAGGAGACTATATGAGTGAAAATAAGAAGAAAAATAAAATGGAGCGTGGTTTAACCAATCGCCATGTTCAGGTGATGGCCATTGCGGGAACAATCGGAACCGGACTTTTCCTAGGTGCTGGTCGCTCTATCAGCCTTACAGGACCTTCTATCATCTTGATTTACATGATTACAGGAGCCTTTATGTTTTTGATGATGAGGGCTGTTGGAGAGATGCTGTATCAGGATCCGGAACAACATACCTTTATCAACTTTATCACCCGTCATTTGGGGAAAGGCTGGGGATATTTCTCAGTTTGGTCTTATTGGTTATCAGTTGTCTTTATCGGTATGGCAGAAATCACTGCCATCTCAGACTATGTCCGCTTCTGGTTTCCCACATGGCCTAGCTGGATGATTCAGCTTGTCTTTTTAACGATTTTGGCTTTGGTCAATCTGATTGCAGTTAAGCTCTTTGGCGAAGTCGAGTTTTGGTTTGCTATGGTCAAGATTGTGGCGATTTTAGCCATGATTGCCACTGGGGTATTTATGGTTTTGACAGGCTTTAAGACACCGCATGGTGTTGCAAGCTTGGCAAATATCAGCGACCAGTTCTCTCTTTTTCCAAACGGAGTTATGAACTTTGTCATGGCCTTTCAAATGGTATTTTTTGCCTATCTGATGATTGAGTTTATCGGGGTAACAACTTCTGAAACAAAGAACCCTCGTCAGGTCTTGCCCAAAGCTGTTAAGGAAATTCCTCTCAGAATTATCTTCTTCTACGGGGGAGCTCTCATTGCGATTATGGCCATTATTCCTTGGTCTTATCTTAATTCTTCAGATTCTCCATTTGTAACGGTCTTTGAACTGGCGGGGATCAAGTGGGCGGCGGCTCTAATCAACTTTGTTGTCTTGACATCAGCGGCGTCTGCTCTTAACTCAACTCTCTACTCAACAGGGAGACACTTATATCAGATTGCCCATGATTCGCCAAATCGTTTCTTAAAGGCCATCAAGGTCGATACCCTTTCTCGCCACAATGTACCTCAAAATGCCATCATCGCCTCAGCCATCTTGATTGCTCTGGCTGCCTTTATCAACGTGCTACCAGGTGTTTCAGATGCCTTTGCTTTGATCACCGCATCCTCATCAGGTGTTTACATCGCGATTTATATCTTGATTATGGTGGCTCATCTCAAATACCGCAAGTCACAAGACTTCATGGCTGATGGCTACCTTATGCCTCAGTATCGCTTGCTTAATCCCCTAACCATTCTCTTTTTTGTCTTTGTTTTCGTGACTCTCTTTTTGCAAGAGTCTACCTTCATGGGGGCAGTTGGTTCTGCCATCTGGATCCTTGTTTTTGGGATTTATAGTCAGTGGAAATTTAGAAAATAAATCATGAACTCATCAACTCTGTTTGGTGAGTTTTTCTAGTTTGACAGTCCATCGAAATAAGACTATAATCAAGCTGTAGTAGTTTATTGAGAGGTTTGGATGCACGTTAGATTAGAAAATAAGGAGTCGCATAAAGCGCAAGAAATAGGGAATTTGATTCGTGCTTATAATCGTTCTAAAAGAGAAGAGGCTGAAAGCGAGCCACTGAACTTTTATGTCGAAGACGAAAAGGGCAATCTCATGGCAGGATTAGTAGCTGAGACTTTCGGAAATTGGTTGGAAATCGAATATTTGTTTGTGAGAGAGGAATTACGGGGACAAGGAATTGGTTCAAAACTATTGCAGCGAGCAGAAAATGAAGCCAAGAATCGAAACTGTCGTTTTGCTTTCGTGAATACTTACCAGTTTCAAGCACCAGATTTTTATCTAAGCCATGGTTACAAGGAAGTCTTTACCTTGCAAGACTATCCCTACACAGGGCAAAGATACTATTACCAAAAGGATTTGTGACCTAGACTTCTTTCTTTTGGAGAGGAACTTAGCTAAGTATCAAAAAAGAACGAATACTCTTTATCATGTAAGATGATAGAGAGTTTTTGTTAATAAAATCTTACAAAATGACATTTATATATTGCATTAAGTTAGATATATGGTATAATGTTTTTAAAAGAAGCGCAACTTTTTTAAAAATGTGAAGGAGGACTCTAGTGGCTAAAAATTTAAAATTAAAATTAGCTCGGGTAGAGCGTGATTTAACACAAGGGGAATTGGCAGAAGATGTAGGTGTTACTAGGCAGACTATAGGCTTGATTGAAGCTGGGAAATACAATCCCAGTCTCTCCCTCTGCCAGTCCATTTGCAGATGTTTAGGCAAAACTTTAGACCAACTATTTTGGGAGGAAGAAGATGAAAAATAGATTTTTTTATTATCAATTACTAGACGAAAGAGAAGAACAACTGATGAATAAAGCGGGGGCTGAAAGTTTCTATATCTCTATAGCTTTCTTGCTTTTATCTTATATGATTACAGTATTAGCACCAAGTCTTTTTAATCCGATAATGATTCTCATCATTATCATTATTGGAACTTCTTACTTTTTCGGCCGTGCTCGAGATTTGGGTGTGAACTACTATAGTCGTTTTCATTTTACGATTGGAGGGTGTTTGCTGGTAACTCTCGCTATTACGACTCTTTTGATGTTGCAGAATTATCAATTCAATATCGAAATTTATCAGCACAATCCTCTGAACCTTAAATATTTGTCTGCTTGGGTTATTACTTATCTGATTTACCTTCCTTGGGTTTTTATCGGCAATCTTGGGCTTAAAAGTTATGGCGAATGGGCTCAAAAAAAGTTTGAGCAAGATATGGATGAACTGGAGAATGGAGAATAGCTTGTTAGCTTTTTATCAATCTCAGTAAAATGTGTTATAATAGTACTAATTTATCGGATGGTGTGAAAGTGGTAGAATACGTTCATACCTTTGTAAAGTAGGAAGAAGGAAAACAGATGTATCCAGATGATAGTTTGACATTGCACACGGACTTGTACCAGATTAACATGATGCAAGTTTACTTTGACCAAGGAATTCACAATAAAAAGGCGGTCTTTGAAGTTTATTTCCGTCAGCAACCTTTTCAGAACGGTTATGCAGTTTTTGCTGGTTTGGAAAGAATTGTACATTATCTTAAAGACTTGCGCTTTTCAGATAGCGATATTGCCTACTTGGAGTCGCTTGGCTATCATGGGGCATTCTTAGACTACCTCCGCAATCTCAAGTTGGAGTTGACGGTTCGTTCTGCCCAAGAAGGGGACTTGGTTTTTGCTAATGAGCCAATTGTTCAAGTTGAAGGCCCTCTAGCCCAATGCCAGTTGGTCGAAACGGCTCTCTTGAACATCGTTAACTTTCAAACCTTGATAGCGACCAAGGCAGCACGTATTCGTTCGGTTATCGAAGATGAACCCTTGATGGAGTTCGGGACACGTCGTGCACAAGAAATGGATGCGGCTATTTGGGGAACACGCGCAGCTGTGATTGGTGGCGCTAATGGAACCAGCAATGTGCGTGCCGGGAAGCTCTTTGGTATTCCAGTCTTGGGGACTCATGCCCATGCCTTGGTACAGGTTTATGGAAACGACTATGAAGCCTTCAAGGCCTATGCTTCAACCCATCGTGACTGTGTCTTTCTAGTAGATACTTATGATACGTTGCGTATCGGTGTGCCAGCTGCCATTCAGGTAGCGCGTGAGTTGGGTGATAAGATCAATTTTAAAGGCGTTCGTATCGACTCTGGGGATATTGCCTACATTTCCAAGAAAGTTCGCCAACAGTTAGATGAGGCTGGATATCCAGATGCCAAAATTTACGCTTCCAATGACCTCGATGAAAATACCATCCTTAACCTCAAAATGCAACACGCTAAGATTGACGTTTGGGGGGTGGGTACCAAGCTGATTACAGCCTATGACCAGCCAGCCCTTGGAGCGGTTTATAAGATTGTGGCTATCGAAGATGAAACTGGTAAGATGCGCAATACCATCAAGCTTTCAAGTAATGCTGAAAAAGTATCGACCCCAGGTAAGAAGCAGGTATGGCGCATTACCAGCCGTGAAAAAGGCAAGTCAGAAGGGGACTACATTACTTATGATGGTGTGGATGTGAGTGACATGACAGAAATCAAGATGTTCCATCCGACTTATACCTACATCAAAAAGACCGTTCGTAATTTTGATGCCGTTCCTCTCTTGGTGGATATTTTCAAAGAAGGAACATTAGTCTACAACCTGCCTAGTTTGACTGAGATTCAGGATTATGCCCGTAAGGAATTTGACAAGCTATGGGATGAATACAAGCGCGTGCTCAATCCGCAACATTACCCAGTAGATTTGGCCCGTGATATTTGGCAAGATAAGATGGACTTGATTGATAAGATGCGCAAAGAAGCCCTTGGTGAAGGAGAAGAAGAATGAGTTTGCAAGAGACCATTATCCAGCAACTGGGCGTCAAACCAGTGATTGATTCCCAGGAAGAAATTCGTCGTTCGATTGACTTCTTAAAAAGATACTTGAAAAAACACCCCTTCCTTAAAACCTTTGTACTAGGGATTTCTGGAGGACAAGACTCAACCTTGGCAGGGCGCTTGGCACAATTAGCGATGGAAGAAATGCGAGCTGAGACAGGAGATGACAGCTACCAATTTATCGCTGTCCGTCTGCCCTATGGCGTGCAAGCTGATGAAGCAGATGCTCAAAAAGCCCTCGCTTTCATCCAGCCAGATGTCAGCTTGGTTGTGAATATCAAGGAATCAGCTGATGCCATGGCAGCTGCAGTTGAAGCGACAGGAAGTCCTGTTTCAGACTTTAACAAGGGCAATATTAAAGCTCGTAGTCGTATGATTGCCCAATATGCCCTTGCGGGTGCCCATAGCGGAGCCGTCATTGGAACAGACCATGCTGCGGAAAATATCACAGGCTTTTTTACAAAGTTTGGTGACGGTGGTGCAGATATTCTCCCTCTTTACCGCCTCAATAAACGCCAAGGGAAACAACTCTTGAAGGAACTTGGTGCAGACCCAGCTCTTTATGAAAAAATCCCAACAGCAGATTTGGAAGAAGAAAAACCAGGTATTGCAGACGAAGTCGCACTTGGAGTCACTTACAATGAAATTGATGACTACCTTGAAGGCAAAACCATCAGTCCAGAAGCCCAAGCGACTATCGAAAACTGGTGGCACAAAGGCCAACACAAACGCCACTTACCAATCACAATTTTTGATGACTTTTGGGAGTAAAAACCTCCAGTGGAGGTTTTTACCCTGAGCCTAGAAATGAGAAAGCGAAGAAGGTCCGGGGGACCTTTTTAGCCCGAGTCTAAAAATGGGAAAACGAGGAACCTCCAGTGGAGTTTTTTACCCTGAGCCTAGAAATGAGAAAGCGAAGAAGGTCCGGGGAACCTTTTTATCCCGAGTCTAGAAATGGGAAAACGAGGAATGTCCAGAGGACCTTTTTAGCTTGAGCCTTAAGCTTAGAAAGCGAGGTAACATTATGAAAGCAATCGGTACGCAAATGTTACAGACTGAACGTTTAATCTTGAGAAGATTTGTGGAGAGTGATGCGGAAGCCATGTTTCAAAATTGGGCTTCGTCTCCTGAGAATCTGACCTATGTCACCTGGGATCCCCATCCTGATGTTGAAGTGACTCGGAACTCGATTCGAAATTGGGTTGCTTCTTATGTCAATCCCAACTACTATAAATGGGCCATTTGTCTCAAAGAAAACCCTGAGCAAGTGATAGGCGATATCAGCATCGTTGAGATGAATGAGAAAGATTCAAGTTGTGAAATTGGCTATATTTTAGGAAAAAACTATTGGGGTCGTGGTATGATGACGGAGGCCTTGAAAGCTGTCTTAGACTTTTGTTTTACTCAAGCAGGTTTTCAAAAGGTCAGAGCTCGTTACGCCAGTCTTAACCCAGCTTCAGGCCGTGTGATGGAGAAGGCTGGAATGTCCTATCTAAAAACTATTGCCAATGGTGTGGAGAGAAAAGACTACGTTGCGGACCTTATTTATTACCAGATAAGTAGGGAAGACAGGTGATTTCTTTTCTATTTCTATCAAAGTCAGATCTTGTCTGGCTTTTTTTGTGCCAGATTTCTGAATAAACTGATTAAATTCCTATTTTTCCCTATCATTGTCCCTGTTTTTTCTGGAGTTTTGGAGCTATAATAGACCTATCAAATCAAAGAATGGAGGAAGGCAATGGACAATGTAATCTTTTTTATCAGTGTTTTTCTTGCTGGAATTCTTTCCTTCTTTTCTCCTTGTATTTTACCCTTGTTGCCAGTCTATGCAGGGGTCTTGTTGGATGATAAGAATGATGCTCAGACTTCTAGCGGAAAATTTTCAATCTCACTTGTTAGTTTAGTGCGAACTTTGGCCTTTATAGCGGGGATTTCTTTTATCTTTATCTTACTGGGCTATGGAGCTGGTTTTTTAGGCAATTTGCTGTATGCTTCCTGGTTTCAGTATGTGACGGGTGCGGTTATCATTCTTTTGGGCTTACACCAGATGGAAGTTTTACATTTGCAGGGGCTCTACAAGGAAAAAAGGCTACAATTAAAGAGACAGGGTCAAAACGCTAACGGCTATAGTCAGGCATTTTTACTGGGGTTGACCTTTAGTTTTGCTTGGACGCCATGTGTAGGGCCGGTTCTGGGGTCTGTTTTGGCCTTAGCGGCTTCAGGTGGCTCAGGTGCTTGGCAGGGAGCTGGTCTCATGTTGGTTTACACGCTGGGATTGGCGCTACCATTTTTGGTTCTAGCTCTTGCTTCCAGTTATGTTTTAAAACATTTCCGAAAACTGCATCCCTACCTCGGAACCCTCAAAAAAGTGGGTGGTTTCCTCATTATCGTGATGGGAATCTTGGTGCTTTTTGGAAATGCTTCTATTTTGACAAGATTATTTGAATAGAGAGGAAAAAGAAATGAAAAAATGGCAAACATGTCTCCTTGGAGTAGGCTCCATCTGTTGCTTGGCAGCCTGTTCGGCTAAAAATATGTCAGACGAAGCTACTATGAAGGAGCAAACCAAAACAGAACAAGTCGGTGCGCAAACGGCGACTAAAGGTCAGGCAGTCGCTGATTTTGAACTAACAGGAGTAGATGGTAAGACCTATCGTTTATCTGACTACAAAGGCAAGAAAGTCTATCTTAAATTCTGGGCTTCTTGGTGTTCTATCTGTTTAGCTAGTCTTCCAGATACGGATGAAATTGCTAAGGATGCAGGTGATGACTACGTGGTCTTGACAGTGGTGTCTCCTGGTCACAAGGGAGAACAAGCGGAAGCAGACTTTAAGAACTGGTACAAGGGATTAGATTATAAAAATTTACCGGTTTTAATTGATCCGTCAGGCAAACTTTTGGAAAGTTATGGTGTTCGTTCTTACCCTACTCAAGCCTTTATAGACAAGGAAGGCAAGCTGGTCAAAACGCAACCAGGTTTTATGGATAAGGATATGATTTTAAAAACATTAAAGGAAATGGGGTAGAGAAAGGCTATGAATGATAAAGTAAAATTGTTTGTCTTGGCAGGGGTCATTCTCCTAGCCATAACCGGTTTCTATTTTCTATTGATGCGAAATGCAGGGCAGACAGATAGCTCGCAAATTGAGAAAGCATCAGTTAGCCAAGGAGGAAAAACAGTGAAAAAAACAGAAGTGAGTAAAGACGCAGACTTGCACGAAATTTATTTAGCTGGGGGATGTTTCTGGGGAGTGGAGGAATACTTCTCACGCGTGCCTGGAGTGACAGATGCCGTTTCAGGCTATGCAAATGGTAGAGGGGAAACAACCAAGTACGAATTGATTAACCAAACAGGTCATGCGGAAACCGTCCATGTCACCTATGATGCTAATCAAATTTCTCTTAAAGAAATCCTGCTTCATTACTTCCGCATTATCAATCCAACCAGCAAAAATAAACAAGGAAATGATGTGGGGACCCAGTATCGTACTGGTGTCTATTACACAGATGAAAAGGATTTGGAAGTAATCAACCAAGTCTTTGATGAGGTGGCTAAGAAATACGATCAACCTCTGGCAGTTGAAAAGGAAAACTTGAAGAATTTTGTGGTGGCTGAGGACTATCACCAAGACTACCTCAAGAAAAATCCAAATGGCTACTGTCATATCAATGTCAATCAGGCTACCTATCCCGTCATTGATGCCAGCAAATATCCTAAACCAAGTGATGAGGAATTGAAGAAGACCTTGTCACCTGAGGAGTATGCAGTTACCCAGAAAAATCAAACAGAACGAGCTTTTTCAAACCGCTACTGGGATAAATTTGAATCTGGTATCTATGTGGATGTGGCAACTGGCGAACCTCTCTTTTCATCAAAGGACAAGTTTGAGTCTGGTTGTGGATGGCCTAGTTTCACCCAACCCATCAGCCCAGATGTTGCTACCTACAAGGAAGATAAGTCCTACAATATGACGCGCATGGAAGTGCGGAGCCGAGTTGGAGATTCTCACCTTGGCCATGTCTTTACGGATGGACCAGAGGACAAGGGGGGCTTGCGCTACTGTATCAATAGTCTTTCTATCCGATTTATTCCCAAAGACCAAATGGAAGAAAAAGGCTATGCCTATTTACTAGATTATGTCGATTAAGAAGTCTTTCCTAAGCAGTTAGAGGAGAATTTTGCTATACTGATACTAGTAAGTGACAAAGGAGCAGAGCATGACCTACACAATCTTAATCGTAGAAGATGAGTATCTGGTAAGGCAAGGCTTGACCAAGCTGGTCAATGTAGCGGCCTACGATATGGAAATCATCGGTCAGGCTGAAAATGGAAGGCAGGCTTGGGACTTAATTCAAAAGCAGGTGCCAGATATCATTTTAACCGATATCAACATGCCTCAGCTAAATGGCATCCAGTTGGCCAGTCTGGTACGAGAAACCTATCCACAAGTGCATTTGGTATTTTTAACGGGTTACGATGATTTTGATTATGCCTTGTCTGCTGTCAAACTAGGTGTCGATGACTATCTGCTCAAACCCTTTTCTCGTCAGGATATTGAGGAAATGTTAGGGAAAATCAAGCAAAAACTAGACAAGGAAGAAAAAGAAGAGCAGTTACAAGATTTATTAACCGATAAGTTTGAGGGAAATATTGCTCAGAAAATTCAGTCCCATCGAGCTGACAGTCAGTTTAGTTTGAAGTCTTTGGCCAGTGACTTGGGCTTTAGCCCGACTTATTTGAGCTCCTTGATTAAGAAAGAGTTGGGGTTGCCTTTTCAGGATTATCTGGTGAGAGAGCGTGTCAAACAAGCCAAGCTCTTGCTTTTGACCACAGATTTAAAGATTTATGAGATAGCCGAAAAGGTTGGTTTTGAGGATATGAACTACTTTACCCAACGTTTTAAACAGATTGCAGGTGTGACACCTCGTCAGTTTAAGAAGGGAGAAGGTCGATGAAGCGTTCTTCTCTTTTAGTCAGAATGGTTATTTCCATCTTTCTGGTCTTTCTCATTCTCCTAGCTGTGGTTGGGACTTTCTATTATCAATCTAGTTCATCAGCTATTGAGGCTACTATCGAGGGTAATAGCCAAACGACCATTAGCCAAACTAGCCACTTTATTCAGTCTTATATCAAAAAATTAGAAACCACCTCTACCAGTTTGACCCAGCAGAAGGATGTCTTAGCCTATGCTGAGAATCCCAGTCAAGACAAGGTAAAGGAAATCCGAGATCTGTTTTTGACCATCTTAAAGGCAGACCAGGACTTGAAAACGGTGGTACTGGTCACCAAATCTGGTCAGGTTATTTCTACAGATGATAGTGTGCAGATGAAAACTTCCTCAGATATGATGGCTGAGGATTGGTACAAAAAGGCCATTCATCAGGGAGCTAAGCCAGTTTTAACCCCAGCTCGTAAATCAGATAGTCAGTGGGTTATTTCTGTCACCCAAGAACTTGTTGATGCAGAGGGGGCCAATCTTGGCGTACTTCGTTTGGATATTTCCTATGAAACTCTGGAAGCCTATCTCAACCAACTCCAGTTGGGCCAGCAGGGCTTTGCCTTTATCATCAATGAAAACCATGAATTTGTCTACCATCCTAAACGTACTGTCTATAGCTCAGCTAGTGAAATGGAGGCTATGAAACCCTACATCGAGACGGGGCAGGGCTATACGCTGGACCACCAATCCTACGTCAGTCAGGAACAGATTACAGGTACTGATTGGACGGTTATAGGTGTGTCTTCACTGGAGAAGTTAGACCAGGTTCGGAGTCAATTCATGTGGACCTTGCTTGCTGCTAGTGCCTTATCTCTTCTTGCCTGTCTCTGCTTGGTGTGGTTCAGTCTCAAACGCTGGATTGCCCCTTTGAAGGATCTAAGAGAAACCATGCTGGAAATTGCTTCTGGTACACAAAATCTGCGTGCTAAGGAAGCTGGCGCCTATGAACTGAGAGAAGTGACTCGGCAGTTTAATGCCATGTTGGATCAGATTGACCAGTTGATGGCAGATGTGCGCAGGCAGGAAGAAGCGACCCGGCAGTATGAACTTCAAGCACTGTCGAGCCAGATTAACCCCCATTTCCTCTACAATACTTTGGATACTATCATCTGGATGGCTGAATTTCAGGATAGTCAGCGAGTGGTTCAGGTGACCAAGTCCTTGGCAACCTATTTCCGCTTGGCGCTCAACCAAGGAAGGGATTTGATTTCTCTTTCTGATGAAATCAATCATGTCCGCCAGTACCTCTTTATCCAGAAACAACGCTATGGTGATAAGCTGGAGTATGAGATTGCTGAAGAACCTGACTTTGATAATTTAGTCTTGCCTAAACTGGTGTTGCAACCTCTTGTAGAAAATGCCCTTTACCATGGCATTAAGGAGAAGGAAGGTCAGGGCCATATTAAAGTTTTTGTTCAGAAACAGGATACAGGGCTTGTCATCCGCATTGAGGATGATGGTGTTGGTTTCCAAGCTGCTGGCGATAGTAGTCAAAGTCAGCTCAAATGTGGGGGAGTTGGCCTTCAAAATGTCGACCAACGACTCAAACTTCATTTTGGAGACAATTACCAGATGAAGATCAATTCTGTACCCTCAAAAGGAACGACAGTTGAAATATACATCAATAAAATTGAAACTAGCTAACTCCCAGTTCACTCTGGGAGTTTTGCTTTTAAAATTCAGAATGATTAGTTGGCCTTGATAAAATCAGTAAAAAAAGATATGATAGATAGTGACAAAAGAGGTATCAAGTATGAAGGAAAAAGACATTCAAAGAGCAACAAGCCAGATTGTAGAAGATGTGTTAGAAAAGGCTAATTTGAAGCAAGGAGCTATCTTTGTTTTGGGCCTTTCTTCTAGTGAGGTGATAGGTGGTCAGATTGGCAAGGAATCCAGTCAAGAAATTGGGGAAATCATTGTGAAAACCATTCTAGATATCCTAGAGGGAAAAGGGATTCATCTAGCTGTTCAAGGTTGTGAACATGTCAATCGAGCCCTCGTCGTTGAACGTCAGGTGGCAGAGCAGCTTGGTCTTGAAATCGTCAGTGTCCTTCCTACACTTCATGCAGGAGGTTCCGGTCAGTTGGCAGCCTTCAAGTTTATGCGGGATCCAGTTGAGGTTGAATTTATCAAGGCCCATGCTGGATTGGATATCGGAGATACTGCGATTGGCATGCATGTCAAGCATGTTCAGGTTCCGATTCGCCCTCTTTTGAGAGAAATTGGGCATGCCCATGTAACGGCTCTTGCAAGTCGCCCAAAACTCATTGGAGGTGCGCGTGCGCAGTATCCACAAGATTCTATCAGAAAGTCGTGAACTTATTCTGTAGTAACAGAAGAAAAGTAAAAGACAGAGGAAAAATGGTATAGATACCAGGACTTCCTCTGTTCTTTTTTTGTTGAATTTTTGTGTAAAGTACTCCAAATAAGACCATTTTTTTACAAGAAGAAGGGGTGCTTTCTGATGGAGAATTGCCAAAAAGTAGAAAAAGTATGGTAGAGAAGATTTTTCGTTATAGAAATCAGTAAACAAAGCTGGATTTAGCTGTTCTAGGTCGGCTTTTTTGTGCTATACTTAAGATATGCATAGAAAAACAGTGATTGATTTTAGGGCTTTGGGGGAGAGATACACCTTTACCCAGCCGATCAGAGAGTTAAAAACGAGAGATTTAGCAGAAGTAGCAGACTTGCTGGCACAAGTGGAAAGCTACCAAGAGCAAGGCTACTATGTAGTGGGCTATGTCAGCTACGAGGCTGCACCTGCATTTGAGGAGAAATTAGCAGTTCATAAAGCTCCTTTACTGGCAGAGTATCTGCTATATTTCACAGTTCATGATAGGGTAGAAACATCGCCTATTCCTTTGACTTATGAGGAAGTAGATCTGCCTTCAAAGTGGCGAGAACAAACATCTGCAGAGGACTATAAAAAAGCTATTTCCCAGATTCACCATCATTTGCGTCAGGGGGACACCTACCAGGTAAATTACACTGTCCAACTCAAGCAAGACTTGAGTGTCAATCCTTTTGCCATTTACAATCGTATGGTGGTAGAGCAGGAGGCGGGCTACAATGCCTATGTTGAACATGATGAGATGGCAGTGATTTCCATGAGCCCAGAGCTCTTTTTTGAGCAAAATGACCGTGAGTTGACAACGCGACCGATGAAGGGAACGACTCAGCGGGGAGTGGCTGACCAAGATGATCTGGACCAGGCTAGTTGGTTGGAGCAGGATCCCAAAAATCGTTCTGAAAATATGATGATTGTGGACCTCTTGCGCAATGATATGAACCGTATTTCCGAAGTGGGTAGTGAACATGTGGAGCGTCTCTGTCAAGTGGAGCAGTATTCAACCGTTTGGCAAATGACTTCGACCATCAAGAGTCAGTTACGATCGGATGTTGACCTAGTTGAAATCTTCCATTCGCTCTTTCCATGTGGTTCCATAACGGGAGCTCCAAAAATTGCGACCATGGAAATCATCAAGAACTTGGAGCCCCAACCCAGAGGAGTTTACTGCGGAACGATTGGTCTCTTGCTTCCAAATGGACGACGGATTTTCAATGTCGCCATTCGGACCATTCAACTGCATCAAGGGAAAGCCATCTATGGAGTTGGAGGCGGGATTACTTGGGATAGCACCTGGGAATCTGAATACCGAGAGGTTCATCAAAAGGCGGCTGTACTCTATCGTAAACAAGCACGTTTCCAATTGATTACAACTGGGAAAATCAGCCAAAAACAATTGCTGTTTGAAGAACAACATCTGGAAAGACTGAGAAAAGCAAGTCGGTATTTTGCCTATCCTTTTGATCCAGAAAACCTGAGACAAAAGATAGAGGAAGAGTGTCAGGCTTGTGATGTTCATCAAGACTACCGCTTGCGAATTAGCCTCAGCAAATCTGGAGAGATAGAACTCAGCCGCCAAATCTTAACACCCCTCAGTCCAAGTTTCTGCAAAGCCAAACTTTGTCTGCAAGAAACAGATTTGAATCAAGCGTTTACCTACTTTAAAACAACTAATAGACCACACTTAAGTCTAGGGGAACAGGAAATCATTTACCATAATGCAGCAGGAGAGCTATTGGAAACGTCTATCGGGAATCTAGTTCTGAAAATCGCTGGAAAGCTCTACACACCGCCTACCAGTCTAGGAATTTTGCCAGGAATTTATCGTCAGCATTTGCTGGAAAGAGGACAGGTAGAGGAAAAAGTTCTGACTTTGGCAGACTTGAACCAAGCAGAAGCTGTCTATGGCTGTAACGCAGTGAGAAAATTGTATGAGTTGGAAGTGATATAATTATAAATTTTTTAATTAATTTTTAGATTTATTTGTTAATATTTAATATTTGATTTGAAAGCAAAATTAAAAATATGGTATACTAATAAGTATAAATCAATAAAAATAATGGAGATTTTTATGAAAAAATCAAAAAAAATTTTAGTAACCAGCTTAGCAACTGCAACACTGGGACTTATTGCATTATCAGATACAACTGGAGACTTTCCTTTTTCGGCTCAGCATGTTTCTGCTCAAGAAAAGGATGCATCTAAAAATGGTAAGGTTGTAAAAGAGAATACAACTTCGGCGTCAAATCAAGCTGAGAAATCAAAAACACCAGCGCAAAATCCTGCTGAGAAACCAAAAACACCAGCACCGAAACCAGAACCAAAACCAGCACCGAAACCAGAACCAAAATCAGCGCCGAAACCCGCTGAGAAACCGAAAACACCAGCTCAAAAACCTGCTGAGAAACCTAAAAATACAAGTCCTAAAGAGGATAAGTCCAAATCTACAGCTCAGTCTGGTTGGGTAGGCTCATCGTACTATGAAAATGGTACTAAAGTTACTAATAAGTGGATTTTTGATAAAAAAGCTAATTCTTATTTCTATCTAAATGCTTCGGGAAACTATGTCCAAAATGCTTGGGTAGGTAATTACTATCTAAAATCAGATGGTAAGATGGCCAAAAATGAATGGGTAGATGGTGGCCGGTATTATGTTGATTCTGATGGAAAAAAGGTAAAAAGTGAATGGATTTATGATAAAAACTATGGATCCTATTATTATCTAACAGCAGAAGGTAGCTACGCTCGAAATGCATGGGTAGGTAATTACTATCTTAAATCAGACGGGAAAAGAGCTAAAAATGAATGGATTTATGACAATAACTATGGGTCATATTATTATTTAACAGGAGAAGGCAGCTACGCTCGCAACACATGGGTAGGCAATTACTATCTTAAATCAGATGGTAAGATGGCTAAAGCTGAGTGGATTTATGACAAAAACTATGGATCCTATTATTATCTAACAGCAGAAGGAAGCTACGCTCGCAACAAATGGGTAGGTAATTACTATCTAAAATCAGATGGTAAGATGGCCAAAAATGAATGGGTAGATGGTGGTCGTTATTATGTAGGATACGATGGTGTGTGGCAACCAAAACCAGCGCCAAAGCCGGCACCAAAACCAGCTGAGAAACCAAAAACACCAGCACAAAAACCTGCTGAGAAACCGAAAACACCAGCACAAAAACCTGCTGAGAAACCAAAAACACCAGCACCAAAACCTGCTGATAAACCGAAAACACCAGCACCAAAACCTGCTGATAAACCGAAAACACCAGCACAAAAACCTGCTGATAAACCGAAAACACCAGCACAAAAACCGACTGAAAAAGCTAAAGAAACAACTTCTAAACAGGATAAATCACAATCTAAAGTTCAGTCTGGCTGGGTAGGAAATTACTACCTCAAATCAGATGGAAAGAGAGCTAAAAATGAATGGGTAGATGGTGGTCGTTATTATGTTGATTCTGATGGAAAAAAGGTTAAAAGTGACTGGATTTATGATAAAAACTATGGTTCCTATTATTATCTAACAGCAGAAGGCAGCTACGCTCGCAACAAATGGATAGGTAAATATTATCTCAAATCAGATGGTAAGATGGCCAAGAATGAATGGGTAGATGGTGGCCGTTATTATGTTGAATCAGACGGTAAAATGGCTAGGGACAAATGGGTAGATGGTGGCCGTTACTATGTAGGAAACGATGGTGTGCGGCAACCAAAACCAGCAGCCGGGAATCCATACTCAGCAGCTTTAAAGACAGCACAAGATTATAATAGGATTCATTTGTCAAAAAAAAGAATTTATGAGATGTTAATTTATGAAGGTTTTAATAGTGACACTGCACAATATGCTATCAATCATTTGCAAGCAGACTATAAGGCGAATGCCTTAGCTCAAGCAAGAGAATACCAAAAATATAACAATCTCTCAAAGACAGAAATTTATGAGAGGCTAACTTCTCCTTATTTTAGAAAATTTACCAAAGAAGAAGCCAACTATGCCATTCAAAAACTTAATATACCATCAGAAGGCAGCTATCCTCGCAATAAATGGGTAGGATACTATTATTATAAATCAGATGGAAAGTTGGCCAAGAATGAATGGGTAGATGGTGGCCGTTATTATGTTGATTCTGAAGGCAAAATGGTAAGGGGCAAATGGGTAGATGGTGGCCGTTACTATGTAGGAAACGATGGTGTGCGGCAACCAAAACCAGCAGCCGGGAATCCATACTCAGCAGCTTTAAAGACAGCACAAGATTATAATAGGATTCATTTGTCAAAAAAAAGAATTTATGAGATGTTAATTTATGAAGGTTTTAATAGTGACACTGCACAATATGCTATCAATCATTTGCAAGCAGACTATAAGGCGAATGCCTTAGCTCAAGCAAGAGAATACCGAAAATATAACAATCTCTCAAAGACAGAAATTTATGAGAGGCTAACTTCTCCTTATTTTAGAAAATTTACAAAAGAAGAAGCAGACTATGCCATTCAACATTTAGGTGACTAATTTTTACAAATAGTGAAGCAAATGAGATGTTTTAATTTTGGCTTGTAGCCTGCAAACCTTTGCACAAAAGAGACGATTTTGTTATACTATATCTGTAAGCATTTTCAATTAAAAAGGAGAAGACGATGAGTCAAAAGATTATAGGGATTGACCTTGGTGGAACATCTATCAAGTTTGCAATTTTAACTCAAGAGGGAGAAATCCAAGAAAAATGGTCTATCAAGACCAATATTTTGGACGAAGGAAGCCATATTGTAGATGATATGATTGAGTCTATTCAACATCGTTTGGACTTGCTTGGATTGTCAGCTACGGATTTCCGAGGGATTGGGATGGGATCACCTGGTGTGGTTGACCGTGAAAAAGGGACTGTTATCGGTGCCTACAACCTCAACTGGAAAACCCTTCAACCAATTAAAGAAAAGATTGAAAAAGCCTTGGGGATTCCATTCTTTATCGATAATGATGCCAACGTAGCTGCTCTTGGTGAGCGTTGGATGGGGGCTGGTGAAAACCAACCAGACGTTGTCTTTATGACACTTGGTACAGGTGTTGGTGGTGGTATCGTGGCAGAAGGCAAATTGCTTCACGGTGTCGCTGGTGCGGCAGGAGAACTTGGTCATATCACTGTTGACTTTGACCAACCAATCGCTTGTACTTGTGGTAAGAAAGGCTGTCTTGAGACAGTTGCTTCTGCAACAGGGATTGTCAACTTGACACGTCGTTATGCAGATGAATACGAAGGCGATGCGGCTTTGAAACGCTTGATCGACGACGGTGAAGAAGTAACAGCCAAAACTGTCTTTGACCTTGCAAAAGAAGGGGACGACCTTGCCTTGATCGTTTACCGTAACTTCTCACGTTACTTGGGTATCGCGTGTGCTAACATAGGATCAATCCTAAACCCATCAACAATCGTTATCGGTGGTGGTGTATCAGCTGCGGGAGAATTCCTTCTACAAGGTGTTCAAAAGGTCTACGACGAAAACACCTTCCCACAAGTACGTACATCAACAAAATTAGCTCTTGCAACTCTAGGAAATGACGCTGGAGTTATCGGAGCAGCATCACTTGTATTGCAATAAGATAATAAAAGGAGAAAAACACTACTTTAAAGCCAGTGATTTTCCTCCTTTCTTTTTTTATGCTATACTAGTTAGGACAATAAATGAGGTGAGAGTAAATGACAAAAGCAGATACGATTTTTAAAGAAAATATTGAACGAATCCTCAAAGACGGTGTCTTTTCTGAGCAGGCTCGTCCCAAGTACAAGGATGGGACAGTTGCTAATTCCAAGTACGTAACGGGTGCCTTTGCGGAGTATGATTTGTCTAAGGGGGAATTCCCCATCACAACCTTGCGTCCCATTGCGATCAAATCTGCCATCAAGGAAGTGCTCTGGATTTACCAAGATCAGTCTAATAGCCTAGATGTTCTCAATGATAAGTACAATGTTCACTACTGGAATGACTGGGAAGTGGGAGATACGGGAACCATCGGTGAACGCTATGGGGCAGTCGTTAAGAAACACGACATCATCAACAAGATTCTCAAGCAGTTAGAAGCCAATCCTTGGAATCGTCGTAATATCATCTCTCTCTGGGATTACCAAGCTTTTGAGGAGACAGATGGTCTTCTTCCATGCGCCTTTCAGACCATGTTTGATGTCCGTCGTGTTGATGGGGAAATCTATCTGGATGCGACCTTGACCCAGCGTTCGAATGATATGTTGGTGGCCCACCATATCAATGCCATGCAGTATGTGGCTTTACAGATGATGATTGCTAAGCATTTTGGATGGAAGGTTGGGAAGTTTTTCTATTTTATCAACAACCTCCATATCTATGATAATCAGTTTGAACAAGCTCAGGAATTGCTCCGTCGTGAGCCGTCAAACTGCCAACCACGCTTGGTTTTAAATGTTACTGATAGGACTAATTTCTTTGATATCAAAGCGGAAGATTTTGAGTTGGTTGACTATGATCCAGTCAAGCCACAGCTGAAGTTTGACCTAGCTATTTAATACTCTTCGAAAATCTCTTCAAACCACGCTAGCGTCGCCTTACCGTAGGTATGGTGACTGACTTCGTCAGTTCTATCCACAACCTCAAAACAGTGTTTTGAGCTGACTTCGTCAGTTCTATCTGCAACCTCAAAGCAGTGCTTTGAGCAACCTGTGGCTAGCTTCCTAGTTTGTTCTTTGGTTTTCATTGAGTATAAAAGAAAATAAAAAGAAGTTGAGATTTCTCAACTTCTTTTGTTGCTTAATGTGATACGCGACGGCGAGCCGCTTTTTTACGGTTTTCTTCGATGAAAGCTGCTTTTTGCTCTTCTGGCTCAATCACTTTCTTTTTAATTGCGTATACTGCACCTGCAACGGCAGCGACAGTTCCTGCGACACCTGTTACAAGACCTTTAGCGAATCCTTTAGCCATGAGTCTTCCTCCTTTATCTTCCCGATCAGCCTAGCTCCTCAAGTGGTAGCATTTTTCTGACTGACCTTTTTGTGATATAATAATAGTAACGAAAAAACGGAAATTTTTCAAGGAAAAAAGATGAAAACAAAAATAATTGTGATTGTTGGACCGACTGCTGTTGGGAAGACAGCCCTTGCTATCGAAGTGGCCAAGCGCTTTGATGGAGAGGTGGTCAGTGGTGACAGTCAGCAAGTATACAGAGGGTTGGATATTGGGACGGCCAAGGCTAGCCCAGAGGAGCAAGCTGTTGTTCCTCATCATTTGATTGATGTCAGAGAGGTGACCGAGTCTTACTCGGCTTTTGATTTTGTTTCAGAAGCTAAGAAGGCTATTGAGGATATTCAAAGCCGTGGCAAGCTAGCCATTATCGCTGGTGGTACTGGACTTTATATCCAGAGCTTGTTAGAAGGCTACCATCTAGGTGGGGAAACACCTCATGAGGAGATTGTAGCTTATCGGGCTAGTTTGGAGCCTTTTTCAGATGAGGAATTAGCCCATCTTGTGGAGCAAGCAGCTCTTGAAATTCCCCAGTTTAACCGTCGTCGTGCCATGCGTGCCTTGGAAATTGCCCATTTTGGTCAGGATTTGGAAAATCAGGAAAGTCCTTATGAACCACTGATTATCTGCTTGGATGATGAACGCAGTCAGCTTTATGAACGTATCAATCGCCGAGTAGATCTGATGTTTGAGGCTGGGCTTTTGGATGAGGCCAAGTGGCTCTTTGACCATTATCCAGATGTGCAGGCAGCCAAAGGCATTGGCTACAAGGAACTCTTTCCTTATTTCCGTGGGGAGCAAACTCTTGAGGAAGCAAGCGAGAGTCTCAAACAGGCGACCCGCCGTTTTGCTAAGCGTCAGTTGACCTGGTTCCGTAATCGCATGCAGGTCACCTTTTATCAGATAGGAGAGCCTGGTGTGCAAGACCGTATTTTAAGCCAGATTGAGGAGTTTTTAGATGATTGAAACGGAGAAAAAAGAGGAACGAGTCCTGCTCATCGGTGTGGAATTACAGGGCATGGACAATTTTGACCTCTCTATGGAAGAATTGGCCAGTCTAGCCAAGACAGCTGGGGCAGTCGTTGTAGATAGCTACAGGCAAAAACGGGAAAAGTATGACTCCAAGACCTTCGTTGGTTCTGGTAAGTTGGAAGAGATTGCGCGGATGGTGGATGCAGAAGAAATTACTACTGTCATCGTCAACAACCGTCTGACGCCACGGCAAAATGTCAATCTAGAGGAAGTTCTGGGTGTCAAGGTGATTGACCGTATGCAGTTGATTCTAGATATCTTTGCCATGCGGGCTCGAAGCCATGAAGGGAAACTCCAAGTCCACCTGGCCCAGCTCAAGTATCTCTTGCCCCGCTTGGTTGGTCAGGGAATTATGCTCAGCCGTCAGGCAGGGGGAATTGGTTCCCGTGGTCCAGGTGAGAGTCAGTTGGAACTGAACCGACGTAGTGTTCGCAATCAAATCACAGATATCGAGCGTCAGCTCAAGGTGGTTGAGAAAAATCGGGCGACAGTCAGAGAAAAACGCTTGGAGTCAAGTACCTTTAAGATTGGTTTGATTGGTTACACCAATGCTGGGAAATCAACCATCATGAACACCTTGACCAGTAAGACCCAGTATGAAGCAGACGAGCTGTTTGCGACCCTGGATGCGACGACAAAGAGCATCCATCTAGGGGGTAATCTTCAGGTCACCTTGACTGATACGGTTGGGTTTATCCAAGATTTGCCAACAGAATTGGTGTCCAGTTTTAAGTCAACCTTGGAAGAAAGCAAGCATGTGGACCTACTAGTTCATGTCATCGATGCCAGCAATCCTTATCATGAGGAGCACGAAAAAACGGTTCTGTCTATCATGAAAGACTTGGATATGGACGATATTCCTCGCCTGACTCTTTATAATAAAGCGGATTTGGTGGAGGATTTCACGCCTACTCAAACGCCTTATGCCCTCATTTCTGCCAAGTCTGAGGATAGTCGTGAGAACTTGCAAGCATTGTTTTTGGAGAAGATCAAGGATATTTTTGAAGTCTTTACCCTGCGCGTGCCTTTTTCTAAGTCTTACAAGATTCATGATTTGGAAAGTGTAGCGATTCTGGAGGATCGTGACTACCAAGATGATGGAGAAGTGATTACAGGCTACATTTCCGAGAAAAATAAATGGAGGTTAGAGGAATTTTATGACTGATATTAAAATGTTGGCTCTAAAGTATGGAGGTTATACAAGTCTGGATAAGGTCTATCTAGATCAACTTCTAGCTGGCAAAACAGAGCAAGAGCAGTTGGCTCTCATCATACCTCCTCCGAGTGTCGTTAATGCCTACTTTGCTGAACTCTACCAGAAAAAGAGTCCTGAAGCTGCGACAGATTACTTTGCAGAACTCAGTCAGGAACTGAATCTCTACAATGTTGAACCAAGTTTCACCTTTGAAAATAAGCCTTTTATTCGTCTGAACCTGTCGGGTAAATCTTTTGGATTTTGCTATGAGAGTGAGGGACTGGGGCGGATTTTCTCAGAAGCTGAGGAAGTAATCACAGCTGACTTGCTCTTTGAAATTGCGCAAATTTTCCCTCATCAACTCGTCTTTGAAGAGTCTGGAAAGATTTACATGAAGGATGCCGGAGACGAAGAAGTTGTTAGCGTAAAAAGTCTCACAGCTTTGACTGATTTGGAAAGTTTAGCAGATGGTCGCAAGCGTCTCAAAGGCTACAGCCAAGAGGATTTACTGCAAGAAGCTGTTGCTTTTTCTGGCAAGCGCTATTTCCGATCGGAAAATCGCACAGCCATGTTATATATTGATTAATTAGAAAGTATCGAATGGATATTCAATTTTTAGGAACTGGGGCTGGTCAGCCCTCTAAAGCCCGCAACGTTTCCAGTCTCGCCCTGAAACTCTTGGACGAGATTAACGAAGTCTGGCTCTTTGACTGTGGAGAAGGAACGCAAAATCGCATTCTGGAAACCACAATCCGACCACGTAAGGTCAGCAAAATCTTTATTACTCACCTGCATGGAGATCACATTTTTGGCTTGCCAGGATTTCTTTCTAGCCGTGCCTTTCAGGCCAATGAGGAGCAGACAGATTTGGACATTTATGGACCACAAGGGATCAAGTCATTTGTCTTAACCAGTCTACGTGTGTCAGGTTCTCGTCTGCCTTACCGCATGCATTTTCATGAGTTTGACCAAGATTCTCTAGGAAAAATCCTTGAGACCGATAAATTCACTGTGTATGCAGAGGAGCTGGACCACACTATTTTCTGTGTTGGCTATCGTGTCATGCAAAAGGACTTAGAAGGTACCTTGGATGCTGAAAGACTTAAGGCTGCTGGTGTTCCATTTGGACCGCTCTTTGGAAAAATCAAAAACGGTCAGGACGTCGTTCTAGAAGACGGAACTGAAATCAAAGCTGCTGACTATATCTCAGCGCCACGTCCAGGTAAGATTATCACCATTCTGGGTGACACCCGAAAAACCAATGCCAGTGTGCGTCTAGCTGTCAATGCCGATGTCCTTGTCCATGAATCGACTTATGGCAAGGGTGATGAAAAAATTGCTCGTAATCATGGTCATTCTACTAACATGCAAGCTGCACAAGTAGCGGCAGAAGCAGGAGTCAAACGCCTCTTGCTCAACCATATCAGTGCCCGCTTCCTCTCAAAAGATATTAGTCAACTTAAGAAAGATGCTGCAACTGTTTTTGAAAATGTCCATGTGGTCAAAGACTTGGAAGAAGTGGAAATCTAAAAGATTGAAAAAGGATAAGTATGCGAACAATTCTCATTACAGGTGCTAGCGGTGGCTTAGCCCAAGAAATGGTCAAACTTTTGCCAGATGACCAACTGATTCTGCTAGGTAGAAATAAGGAAAAACTAGGACAACTCTATGGAAACCATCCCCATGTGGAATTAATTGAAATCGATATTACTGATGACTCAGCCCTGGAAGCACTAGTAGCTGACCTCTATCTCCGTTATGGCAAGATTGATGTCTTGATTAACAATGCTGGCTATGGAATTTTTGAAGATTTCAACAAGATCTCTGATCAAGACATTCACCAGATGTTTGAGGTCAATACCTTTGCCCTGATGAATCTGTCTCGTCGCTTTGCGGAGCGCATGAAGGAAAGTCGAAAAGGTCATATCATCAATATCGTCAGCATGGCAGGATTGATAGCGACTGGCAAGTCTAGTCTATATTCTGCGACCAAGTTTGCGGCCATTGGTTTTTCAAATGCTCTTCGCCTTGAGCTCATGCCCTATGGTGTCTATGTGACAACTGTTAATCCAGGACCTATCCGTACAGGATTTTTTGACCAGGCAGACCCAGATGGGACCTACCTCAAGTCGGTTGATCGCTTTCTCTTGGAACCAGATGCTGTCGCGCAAAAGATTGTTAAGACCATAGGCAAAAATAAACGTGAAATCAATCTTCCGCTCTTACTGAATCTAGCCCATAAGTTTTATACCCTCTTTCCCAAGTTAGCAGATAAGTTGGCTGGGGAAACCTTTAATTATAAGTGAAAAGGCTGTTCCCTTGAGGAATGGCTTTTTATTTTTTTCGGTTGCTAATTTGTAGAAAAATACCACATGATAAACAGGCAGTTTATAACGATTAAGCCCATTTAAGGTATAAATAGAGATAAGAAAGCAGAAAAGAGAGGATAAACTTCGAGTCTAACATAACTGAAAGTATATCTATAGCCGAAGCTTATGAAGTCAAGATAAAATAGGATTAAAAGAACTTGCCCTTTGTCAGATTGATTAGACTGTAAATTGGAGTTAGGAATATTCTTAGAATAGATGAAGAAAATAAAAAAAGTAAAAATGTTAAAATATCTTGACATTTTATCGATTTAGAGTATAATAAGAAATGTAAAGAGCTCTTGACATTATTACAAAAATTTGGAGGAACAAAGCCATGAAAAAGATGGATGAAATGGACAGAGATATTCAGTTGCGTTCTGAGGAGTGGGGCTATAAAACAGCGCTTTTGGGTTTATGTGCATGGACAGGATTTAATATCTATCAAGCACTTGTTGTTGGTGGCAAACTTGAAATGCTTCCTTGCTTAATTTTGATCTTATCTGTAAGTGTGCAAGGATTTGCTCAAACCGCAATAAAACGCAATATGATTGCTGGTGATGAAGAGTATAAAGAACCAAATAAACTTGTTCAAGGAGTCATTCTAGCAGTTGTCACTGTTATCGTAGTATTGGCTGTTGGCGTTTATTTTTTTCAGAAAGACTAATGCTGTATGAAAAATAACATCAAACAGTTAAGAAAGTCTGAGGGACTACGTCAGGAAGATATGGCAAGAATATTAGGCGTTAGTCGACAAACCATAATTGCTATAGAGAATGACAAGTACAATCCTACACTTGAACTAGCAATGAAAATTGCAAGGTTGCTACGACTACATGTTGAAGAAATTTTCATTTTAGAAGATTAAAGATATCAGATAGCTTTTATTTTAATCATCTGATTCGTAATGATGAGAGAGTTTTTCAGTTCATGGAAACTCTCTTTTTAAAGCTCAAAAAGAGTCTACTCAATTTTACCCTTGTCCATCTTATATATCTATCGTAAAACTGGTATAAAATTTGCAAATAAACAGCTAAAATAGTATACTAGTTCTGTTAATTATGAAAACGTTTGCGTTTTTGTTGATGATAGATTATTTAGGAGACAAATGATGGAATTAACAGCTATTTATCATAGACCAGAATCAGAGTATGCATATCTTTACAAGGAAGATCAGCTACATATCCGAATTAGAACCAAGATAAATGATGTCCAGAAGGTTATCTTACACTATGGAGATCCCTTTATTTTCATTGAGGATAAGTATGAAGCCAAGAAAGAAATGACCAAAGTAACCTCAGATGCCCTATTTGACTATTGGCAGATTACAGTCTCGGTTGATTTTTTACGCATTCAGTATCTCTTTGAACTCCTTGATAAAGAGGGTAAGGGTATTTTTATGTAGATAAGGAACATACTCAAGAAAACTTGGATGCTGAAGGAAATGGCTTTAAACTTCCTTATGTTCACGAAATTGATGGATGTCAGGTTCCTAGTTGGGTTTCAAATACCGTGTGGTATCAGATTTTCCCAGAACGCTTTGCTAATGGAAATCCTCATTTGACGTCAGATGGGAGCTACCTCAAGTCTGTTGACCGATTTCTCTTAGAACCAGATGTAGTCGCTAGAAAAATTGTCAAAATCATAGGAAAAAACAAACGGGAACTCAATCTCCCAGTTTTGTTGAATCTAGCCCATAAGTTTTATACCCTCTTTCCCAAGCTAGCCGATAAGTTGGCAGGGGAGACTTTTAATTATAAGTAAAAAAGGTTCCTTTTGTAAGGAACTTTTTTATGATATTTTACTGAGTGACAAAAAATGTTTGTTTTTTTGTTCTAAATCTATATTCACGTTTTTTGAATCTTCTACAAATTTTAGAAAAAACAATCAAAAATATGATTTTTTGTGTTTAGGGCATTGAAATTTCCTATATTATTTTATAAAATAAGGGTAAAAGGCTATGAAAAAGTAATACGCTTACAAATAAATGGAAGCGGTTACTAAAGGAGGATTTTATGGAAAAAGGCCATTGGAATCGTAAAAGAGTCTACAGCATTCGTAAGTTTGCCGTAGGCGCTTGCTCTGTCATGATTGGAACCTGTGCGGTTCTATTTGGAGGAAGTGTCATTGGAGAACCACCAGTTTTCGCGGATGAAACTCCTATCACCCACACTGTGGAACAAGCAAAAGAGGAAAGTCCGGCAGTGGAGGAAAAAGAAGATCAAGCTGTAGCAGAGCACAAGGATGCTGCAAGTGTCGACCAAAGTCAAGCTGCTCCAATTGAAGCAAGCAAACCAGAGAAGAAAGAAGAGGAACCTGTAGCTCCAAAAGAGGAGAAAGCATCTCTAAAACCTGAAGAAACAGCACCAAAGGTAGAATCTCAAGCTTCAAGTCAAGAAAAGCCTGTCAAGGAAGAGTTGAAAGCTGCGACAAATGAAGAAGTGAATCAAATGATTGAAGATAGAAAAGTGAATTTTAATCAAAATTGGCACTTTAAACTCAATGCGAATCCTAAAGAAGCTGTGAAATCGGATGCAGATGTATCAACATGGCAAAAATTGGATCTCCCACACGACTGGAGTATCTTTAACGATTTTGACCATCAGTCACCTGCCCAAAACGAGGGTGGACAGCTCAATGGTGGTGAAGCTTGGTATCGCAAGACCTTTAAACTTGATGAAAAAGATCTCAAGAAAAATGTTCGTGTCACTTTTGATGGTGTCTATATGGACTCTCAAGTCTATGTCAATGGCCAGTTAGTGGGGCATTATCCAAATGGATATAACCAGTTCTCATACGATATCACCAAATACCTTCACAAAGATGGTCGTGAGAATGTGATTGCTGTCCATGCGGTTAACAAACAGCCAAGTAGCCGTTGGTACTCAGGTAGTGGTATCTACCGTGATGTAACCTTGCAAGTGACTGATAAGGTTCATGTTGAGAAAAATGGAACAACCATCTTAACACCAAAACTTGAACAACAGCAACATGGCAAGGTTGAAACTCATGTAGCCAGCAAGATTGTCAATACAGACGATAAAGACCATGAACTGGTGGCAGAGTATCAAATCGTTGAACGTGGTGGTCAGGCTGTAACAGGCTTGGTTCGTACAGCGAGCCGTACCTTGAAAGCACATGAATCAACAAGTCTTGATGCGATTTTAGAAGTTGAACAACCAAAACTCTGGACAGTTTTAAATGATAAACCTGCCTTGTACGAATTGATTACGCGTGTTTACCGTGACGGTCAATTGGTTGATGCTAAGAAAGATTTGTTTGGTTACCGTTACTATCATTGGACTCCAAATGAAGGTTTCTCTTTGAATGGTGAACGCATTAAATTCCATGGTGTTTCCTTGCACCATGACCACGGAGCGCTTGGAGCAGAAGAAAACTATAAGGCAGAATACCGTCGTCTCAAACAAATGAAGGAGATGGGCGTTAACGCCATCCGTACAACTCATAACCCTGCAAGTCCACAGACCTTGCAAATCGCAGCAGAACTTGGTTTGCTCGTTCAGGAAGAGGCCTTTGATACGTGGTATGGTGGTAAGAAACCTTATGACTACGGACGTTTCTTTGAAAAAGACGCTACTCACCCAGAAGCTAGAAAAGGTGAAAAATGGTCTGACTACGATCTTCGTACCATGGTCGAAAGAGATAAAAATAACCCAGCTGTCTTCATGTGGTCTATCGGAAACGAAATCGGTGAAGCCGATGGTAAACCTCATTCTCTAGCAACGGTTAAACGCTTAGTAAAAGTGATTAAAGATGTTGATACTACACGTTATGTTACCATGGGAGCAGATAAGTTCCGCTTTGGTGATGGTAGCGGTGGTCATGAGAAGATTGCCGAAGAACTCGATGCAGTTGGTTTCAACTACTCAGAAGACAACTACAAGAAACTTCGTGCGAAACATCCAAACTGGTTGATTTATGGTTCAGAAACATCTTCAGCAACCCGTACACGTGGTAGCTATTATCGTCCTGAACAAGAATTGGTACATAGCAACCAAGCTTATCGTAACTATGAACAGTCAGATTATGGGAATGATCGTGTTGGTTGGGGTAAAACGGCAACCGCTTCATGGACCTTTGACCGTGACAACGCTGGCTATGCTGGACAGTTTATCTGGACAGGTACGGATTATATCGGTGAACCTACACCATGGCACAATCAAAACCAAACTCCCGTTAAGAGCTCTTACTTTGGTATCGTAGATACAGCCGGTATTCCAAAACATGACTTCTACCTCTACCAAAGCCAATGGGTTTCTGCCAAGAAGAAACCGATGGTGCACCTTCTTCCTCACTGGAACTGGGAAAATAGAGAATTAGCAGACAAAGTTGCTGACTCAGAAGGCAAGATTCCAGTTCGAGCTTACTCAAACGCTGCAAGCGTAGAATTGTTCTTGAACGGTCAATCTCTCGGTGTTAAAAAGTTCAACAAAAAACAAACCAGCGATGGACGCACTTACCAAGAAGGTGCCAATGCTAAGGAACTCTATCTTGAGTGGAAGGTTGCTTACCAACCAGGTACTTTGGAAGCTGTAGCTCGCGATGAAGCTGGTAAAGAAATTGCACGTGACAAGATTACCACTGCAGGTCAACCAGCAGGTGTTCGTCTCATCAAGGAAGAACACGCAATCGCAGCAGATGGAAAAGACTTGACTTACATCTACTACGAAATCGTAGACAGTGAAGGAAATGTGGTACCAACTGCCAATAATTTGGTTCGTTTCCAATTGCATGGACAAGGTCAACTGGTCGGTGTCGATAATGGGGAACAAGCCAGCCGTGAACGTTATAAGGCACAAGCAGATGGTTCTTGGATTCGCAGAGCCTTTAACGGTAAAGGGGTTGCCATTGTTAAATCAACTGAGCAAGCAGGTAAATTCACACTGACAGCTCATTCAGATCTCTTGAAATCGGACCAAGTCACTGTCTTTACAGGTAAGAAAGAAGGACAAGAAAAGACTGTTTTAGGTACAGAAGTACCAAAAGTACGTACTGTTATTGAGAAAGAGCCAAAAATGCCGAAGACAGTCGGTTTTATCTACAGTGATGGCAGTCGTGAAAAACGTCCAGTAACTTGGTCTTCAGTTGATGTGAGCCAAGCAGGAGTTGTGACTGTTAAAGGTATGGCAGACGGACGCGAAGTTGAGGCCCGTGTCGAAATTCTAGCAATCGCAAATGAGCTTCCAACTGTTAAGCGTGTTGCTCCAGGAACAGACTTGAGCGCTGTTGACAAATACGTTTCTATTGCTGTTACGGATGGAAGCGTACAAGAATACGAAGTTGATAAGTGGGAGATTTCGGAAGCAGATAAAGCTAAACTGTCAGTTGCAGGATCACGTATTCAAATGACTGGTCAACTGGGTGGTGAGACTATTCACGCTACCCTTGTGGTAGAAGAAGGTAATCCTGCGGCTCCTGCAATACCAACTGTAACTGTTGGTGGCGAATCTGTCACTGGTCTTACTAGCCAAAATCCAATGCAATACCGAACTCTTGCTTATGGTGCCCAATTGCCAGAAGTCGCAGCAAGTGCTGAAAATGCAGCTGTTACAGTGGTGCAAGCAAGCGCAGCAAACGGTATGCGTGCAAGCATCTTTGTTCAACCAAATGATGGTGGTCCTCTTCAAATGTATGCAATTCAATTCCTCGAAGAAGCACCAAAAATTGACCATTTGAGCCTACAAGTGGAACAAGCTGACGGTCTCAAAGAAGACCAAACAGTCAAATTATCTATCCTTGCTCACTATCAAGACGGAACACAAGCTGTTTTACCAGCTGATAAGGTGAACTTCTCTACAAGTGGTGAAGGGGAAGTAGCAGTTCGTAAAGGAATGCTTGAGTTGCATAAGCCAGGAACAGTCACTCTCAAAGCAGAATATGAGGGGGCTACAGGTCAAATCGCTCTCACGATCCAGGCCAATACTGAGACGAAGGTTGCGCAATCTATCCGTCCTGTAAACGTAGTCACAGACTTGCATCAGGAACCTACTCTTCCAGCAACAGTAACGGTTGAGTATGACAAAGGTTTCCCTAAAGCCCACAAAGTCATTTGGCAAGCCATTCCAAAAGAAAAACTCGATCACTATCAAACCTTTGAAGTTCTAGGTAAAGTTGAAGGTCTGGATCTTGAAGCGCGTGCTAAAGTCTCTGTAGAAGGCATCGTTTCAGTTGAAGAAGTTAGTGTGACAACCCCAATCTCAGAAGCACCGCAATTACCAGAAAGTGTTCGTACCTACGATTCAAATGGTCACGTTTCATCAGCTAAGGTTACATGGGATACGATTCGTCCAGAGCAATACGCCAAGGAAGGTGTCTTTACGGTTAATGGCCACCTAGAAGGTACGCAATTAACAACTAAACTTCATGTTCGCGTATCTGTTCAAACCGAGAAAGGTGCAAACATTTCTGACCAATGGACCGGTTCAGAATTGCCACTTGCCTTTGCTTCAGACTCAAATCCAACTGATCCTGTTTCAAACGTCAACGATAAATTGATTTCCTTTAATGACCGCCCTGCTAACCGTTGGACAAACTGGAACCGTACTAATCCAGAAGCTTCAGTTGGTGTCCTATTCGGAGATTCAGGTATTTTGAGCAAACGTTCAGTTGATAATCTAAGTGTCGGATTCCACGAAGACCATGGAGTTGGTGTACCGAAGTCTTATGTGATTGAATATTATGTCGGTAAGACCGTTCCAACAGCTCCTAAAAACCCTAGCTTTGTAGGTGAGGAAAACCATGCCTTTAATGATCCTGCAAACTGGAAAGAGGTAAGCAATCTCAAAGCACCAGCTCAATTAAAAGCTGGAGAAATGAATCATTTCAGCTTTGATAAAGTTGAGACCTATGCGGTTCGCATTCGTATGGTTCGACTTGATAGCAAGAAAGGAACGTCTATCACAGAAGTACAAATTTTTGCGAAACAAGTCGCAGCAGCCAAACAAGGACAAACGAGAATCCAAGTTGACGGTAAAGACTTAGCAAACTTTAACCCAGATTTGACAGACTACTATCTTGAGTCTGTAGATGGAAAAGTTCCTGCAGTAACAGCAAGTGTTAGCAACAATGGTCTCGCTACCGTCGTTCCAAGTGTTCGTGAAGGTGAGCCAGTTCGTGTTATCGCGAAAGCTGAAAATGGCGACATCCTAGGAGAATACCGTCTACACTTTACAAGCAATAAAGACTTGCTCTCTCGTAAACCAGTTGCTGCGGTCAAACAAGCTCGCTTGCTACAAGTAGGGCAACCACTTGAATTGCCAACTAAGGTTCCTGTTTACTTCACAGGTAAAGACGGTTACGAAACAAAAGACTTGGCAGTGGAATGGGAAGAAGTTCCAGCAGAAAATCTGACTAAAGCAGGCCAATTTACTGTTCGAGGTCGTGTCCTTGGTAGTGATCTTGTTGCTGAGTTCACTGTACGAGTGACAGACAAACTTGGTGAAGCTCTTTCAAATAACCCAGAGTATGATGAAAATAGTAACCGCGCCTTTGCTTCAGCCACTAACGACATTGATAGAAACTCCCATGACCGTGTGGACTATCTCAATGACGGAAATCATTCAGAAAATCGTCGTTGGACAAACTGGTCTCCAACACCATCTTCTAATCCAGAAGTATCAGCAGGTGTGATCTTCCGTGAAAATGGTAAGATTGTAGAACGGACTGTAGCGCAAGCCAAACTTCATTTCTTTGCAGATAGTGGTACGGATGCCCCATCTAAACTCGTTTTGGAACGCTATATTGGCCCAGACTTTGAAGTTCCTACCTACTATTCAAACTATCAAGCCTACGACGCAGGCCATCCATTCAACAATCCAGAAAATTGGGAAGCTGTGCCTTATCGTGCGGATAAAGACATCGCAGCTGGTGATGAAATCAACGTAACATTTAAAGCTGTCAAAGCCAAAGCCATGAGATGGCGTATGGAGCGTAAAGCAGACAAGAGCGGTGTTGCGATGATTGAGATGACCTTCCTTGCACCGAGTGAATTACCTCAAGAAAGTACGCAATCGAAGATTCTTGTGGATGGAAAAGAACTTCCTGACTTCGCTGAAGATCGTCAAGACTATCAAATCACCTATAAAGGTCAACGTCCAAAAGTCTCAGTCGAAGAAAGCAATCAAGTAGCTTCAACAGTTGTAGATAGCGGAGACGATAGCCTTCCAGTACTTGTTCGCCTTGTTTCAGAAAGTGGAAAACAAGTCAAGGAATACCGTATCCAGTTGACTAAGGAAAAACCAGTTTCTGAGAAGACTGTTGCTGCTGTACAAGAGGAACTTCCAAAACTCGAATTTGTTGAAAAAGATTTGGCCTACAAGACAGTTGAGAAAAAGGATTCAACACTGTATCTAGGTGAAACTCGTGTAGAACAAGAAGGAAAAGTTGGTAAGGAACGGATCTTCACAGCGGTTAATCCTAGTGGAAGTAAGGAAGAAAAACTCCGTGAAGTGGTAGAGGCTCCGACAGACCGCATCGTCTTGGTTGGTACTAAACCAGGAACTTCTCTTCCAGAAGACGAAGTGAAGAATCTTGTCCTCGACAGACCAGAACTTGTAGTTGAAGAAGAAACCATCGACTTCAAGGTTCAGGAACGTAAGTCTGATAAGTTGTATCTAGGTGAAACTCGTATCCTCCAAGAAGGAAAACAAGGTGTCCGTCTTCACTTGATTGAAGTGGAAAATGGAAAACGTCAGCTTAAAGAAACTTACGATAAAGTCGCTACTCAAGATCGTATTGTAGAAGTTGGAACTAAACCAGGAACCTCCCTTCCAGAAGATGAAGTGAAGAACCTAGTCCTTAACAGACCAGAACTTGTAATCGAAGAAGAAACAATTGATTTCAAGGTTCAGGAACAAAAGAATGATCAGCTTCCAGCGGGTCAAACTCGTGTTCTCCAAGAAGGTCAAAAAGGTATCCGTGTTCACTTGATCGAAGTTGAAAATGGCAAGCGAACTGAAAAAGAAAGCTATGATAAAGTCATGGCTCAAGATCGCGTTGTAGAAGTTGGTACGGCTAGTGAAACAACTAAACCAGTACCTCAAGAATCTACAAAACCACAAGTATCAGAAAAAACAGATACAAAAGAAATTTCTTCAAATGAAGCTAGTCAGGATCAAAAAGAACAGTTACCAAATACAGGAAGTGCAGAAAGTCAAGCAGCTCTAGCAGCAGGTTTAGCTCTTCTTGGTTTGAGTGCAGGTCTAGTGGCCACTAAAGGTAGAAAAGAAGACTAATCTCATTTAGTAGCCAATAAGTACAGTAAAGAAAGATCAGGGATAACCTCCTGGTCTTTTTTCTATGATTCAGAATAATGAAATATGCTAAATTAAACTATTTACCAGTATGGTGTATGACTATTGCTAAATCTCTTCTGATTTTTACTTATATAAAATAGTTTGGATAATTATTAAGGTGTATCAAACTTATAAATAAATGTAATGTTTCTTTCTGTTTGTTTAAAAGAGAAGTTGTTCGTAAGTGTACACTATACTTAAAGCAACTTCAGTCTGATGAAAGAATTAGTTTTTATGGCAGTAATTTTACACTGTGTCAATATTTTCAAAAGGCAATAACCTCATAATATTACAAAAAAAGTTAATTTTGTTTTATAATGAAATTAAAGGAGGTTTCTATATTAAAAACAGAACAAATATGATAAATATTGCACTCACATATAGTTATGAAACATGTTAATATGATGTAACTTATTCAATAACCCTCATGGATTTCAACGAATTCGAAAGGAGATGAGTGTTGAGATTTTATAATCATAGTTTATCGTTTTAATGTTTTCGGTAATTTAGAAAGGAAGATTATGAAGAACAAGAAATTTTGGTTACCCATCCTAACTTCTCTGGCCTGTTTGCTAGGGACAATCTTTGCTCCAAATTCAGTTCAAGCAAAGGAACTGAAGAACGTTATCAGTAATATTGGAATTTGGGAGGTTGATAATGGTAAGTTTATAAAACCAGATGCGAATGGTGTTTATACACTTTCTCCTGAGCATCATAACTACTCAAATTATAGATTCACTGTTGATTACGATTTGAGCGCCTATGATGGTAAATTAGAGGACGGTGATACCTTTACCTTTACTGTTCCGAGCCCTTTAACTGTTAGAAATGAAACTTTTGATTTAAAAGATAAGGAAACAGATCTCGTTATCGGAGAAACTCAAATTGTATCAAACGGGGATAATAATGGTGGTAAGGCAACTATTACATTAAAAAATCTGAAAACCTATCTTGAGAAAAAAGGTGGCTATCAAGTACAAAATGTCAAAGGGACATTCTTTGTTGGTTTTAGTTCTAAAAATGAACTAAGCAATGAGACGCTTCGATTTGATAAAACGGAAACTATAAATGAAATTACACACCAAATTAAGGTAAAAAGAGGTGAAGCATCTGATTATTCTGAAGGTATTGGACGTGCGAATTTCAGTAAGTATCATGGTCTGATTTACAAAGAGGATTGGACATCTAGTGCTCTAAATAAGAGTGGACAATATTTACACAGTTGGTATGTCCGAGCCAATCCTAAACAAGCTGCCTATAACAAAATTGAAATTCATGACTGGGTTGATCCAAATGCCTCACCGATGCAGATGATTCCAGAAACATTTAAAGTTACGGCAGGTTGGTATGATCAATATTATTACTTGAAAGATGAGGTTGTCTTAGAAGCTGGTAAGGATTACCAAGTAAAATGGAATGATTCTTACACAGAATTTACTTTAACAATTAACAATGCATCTTCAATTCTTGCGAAGAACGGTAAACCAGCAGCATTTCGAATTAATTACAAAACAAGTGCTCCAGCTGATGGCACGCAAGTCCAAAACAATGCTGAAATGAAGGGTGATGACCAGATCCTAACATATGACGACTATAGTAATAAGACAGTCGTTAAGCAAATCGGAAACTCAGTCATTGCTTCTGGTGGTACAATTCAGTTAGAAACAGGGTACCGTATCATTCTTTACAAGGTCGACGAGCTGACTCATGACCGTCTAAAAGGAGCAAAATTCAAGATTACTCCTCCAGCAGGAGCTGCGGCTAAAGAAGAAATTGTAACGACAAATGATGACGGAATTGCTGAATCATCTATTTACTCAGAGAGTGATATCAAGAAAGGGAACTTTACAGTAACCGAGATTGAGGCTCCTGAAGGATATGAGTTGAATCCTACTCCATTTGAGCTGACTGTTGGACAAGATGGAGCTATCAAAACAGTTACAAATAAACGTAGCAAAGCTAAAGTTAAGATTAAGGCTAATAAAAAACTTACAGGACGTGAGTTGAAGGCTGAAGAGTTTGAATTCACTTTAACAGACCAAGATGGTAAGGTGAAAGAAACTGTGAAGAATGACAAAGACGGAAACATTGCTTTCTCAGAATTGGAATTCGACAAAGCAGGGACTTATACCTTTAAAATTGCTGAAAAAGCTGGCAGTGATACAGGCATCAAGTACGACACTAAAACTGTTACGGCTACAGTTACTGTAGCGGACAAGGGTAAAGGTGCACTTGAAGCAACTGTTTCTTACGATGATGAAAAAGCTTTCGAGAATACTTATACTCCAGCAAAAACGGAAGTTTCTGTTAAGAAAGTATGGAAGGACGAGAACAACCAAGACGGTAAACGCCCATCTTCTGTCACAGTTAAATTGCTTGCAGATGGTCAAGATACTGGTAAAACACTTGAATTGACTGAAGCAAATGGTTGGGCTGGAAGCTTCAAAGACCTTGATGCTGATAAAGGCGGCACACCTATCCAGTACACGGTAGTAGAAGTAACTGTTGCTGGTTACACTTCTGAAATTACTGGTGATGCTGCATCAGGATTTACCATCACAAATAGCTATTTACCAGAAACAGTTGATGTAAAAGCAACTAAGAACTGGGATGACGCGAACAACCAAGACGGTAAACGTCCAACTAAGATTACAATCAATCTTTTAGCAGATGGTCAGAAACATGATTCGAAAGAAGTTCAAGCAGCCGCAGATGGAACTTGGACTGTCGAATTCACGAAATTAGCAAAATATAAAGCTGGTAAAGAAATCAAATACACTGTAACAGAAGAAGCCGTAGCAGAATACGAATCTACTATTACAGACTTTACCATCACAAACAAATATGCTCCTAAAGCAATCGACTACAAGGTAACAAAAGTATGGAACGACGCTAATAACCAAGACGGCAAACGTCCTGAGTCCGTAACGGTTCAACTTTATAAAAAAGTAGGAGATGCTGATCCAGTAGCCGTTGAAGGTAAGAAATTAACCTTGACAGCTAAGGATAAGACCGACGCTAACACTTGGGTAGCATCCTTCACAAATCTTCCACAATACGAAGCTGGTAAAGAAATCACATACTCAATCAAGGAAGTGGATGTGCCAGCTGGCTATGAAGCCTCTGTAACTGGTCAAGTAGTGACTAACACTCACAATCCAGATACAGTTATCCTTTCAGGAACTAAGGTGTGGAAAGATAACAACAACCAAGACGGCAAACGTACAACATCTGTGAAAGTTCAAATTCTTAACGGCGACAAAGTTGTTCAAGAAATTGAAGTTTCAGAAAAAACTGGTTGGAAGTTCGAATCTAAAAAACTTCCTAAGTATGAGAATGGTAAAGAAATCACGTACACTGTCAAAGAAACTGCCATGACAGAATACAAAGCAACCATCACTACAGACAAGGATGGCAAGTACACCATTACCAACGAACATACTCCAGAAAAAACAGCTGTAAAAGGTCATAAGATCTGGAAAGATGAAGATAACAAAGATGGCATCCGTCCAGCATCTATCACCGTAAAACTTCTTGCAGATGGTAAGGAAACCGGTCAGACAGCTACAGTGTCAGAAACAAGTGGCTGGACTTATGAGTTTACAGGTCTTGATCGTTATCAAGAAGGTAAGGAGATTGCCTACACTGTTGAAGAAGTGAATGTTCCAGATGGTTATACAGCTTCAGTAGAAGGTTACAACATTACAAATACACACACTCCTGAAAAACCAACACCAGGTAAACCAAATGAACCAGGTAAGCCTAAAAAAGGTGGGGAATTGCCTAATACAGGAAGCGAGTCTAATCAAGTGGCTCTAATAGCTGGAATCGCCCTTCTTGGATTGGGAACAGGATTCTTGGCAAGACGCAAAAAAGAAGATTAAGTTTTTTAAACGGTATCTTTCACGAAATTTTGCAACACAGTTTAAAAGTGGAAACAAGTGTCAATGGAAATTGGCACTTGTTCTTTTGTACCTGACCCTGATTCTACTACCAGATACAAGTGGATAGTTGCCACTTACTGAAAAGCTATTGTTTTTGCTACGAAATCCTCTATAATAGGTGACAAATAAAAAAGGAGATGTTGCATATGATTGAAACAAGATTACAAGATAAATTGAAGCCAGGTTTGGAGGTAGAAAATTTTCAAAAAGATGGGGATATCTATCTGTCTCTTAATCCTGATTATCTATCTGGAGATAATGCTAAATATATGACCATGTATAACCGTATGGCTCGCTGGTACGATATGAGTGAGAAATGGATAGGACCGCTTCTCCACGGCAAGGCAATTGACAAGTTGAGAAGGGATCTGATGGAGGAAATAGAATGGAAAGATAATTTATCTGTTCTTTATGTCTCTATCGGCACTGGTCAAGACCTCCGTTATATTCCTGAAAAAATTGACCTGAAAAGTTTAGACTTTGTAGGGGTAGATATTTCTATCAGTATGCTAGAAAAATGCCAGAAATCTTCCGCTAAAAAGACCAATTTGCAACTTTTCCATGCTTGCGCGGAGGATCTACCCTTTGCGAATAATAGTTTTGACATTGTCTACCATATTGGCGGAATCAATTTTTTCAATGATAAGGCCAAGGCTATGCAGGAAATGCTACGAGTGGCGAAGCCAGGGACTAAGATTTTAATTGCAGATGAGACGGCTGACTATGTGGATCAGCAATATAAGAAAAATCATTTTAGTAAGGATTATTTTAAAGATGCTACTGTTGATTTGAGTGAAATTGAGAATGCTGTTCCAAGTGAAGTTAAGGAAAAGGAAATGAAACTTCTTTGGGATGGTAAATTCTACGCCTTAACATTTAGGAAATAAAAAAAGTATCTTGGTAGAGCTTAGAAAGTAAGTATGAAGATAAAAACATTCCCTTAGACAGCTGTCTGAGGGAATGTTTTTTTATGGGAGCATCATCAATTCGACAATCATAGCTATATAGATGATTAAGGTAAGGAGAAAACCGGCTCTCCAGAAGAATTTGATGAATTTAGGGTAATAAAAACTTCGTTTTTTGACAAGGAAAAAGATTACAAGGAGGATTGCTAGGAGAGAAAGTGCGACACCAAGTCGCGGTAGAAAGTTGTGGGTAAAGGCTTTAGCAGTAATCAGATAGTACTCAAATACCAACAGTGGAAAAGCTAGATCCGCGAAATTAAATCCTATTTTCCTAAGTCCGAAAAGCTTGGTGACAATAAAGCAAACCACCAAGGTTAATATCAATAATAAAATAGATGCTATTTTCATTAAAATCATACCCATATTGTATCATAAAAAAACGCTAAAGGAAATGAGAAACAAGGGAATTTGTAGGAAAGTCAGGCTTTTGAGATTGTAGGTGTTTTTTGTTATAATGAAAGTTATGAAATCTTATAATACCTTGAATGATTATTATCGAAAACTTTTTGGAGAAAAGACTTTCAAAGTTCCTATTGATGCGGGATTTGACTGTCCCAATCGGGATGGAACTGTAGCTCACGGTGGTTGTACTTTTTGTACGGTTTCAGGTTCTGGAGATGCCATCGTGGCACCGGATGCCCCTATCCGTGAGCAATTTTATAAGGAAATTGACTTTATGCACCGCAAGTGGCCAGAAGTTAAAAAGTATCTGGTTTATTTTCAAAACTTTACCAACACCCATGAAAAGGTGGAAGTGATTCGGGAGCGATACGAGCAGGCTATCAACGAGCCAGGTGTAGTAGGGATTAATATCGGAACACGACCAGACTGTTTACCCGATGAAACCATCGAATATTTGGCTGAGTTATCGGAACGCATGCATGTGACTGTAGAATTGGGCTTACAGACAACCTTTGAAGCAACCTCTGACCTGATTAACCGTGCCCATTCTTATGAATTGTATGTTGAAACAGTAAAACGCTTGAGGAAATATCCCAAAATTGAGATTGTTTCCCATTTGATCAATGGTTTGCCTGGTGAGACTCATGAGATGATGGTCGAAAATGTCCGTCGCTGTGTTACGGATAATGATATTCAAGGAATTAAACTGCACTTGCTTCACCTCATGACCAATACACGGATGCAGCGAGATTACCACGAAGGACGCTTGCAACTGATGAGTCAGGATGAGTATGTCAAGGTCATTTGTGACCAACTAGAAATCATTCCCAAGCATATCGTCATCCATCGAATTACAGGAGATGCACCGAGAGATATGCTGATTGGCCCTATGTGGAGCCTCAATAAATGGGAAGTGCTAAATGCTATTGAAACTGAAATGAGACGCCGAGGAAGTGTTCAGGGCTGTAAGGCTGTAAAACAGGAGTTTGAAAATGAAAAGACCACTTGAGATGGCGCATGATTTTTTAGCTGAAGTCGTGACAAAAGAGGATATTGTTGTGGATGCGACCATGGGTAATGGGCATGATACCCTTTTTCTAGCCAAGCTAGCCAAGCAAGTCTATGCCTTTGATATCCAGGAGCAGGCTTTGGAGAAGACGCAAGAGCGTTTGGATCAGGCTGGAATGAAAAATGCCCAGTTAATCTTGAAAGGTCATGAGACACTAGACCAGTTTGTGACAGAAGCTAAGGCAGGGATTTTTAATCTTGGTTATTTACCTTCTGCTGACAAATCCGTCATCACTCAACCTCAGACTACTATCGAAGCATTAGAAAATCTGTGTCATTTGCTTGTCAAAGGGGGACGGATTGCTATCATGATCTACTATGGTCATGAAGGAGGAGATACTGAGAGGGATGCTGTATTGGATTTTGTTAGCCAATTGAACCAACAAGAGTATACAGCTGCCATTTATCGGACTCTCAACCAAGTTAATAATCCACCGTTTTTAGTTATGATTGAAAAATTAGAAAGGTATAGACATGGATAAACAATACCTTCGTGAGAAGCTTGAGGCAATGCGCCAAAATTTTGTCGAGTCAACGCATCACGAGCGAGCAGTCGGCGTGCTCGACGAAGCACATATGAGCAAGAAAATGCTTAAAATCAAGAAAAAATTAGTGGCTCTTGAAATGGAACGATGCCAGAAAAAAATTGAGCACAAAGACTGTTCTAAGATTGATCAGAAAATCCAAGAGCAAAAGGAGATTTTTGAATCTTGTTGTAAAAAAGATTAAGGAGGAATTGTGTGGAATTACTCATTTACTTGATTCTATTTTTATTTGTCTTAATCATTTCAACCACGACCAATAAACTTCTCCCTTTTTTGCCCCTTCCTCTTGTACAAATTCTTTTGGGGATTGGGATTGGTTTATTTGTTCCCGATGCGGACTTTCATCTCAATACAGAGCTGTTTCTAGCCATGGTTATTGGTCCCTTACTTTTCCGGGAGGCAGAAGAAGCGGATATTACGTCCATTTTGAAGCATTGGCGGATTGTCGTCTTTCTGATCTTTCCTGTGATTTTTATCTCGACCTTAAGCTTGGGGGGCATGGCTCACTTCCTTTGGATGACTCTTCCTTTGGCGGCCTGTTTAGCAGTTGGAGCGGCACTTGGGCCAACAGATTTGGTTGCCTTTGCATCTCTTTCTGAACGTTTTCGTTTTCCCAAACGGGTTTCTAATATCCTAAAAGGGGAAGGACTCTTAAATGATGCTTCTGGTTTGGTTGCCTTTCAGATGGCTCTTGCTGCTTGGACAACAGGAACGTTTTCATTCAGCCAAGCAGGAACTTCCCTAGCACTTTCTATCTTTGGTGGTTTTGTAGTCGGTTTTGTGACGGCTATGGTCAATCGTTTCTTGCATAGCTTTTTGCTGAGTGTACGAGCGATAGATATAGCCAGTGAACTATTGCTAGAGCTAAGTTTGCCACTCATGACCTTTTTCATTGCAGAAGAGTTTCATGTTTCAGGGATTATCGCAGTAGTGGTTGCAGGTATTTTGAAGGCCAGTCGCTTTAAGAAAATTACGCTCCTTGAGGCTCAGGTAGACACCGTGACGGAGACCGTCTGGCACACCGTGACCTTTATGCTAAATGGATCAGTCTTTGTTCTCTTGGGAATGGAATTAGAATTGATTGCAGAGCCAATTTTGTCTAATTCTCTCTACAATCCCCTTCTTTTACTGCTTTCAGTTGTCGTTCTGACCTTCTTGCTTTTTGCGATCCGCTTTGTCATGATTGCTGGTTTTTACTTTGTGAGGACGCGTCGACTTAAGAAAAAAATTCATAAGTACATGAAAGATATGCTTCTTTTGACCTTCTCTGGTGTCAAAGGGACAGTATCTATCGCGACTATTCTCCTCATACCAAGTCATTTGGAGCAGGAGTATCCTCTGTTGCTCTTTCTCGTAGCAGGCGTTACACTATTAAGCTTTCTAACAGGTTTACTGGTCCTCCCTCGCTTATCTGAGGAACAAGAGGAAAGCAAGGACCATTTGATGCATATTGCGATTTTGAATGATGTAGCTGCAGAATTAGAAAAAGAGCTGGACCATCACAAGAACAAACTTCCTCTTTATGCAGCTATTGATAACTATCATGGTCGAATTGAAAACCTCATCCTTAGTCTGGAAAATAAGAGAGTCCAAGAGGACTGGGAGTCCCTAAAGCTTCTTATCTTGAGTATTGAGAGTGACGGTTTGGAGCAAGCCTATGAAGAAAATAGAGTCAGTGAGCGTGGCTATCGAGTTTACCAACGTTACCTAAAAAACATGGAGCAGAGTATCAATCGGAATTTCGCTTCTAGAGTGACTTATTACTTCCTAGTTTCTTTACGGATACTGCGCTTTCTACTTCATGAAATGTTTACCTTTGGCAAAACTTTCCGTAGTTGGATGAATGAAGAATCTCGTAAACTACTAGCAGTTGACTATGATCAGATTTCAGAGTTGTATTTGGAAAATACAGAGCTGATTATTGAGAGTTTGGAAAACCTAAAAGGGGTTTACAAGAGTTCTCTGATTAGCTTTATGCAAGAGTCTCGTCTACGCGAGACGGCCATTATCGGAAGCGGTGCTTTTGTTGAGCGGGTTATCAATCGCATCAAGCCAAACAATATCGACGAAATGCTACGAGGCTACTATCTCGAACGTAAGGCAATCTTTGAATACGAAGAAGCTAAACTGATAACAGCCAAGTATGCCAAAAAACTACGCCAAAATGTGAATAATTTAGAAAATTATTCTCTGAAAGAGGCTGCGAATACCTTACCTTATGATATGCTAGATTTAATCAGAAGAACTTAGATGATGAAGAAAATGACGGAGGATGGAACATGAAAAAGTGGTGGAAAGAGCTGATGGACAGGCCCTTATTGAAAGCTTTTTTGCATTATTATCAAGCATCTGATAGCGAGTTGACCAGTGTTGCGGTTGCCTACTATTGGTTGATTTCAATCTTTCCTTTGCTAATGATAATGGTCAATATTTTGCCTTATTTTCAGATTCCAGTCTCAAATTTCTTACTGACAATCAAGGAATTCTTGCCTGATACGGTGTATGATGTGGTCGCCAAGATTGTCCGAGAAGTCCTGACTCAACCATCAACTGGTTTGCTGAGTTTTGCCGTTTTATCTGCACTCTGGACCTTTTCGAAATCAATGGATTTCCTCCAAAAAGCCTTTAACAAAGCCTATGGAGTGACCAAGAGTCGAGGGATTATCTCCCATCAGTTGATGAGTTTGCTTGTTAGCCTTGGCTTGCAGATTCTTTTTGCCCTAGCCTTGTTTTTGAGTATGTTTGGTCGCATGTTGCTCAACCTCCTCAAAACTTACTGGCAATCAGACAGCCCGCTATTTTCCTACCTGCAAGATTTTACAGGCCCTCTGGTCTATGCCATGATCTTTGCAATTCTGGTTATGATTTATTACTTCCTTCCAAAAGTAAAAACACCACGAATCCGCTATGTTTTACCAGGAAGTGTCTTTGTCTTGCTAACTCTTATCTTTTTATTAAATATCTTTTCTGTCTACGTCAATAGTTATGTTAATCACCTAGTTGATGTCCGATTTTTCAGTTCCATTATCGTGGTAGTCATGATGTTCTGGTTTATTCTTATTGCAAAGATTTTGATTATCGGAGCAGTTATCAATGCCAGTGTTCAGAGCTTGAAAGATCCAAAGTTTAGTATGGAATAATTAGAAAAATCCCTATTAGGTTTCCTAATAGGGATTTTCTTAATAGATAAACATGGCATCTCCAAAACTGAAGAAGCGGTAGCGTTCTTGGATGGCATGGTGATAAGCATCTAGGACTAAGTCACGACCAGCAAAGGCAGAAACCAACATGACCAGAGTTGATTTTGGTAGGTGGAAGTTGGTTGAAAAAGCATCCACAACCTTCCAGTCGTAGCCTGGTTTGATAAAGATATTGGTCCAGCCAGAATCTGCTTGGATTTGCCCATTAAACTTGGAACCGATGGTTTCCAGTGTGCGGATCGAAGTGGTTCCGACAGCGATGACACGACCTCCATTTTCCTTGACAGATCGAAGGGTGGCAGCTGCTTCCTCAGAAAGTTGGTAGAACTCTGAGTGCATTTCATGTTCGTCCAGATTGTCCACAGAAACAGGTCTAAAGGTTCCGAGTCCGACATGGAGAGTGAGATAGACTAGATGGACCCCCTTAGCTTGGATTTCTGCGAGCAGTTCTTTGGTGAAGTGCAGTCCAGCAGTTGGTGCTGCAGCAGAGCCACTTTCCTTGGCGTAGACGGTTTGATAACGTTCACGGTCATCCAGTTTTTCATGGATGTAGGGTGGTAGTGGCATTTCACCTAGACTTTCCAAGACTTCTAGGAAAATTCCTTGGTATTCGAAGCGGACAATGCGGCCTCCGTGGGTCAATTCTTCTGTAACGACAGCGCTGAGGCGACCATCGCCAAAGTTGACACGAGTGCCGACCTTGAGGCGTTTGGCAGGTTTGGCCAGAACTTCCCACTCATCACCAGCAGTATTTTTGAGCAGGAGAAGTTCCACATGACCTCCAGTTTCTTCCTTTTGACCATAGAGGCGAGCAGGGAGAACTCGGGTGTCGTTCATGACAAGGGCATCACCAGGTTCCAGCATATCAATAATAGAGTGGAAGTGTTTATCCTGAAATTCTCCCGTCTCACGATTGACGATGAGGAGTTTAGAGGCATCTCGCTTTTCAAGGGGTGTTTGGGCAATCAATTCCTCAGGTAAGTGGAAATCAAAATCTGCTGTATTCATTTTTTCATCATTCTTTCTAACTTCTAATCTTATCCATTATAACACGTTTCAAGTTTGGACGCTCTTTTTTTAGAAAATAAATCGTTTTCACTTGACAAAAATTGGTCTATACCATATAATAAATATAGAAATATGGAGGATATAAAATGAAAGTTATTAAAGTTGAAAATCAAGTTGAAGGTGGAAAAGTAGCTTTTGAGATTTTGAAGGAAAAATTGGCCAATGGTGCTCAAACGTTAGGACTTGCGACAGGAAGTAGCCCTCTTGAATTTTACAAGGAAATCGTTGAGAGTGACCTTGATTTTTCAAATCTAATCAGTGTAAACCTCGATGAGTATGTAGGGCTTGATGGGGACAATCCACAGTCTTACCGTTACTTCATGCAAGAACACTTATTCAACCAAAAACCATTTAAAGAAAGTTTCTTGCCACGTGGTGTTAAGGATAATGCTGAAGAAGAAGTAGAACGCTACAATCAAATTTTGGCTGACCATCCTGTTGATTTGCAAATCTTGGGAATTGGTCGTAATGGACATATCGGCTTTAATGAGCCTGGTACTCCATTTGACAGTCAAACGCATCTAGTAGAACTTGACCAGTCTACTATCGAAGCCAATGCTCGCTTCTTTGAGAAGATTGAAGACGTCCCAACCCAAGCCATCTCAATGGGGATTAAAAACATCTTGGATGCTAAGTCAATTATTCTCTTTGCATACGGTGAGTCGAAAGCAGAAGCTATTGCTGGAACAGTATCAGGCCCAGTGACTGAGAATCTCCCAGCAAGTAGCCTACAAAACCACCCTGACGTGACGATTATCGCAGATGCAGAAGCACTAAGCTTACTTGAAAAATAAATTCAGAACCACTTGCTCTTTGGAGTGAGTGGTTTTTTGATGCTTATAAGCTAGAAGTGAAATTTTGATAATTTTGGTTTAATCTATAAAATATTTGAATAAAGAAATTATATAAATTTTAATGCAGAGAAAAATATAATAAAATAGCAATTAAAGTTAAGTATACGTTGTTTTTTTCTTTTATAATTTAAATAATAACTAAAATTTTTTAAGTTTATTTAGTAGCGAAGCTATAAAAAAAGTTGTATAATGTTCTGAGTTATAAAATTATAATTAAGGAGATTATAATGGGGAAAGATTTATTTAATCCACGCCTTCATAAGTTTTCTATTCGAAAACTAAATGTAGGTGTTTGTTCTGTGCTCTTGTCCACCTTGGTTCTATTGGGAGTAGCTACTCAAGTTAGTGCTGATGAGACGAGTGTGACAAACTCTTTAAACGAGGTAGCTAAAACAAACCTTGATAACACAACAGAGACTTCTATATCAGCTACAGATTCTAAAACATCAGAAAAGTCTGAAACACCATCTGTAATAGAATCCTCTCAACCAACTAAAGAAACAGCAACTTCAAATTCTGGAACAGAGCCTGCTGATAAAAAGAACAATGACCAATCGATTATCTCTGAAACAACGCAGTCTCCTGTTGAGAAACCAGTTACTTCTCCAGAAGATAAATCTACAGAGAGTGCTAAACCAGAAACTGCAGTTGCTCCAATAATTGCTGAACCTACTGAGACGTCTAGTGTTACTGAACAATCTACACGTTCTCGTAGAGTTCGTCGTGATACCCAGACAACTTCAGTTGCACCAGCTAGTTATGCAGGTGCGGACGATGCGACTCCTGTACCACGTACATCTAAACCAGAATTGTCTGAATCAGAGAAGAAAGAAAGTACACAATTAGCAAAACAAATTAACTGGATTGATTTCTCTGATACAGCAAGCTTGAAAAACTTAGATCCTCAGGGAGGGTTTAAGATTGGAACTACTTATACGAAGGAAATTTCGCCTGGCTATGTAGTGACACTTACCGTTACAGAGCTCAAACCATTTCAATCAACTGAAATCTATAAAAAACGGGTTGAAGGAACTTCATCTGCTGGAACTTATGATCCAAATGCAACAAACAGTTATTTAAAAAGTTGGAAAGATTATGGAAAAACTCCACCTCCTGTATCAGGTCAACCTCAAGATAAATGGAGTACTATTGGGGGACAAGGTTTTGATACACAAGGCCATAAAACACAAATTATCGTACCAGTTGATGGTGTAAACTGGGGGGTTAAATTTAAAATAGAAGCCACTTATCGTGGAAAAAAAGTAAAACCAGCAGTTGTTATGGCTGATGGAGAAGATGCTAACCCTGGTGAATATGGTATTTTTACCACTAACGGTGAAGGTTGGGAATACGTAGGAGAATGGATGAAAGGTCCTCGTGCAAAAGGTCCTTACACTGTTACGACTGAAGAACTTGTTAAGCAGGCTGACAAGACAACAAGAGGTGGTCTACTCATCCTAAAAGATAAGACTGTCGATTGGAATAAGTTTTTGAGTCCTGATACAGTTACAGGTGGTCTAGGTAGTCAAGTATTTGGACCAATAGTTTCAGCAAGTAAAGCAGTGCCAGTTGTAATGACCCGTGGGGCTTCTGAGGTAGGTTTTTATGTTGCGACCGCAGGGCAACAGGCACTTATGATGGGATTCTTGGTAGTTGATGGTGGTGATGCGCCAGAAAGTTACGGTGAAGCTCACCATACTATCTCTACACGCGATTCGATAACAAATGTTCAAATAAAGCAACCTTACTTAGGTTCTACAGAAGCAGATATCGATGTGGATTCTAAAAATGATTGGACTTCTGATGATCGTGAGGATGTTTCAGATGAAGGTCCGCAGCAATTGCTAACTGCTGATCAATATAACAATACTAACGACCTTTTGGATTTAAACAAAGCTAAGAATGGCGCTTATACCCTTAAGATTAAGGCTAATCCAAATGGTAATGCTAAAGCATATGTCAAAGCATGGGTGGACTTCAATAATAATGGGAAATTTGATGATAATGAAGGCAGTGTAGTTAAAGAAATAACTGCTAATGGAGATCACACTTTAACATTTAATGCAATTCCGAGTCTTAGTGGTGGCTTAGTTGACCAACTTGGAATGCGTGTGCGTATTGCGACTAATGCAGGTGATATTGAGAAGCCTACCGGGATGGCATTTAGTGGTGAAGTAGAGGACATGTTGGTTCGTCGTACTTATCCACCTCAAGGTGAAAAGAAAGAAACAACAGGTCTTCAAGGTGAAACACAAAATGCTACAGTTCACTTCACACCTAAAGGACCAGATCGTTCAGACTTTGTAACTAATGCTAGCATGAGTAGCCAAGCGCCACAGATTTTGGATAATCAAGGAAATGTCTTGACTCCAACAAACGGCAATACTTATGTGCGTCCGGAAGGAACCTATGTAGTGACTACTAATGGAGATGATATCGATGTAGCGTTCACACCAAATGCAGACTTCACAGGAACTGCTGAAGGGATTAATATTCGTCGTACAGACTCAAACGGTTCATCAACTAACTGGCAATCAACTGATGCATCAAATCCAAATAAGAATGACATTTTGAACAATATGGATGGTCGATACATTCCTACTGTTCGAAAGATACCAACATATGAATCAACTGGTGTTCAAGGTCAAGAACAAAACAAAAATCTAATCTTTAATGATGGTGATCCTGCAAAAACGCCAGTGACTCCAGATGCTTCACGCCCTGCGACCTTTGTGAATGCTAACGGCCAACCTATTACTGGTAACTCAGTTCCTGCTACATCCAATGGTCAGTCAGTTGGAACTTATGAGTTAGACCCTAACACTGGTCAAGTCACTTTCAAACCTAACAAAAATTTTGTTGGTACCCCAGACCCAGTTACTGTCCAAGTAAATGATTCTAACGGTGTTCCTTACCGAGCACATTATAAACCAACAGTGACTAAGGTAACACCAACCAGCACTAACGCAACCAGCACAGGTCCTCAGGGTGTCCCACAAACAGGTACCCCAACCTTCCAAGGTGGTGACCCACTTGTTCCGATCGATGAAACAGTTGAGCCAACCTTCGCAGATGGAAGCAAAGAGAAGTCTATTCCAGGTCAAGGGACTTACACGATTGCGCCAGATGGAACTGTAACCTTCACTCCAGACAAACAGTTTGTCGGAAGCCCAGATCCAGTCACAGTGAAACGTGTAGATAAGAATGGCACCCCGGTCACTGCGACCTATACCCCAACAGTGACTAAGGTAACCCCAACTTCAACAGACGCCACTTCAAATGGTATCCAAGGTCAACCGCAAAAAGGTACCCCAACCTTCACAGAAGGTAATCCATTGGTTCCAATTGATGATACGAAACCAATGACTTTCGAAGATGGACAGTCAACGAAAACAGTTCCAGGTGTAGGTGAATACAGCATCAATCCAGATGGCTCTATTACCTTTACACCAGAAAAACAATATGTTGGCACACCAGATCCAGTCACAGTGAAACGTGTAGATAAGAATGGCACCCCAGTCACTGCGACCTATACCCCAACAGTGACTAAGGTAACCCCAACCAGCACTAACGCAACCAGCACAGGTCCTCAAGGTCTTCCACAAACCGGCACCCCAACCTTCCAAGGTGGCGATCCACTGGTTCCAATCGATGAAACAGTTGATCCAACCTTCGAAGATGGAAACAAAGAGAAGTCTATTCCAGGTCAAGGAACTTACACTATTACGCCAGATGGTACAGTGACCTTCACTCCAGACAAGCAGTTTGTCGGAAGACCAGATCCAGTCACAGTGAAACGTGTAGATAAGAATGGCACTCCGGTCACTGCGACTTACAGTCCAGAGTTCACTAAGGTAACTCCTACTGGTACGGGAGATAAGACAGAAGGCCTTCAAGGTCAGGTCCAAGAAGGTAAAGTGACCTTCACTCCAGGCCATGACTCTGTACCATTCCCAGATGATTCAACTCCACTATTTGACAATGGTACAACTGTGAAAGAAGTGCCAAATGTTGGTAAGTTCGAAGTAGACGCAGACGGTAAGGTGACCTTTACTCCTGATAAGCAGTTCAAGGGTGAAACACCAGAGCTTGAATTGACTCGTGTAGATGCCAACGGAACTCCTGTTACTGTCAAGTACCAAGCGGTGGTGAAAGAAGTAGTTCCAACCAGCACTAACGCAACCAGCACAGGTCCTCAGGGTGTTTCACAAACAGGAACTCCAAGCTTCCAAGGTGGTGATCCACTGGTTCCAATCGATGAAACAGTAGAGCCAACCTTCGAAGATGGAAGCAAAGAGAAATCTATTCCAGGCCAAGGAACTTACACGATTGCATCAGATGGAACTGTAACTTTCACTCCAGACAAACAGTTTGTTGGAAACCCAACTCCAGTCACAGTCAAACGCGTAGATAAGAATGGAACTCCAGTCACTGCGACTTACAGTCCAGAGTTTACGAAAGTAACACCAACAAGAACTAACGCAACCAGCACTGGCCCTCAGGGTGTTCCACAAACAGGAACTCCAAGCTTCCAAGGTGGTGATCCATTGGTTCCGATTGATGAAACAGTAGAGCCAACCTTCGCAGATGGAAGTAAAGAGAAGTCTATTCCAGGTCAAGGAACTTACACGATTGCGCCAGACGGAACTGTAACCTTCACCCCGGACAAGCAGTTTATCGGAAACCCAACTCCAGTCACAGTCAAACGTGTGGATAAGAACGGCACTCCAGTGACTGCGACTTACAGTCCAGAGTTTACGAAAGTAACACCAACTGGTAAAGGTACTTCTTCAGTTAACATTAAGGGACTTGTTCAAACAGGTACCCCAAGCTTCCAAGGTGGTGACCCACTGGTTCCAATCGATGAAACTGTGGCAGCAACATTTGAAGATGGATCAACTGAAAAAGTGATTCCAGGTCAAGGAACTTACACCATTGCGCCAGATGGAACAGTAACATTTACCCCAGACAAGCAGTTTGTCGGTAAACCAGATCCAGTAACAGTCAAACGCGTTGATAAGAACGGTACTCAAGTGACTGCGACCTATCGTCCAACAGTTGTAGATCCATCTACTGGTCATGATACGGCTTCTACAGGAGCAAAAGGCCAACCACAAATGGCAACCCCAACGTTTGAAGGACATATCGATAGTACAGTTCCACCAACATTTGAGGATGGTAGTACGACTATGGTTGTTCCGGGTGAAGGAAGTTATACAATTGATAAAGATGGTAAGATTACCTTTACTCCAGAACCAGACTTTGTTGGTACAGCTAAAGGATTGGTTGTGAAACGTTTGGATATGTATGGAAATGTAGTTACTGCTCATTACACACCAACTGTCCTTGGACAAACACAAGTGATTGATGCGACATCAGAAGGTCTTAAAGGTCAAACTCAGACTGGTAAACTAAACTTTACAGGTGATGTCGATCTGACAGTTCCGCCAACCTTTGAAGATGGAACAACTAAAAAAGTCGTTCCAGGTGAAGGAACTTATGTAATCTCACCAGATGGCACCGTCACCTTTACCCCTGAGGCAGACTTTGTAGGACAAGCCAAAGGTGTGAAAGTGATCCGTAAAGATCGCAATGGAAATATCATTTCAGGATTCTATACTCCAACAGTAGTAGAACTTCCTGTGGTTGAAAATCCAGAACAACAAGGTATTACAGAAGAAAGAACTACTAAAACTCTTCCAAATACGGGTTCTGAGGAGACATCTCACTTGACAGCTGGTCTATTGGCTGCTTTATCAGGTATGGGATTAATTTCTCTAGCTCAAAGAAAAAAATCTGAGGAAGAATAATTAGTGGTGAAAGTCATCTAATAAGTTGTTTTAGATACTTGATTGAAATGATTACATTCATTGCTATCTAAGAAGATGTCAGTCTAACAGAAAAAGAGAACCAATTGGTTCTCTTTTTTTGGTAATTGGTTTGAAAATCGTTTAATTATTCTGCATCAATTATTCACAATTTTACTAAAGTGGTATAATATAGCTATACAGGGAGGCTTGAACTTTGATTTATATAATTGGTTTTATTTGTTTTTTACTTGTAATGTTTCTGTTTAGTCGCTTAATTCAGCAATCAAAGAATCCTTCGGGCTTTCTAGGAAAACGAATGATGAAATTGTGGAATAGAGCCTATCTCCCCATGTTTGTATGGGCAATTCGTCATCTGGATAGGACATTTTACCCTGCAATCTTAGATGTAGGAGTTGGGAATGGCCGTTCAACCATCCTACTGAAAGAAACTTTTCCGCAAAGTACCATAACTGGAATCGATATTTCAGATACTGCAATAGCTCAAGCCAAACAGATAGAGATGACTAATCTAAATTTTGAACGAAGAGACGTTAGGGAGACAGGCTTTTCTGATGAAAGTGTTGATTTAATCACAGCCTTTCAAACTCATTTTCATTGGCGAGACCTAGAGGCTTCTTTTATGGAACTTCGAAGAATACTCAAATCAGACGGGATGCTCTTACTGGCTTGTGAATATAATAAGTTGTCTTACTTTTTACCAGAGGTCCAAAGCGAAGAAGCATTTAGACGATTCTTGTTGTTAATAGGGCTTGAGCTTATAACTAGTCAAAGAAAGGGATCGTGGATCCTTTATAAAATTGTTAAACATTAATGGAGGTACAATCATGAAACAATTATTTTTATGTTCATACTTTGCTGGAGTCAAAAAGCTTTTTAGCGATTATGCAAAGGAAAAGAATCTAGAAAACAAGGTTTTATTTATTCCTACCGCTGGGAACAAAGAGGATTATACTGCCTATATCGATGAGGCTCAGCAAACATTCAAAGATTTAGGATTTGAGATAGAGGTTCTAGATATTGCTTCTTGTGATCGAGAAACTGCACAGGCAAAGATTTTCCAAAGCAAAATTCTTTATATCTCTGGCGGGAATACATTTTATTTATTACAAGAATTAAAGAAAAAACAACTCCTATCTCTTATCAAAGAACAAATAAGAGATGGGCTGATCTATGTGGGGGAATCAGCAGGGGCTATCATTACTGCCAAGGATATTGACTACAATAAGCTCATGGATGACAAGACGGTAGCGAAAGAGTTATCGGATACAACGGGATTGAATGAAGTGGAGTTTTACATCCTTCCACATTATGGTGAGGAGCCTTTTACTGATAGTAGCAAGAAGACCTTTGAAACCTATAAAAAGCAGCTCGACTTAATGCGAATGAACAATTTACAAGCTGTTATTGTAAATGATAAAGAAATAAAAGTTGTTTCTGAACAGGATTAAAATAATTTTTTTCGCTATTATGACATCTATTCTAATACGTTGTCCCTTTTAAAAAGAAAAGGGAAGATAATATAAGTTTATGTCAGTTTTCCCTTGACAAATATTCATTTTGCGTGTAAAATGGAATAGATCTTGAACTTGAAGGGAGTGAAAAAAATGTCTAAAACAGTAGTACGTAAGAATGAATCTCTTGACGATGCACTTCGTCGTTTCAAACGTGCGGTTACTAAAGCTGGTACTCTTCAAGAAACACGCAAACGTGAATTCTATGAAAAACCTTCTGTAAAACGTAAACGTAAATCAGAAGCAGCTCGTAAACGTAAAAAATTCTAATTTGAAATGAAAGGCTAGACTTGTCTAGTCTTTTTTTGCATAGTGTTTAGAGGAAAAAATATTATGAGAGAGTATATAAAAGAATATCAAAAGATGCGTGAAAATCACTTGGAAGATTGGGGTTATTGTGCTGATCCGATAGATTGGAAGGATTTTGAAGAGTCAAACAAAAGAATTTTTGAAAAGTATTTGACCGAGTCAAAAGTATTGTCTGACAAGGTTTTAAGAGTAAAATTGTACAGTAGCTTATTGCTAGATGATACTAAATATTTTGCCTATTATGCGGCGTTTTTAGATGGGGATTATAAGCAGTTAAACAACGCTCTATGGCAAACAGGAAGAACCGAGCTGCTGAGAGGCGGTTTGTTGGCAAGTGGAACCATCTACACAGATGGAATTTTAAAAGGCTTGTTTACCTCTTTTGCTTGTAATGATTTTTCAGCCATTCCATCATTCATCCCCAAAGATTTACCCTTGTTGAAAGGAACCTATTATCCAGAAAATGTGATGAATCTTTTATACGCTCTTTATTATCAAGATGAAGAAAGATTATCCGAGTCTCTCTTGCGTGCACAACAGTTTTTAGGGAAGAAAAAACGAACTGGTATGGAAGAATTTTCTGTTCGGTATTTCATAAACTTGGCAAGAAAAGATGCAGTTGCATTAAGTGAGTCCCTACAAAGTTTATGCCAAGCTTATCAGAGACGAGGTTACCCCTATGAAAAAATTGATAAGTGCTTTGCGGATGAGATTCATGGTCTATATCGTTTGGTACGATTGTTTGACCATTCCTTGTTCGAAGAAGTCAGTATGCCATCTCATAAGACTTTTTTGAAGGAGTTTGAAGAATGGCAAGTCCAAAATCAGTTTCCACAAGGTCAACAGTTCTATACCTATCCTCAAGATATGGCTGATGCAAATAGAATATTAACAAAAGGTCTTCCAAGAATTTACTTTGAAAAATCTGGAAGGGACTTGGTGATAGACGTTGACCAATTTGCAGTAGATTTGTCTCGGTTAATTTAAAAGAGTAGGAAAAGACTTACTAGTCAAATCTTTTCCCAAGCAACATCAAATAAATACTGTAAATCCTGCAAAAAAAGGAAACTTCCAACTACAATTTGATATAATAGTAAGGAGAACTCGATTGAAGGAGGAAATTATGTCGGTTTTAGTAAGAGAAGTAATTGAAAAGCTCAGACTAGATATTGTATACGGCGAAGGCGAATTGCTCGAAAAAGAAATCAACACAGCGGACATTACGAGACCTGGTCTTGAAATGACGGGCTATTTTGATTACTACACTCCAGAACGGATCCAGCTTTTGGGGATGAAGGAGTGGTCCTATTTGGTTAGTATGCCTTCTCAAAACCGTTATCAAGTTTTGAAAAAAATGTTTCTGTCAGAAACACCAGCGGTCATCGTAGCCCGTGGCTTGGTGGTTCCAGAAGAAATGTTGAAGGCTGCTAGAGAATGCAGGATTGCCATTTTGACCAGTCGGACAGCAACCAGCCGTTTATCTGGAGAACTTTCTAGCTACCTTGATTCCCGTTTAGCTAAACGTACCAGTGTACATGGTGTCTTGATGGATATCTATGGCATGGGAGTCTTGATCCAAGGGGATAGTGGTATCGGTAAGAGTGAGACAGGTCTTGAACTCGTGAAGCGTGGCCACCGTCTAGTAGCGGATGATCGTGTCGATATTTATTCTAAGGATGAGATGACCCTTTGGGGAGAACCGGCTGAAATCTTAAGGCATCTACTTGAGATTCGTGGAGTTGGGATTATCGATGTTATGAGTCTCTATGGAGCAAGCGCTGTAAAAGATTCTTCACAAGTTCAACTAGCTGTCTATTTGGAAAATTACGATACCCATAAGACTTTTGACCGTCTAGGAAACAATGCCGAAGAACTCGAAGTTTCTGGTGTAGCTATTCCACGTATCCGCATCCCAGTAAAAACAGGACGCAATATCTCTGTTGTTATTGAGGCGGCAGCCATGAACTATCGTGCTAAGGAAATGGGCTTTGATGCAACGCGTTTATTTGAAGAACGTTTGACAAATCTGATCGCTCAAAATGAGGTGAAACATGATTAATCCAGTTGCATTTGAAATCGGACCTTTTTCCATTCGTTGGTATGCCCTGTGTATTGTGGCAGGCTTGGTCTTGGCAGTCTATCTTGCCATGAAAGAAGCTCCTAAGAAGAAGATTCTGTCGGATGACATTCTAGATTTTATCTTAATTGCCTTTCCTATTGCAATTTTAGGTGCCAGACTTTACTATGTACTCTTCCGCTTAGATTACTATCTTCAAAATCCAGGTGATGTGATTGCCATCTGGAATGGCGGTTTGGCCATTTATGGTGGTTTGATAGCTGGAGCTATTGTACTTTATATCTTTGCGGATAGAAAACTCATCAATACTTGGGACTTTCTAGATATTGCGGCGCCGAGCGTTCTGATTGCCCAAAGTTTAGGGCGCTGGGGGAATTTCTTTAACCAAGAAGCCTACGGTGCAACAGTAGATAGTCTGGATTATTTGCCAGGCTTCATTCGTGATCAGATGTACATTGATGGGAGTTACCGTCAGCCGACCTTCCTATACGAGTCGGTTTGGAATCTGATTGGATTTGCTTTGATTCTGATTTTTAGAAGAAAATTGAAGGGAATCAGACGTGGTCATATCACTGCTTTTTACTTGATTTGGTATGGTTTTGGTCGTATGATCATAGAAGGAATGCGAACAGATAGTCTTATGTTTTTTGGACTGCGGGTGTCCCAATGGTTATCAGTTGTCCTTATCGGACTTGGTATTTTTATCATACTTTATCAAAATCGAAAGAAAGCCCCTTTCTATCATACAGAGGAGGAAAAATAAATGTTAGAAGTTGCATATATACTTGTTGCGATTGCTTTGATTGTCTGTTTAGTCTATTTGACAATCACGATTCAAAAAGCAGGTCGTATGATTGATGAGACAGAGAAAACCATCAAAACGTTGAGTTCAGATGTGAACGTTACCTTGCATCAGACCAATGAATTGTTGGCTAAGGTCAATGTGTTGGCAGATGATATCAATATCAAAGTTGCGACGATTGATCCACTCTTTACAGCTGTGGCGGACTTGTCAGAGTCAGTATCTGACCTCAATCAGCATGCACGTGTCTTAGGCAAAAAAGCTTCATCTGCTGGTTCAAAGACCATTAAAACAGGTGCAGGCTTGTCAGCTCTTCGTTTCGCAAGTAAAATTTTCAAAAAATAAAAAAGGAGAAATCTTATGGGAAAACTATCCTCTATCCTTTTAGGAACGGTTTCAGGTGCAGCTCTTGCCTTGTTCTTAACCAGTGACAAGGGCAAGCAAGTTTGTAGTCAAGCTCAGGATTTTCTAGATGATTTAAGAGAAGATCCAGAATATGCTAGAGAGCAGGTTTGTGAGAAACTAACTGAAGTGAAGGAACAGGCAACTGACTTTGTATTGAAAACAAAGGAGCAAGTAGAATCTGGTGAAATCACTTTTGATAGTGTCCTTGACCAAGCTAAAAACTGTGCTCGACAAGCGACGGAAGCATCGAAGGAAACCTTTAACAATCTCAAGGAGCAATGGCAAGAACAGTCAGCAACTCCAGATATCGTAGAAGACGAAGAAGAGATTATTATTGATATTACAGAAGAATAAAACATCACCATCTCTGGTTCATCTAAGGTTCTGGGGATGGTGATTTTTATCTGGAAACCAGTCTTTGTGGTATAATAAATACTATGCAGAAAAAACCAACGTCAGCCTATGTGCATATTCCCTTTTGCACACAGATTTGTTATTATTGTGACTTTTCAAAAGTTTTTATCAAGAATCAACCAGTAGATAGTTATTTGGAGCATCTGCTAGAAGAGTTTCGTTCTTATGATATCCAAAAATTGCGAACCCTCTATATTGGAGGTGGGACACCAACTGCTTTGTCAGCTCCGCAACTAGAAGTGCTCTTGGATGGCTTGACTAAAAACTTGGACTTGTCTGTCTTAGAAGAGTTGACCATTGAGGCTAACCCAGGAGATCTGAACGCGGATAAGATTGCGGTTTTGAAAAACTCGGCTGTCAATCGTGTTTCCCTAGGTGTCCAGACCTTTGATGACAAAATGCTGAAAAAGATTGGGCGCAGTCATTTGGAAAAGGATATTTATGAGAATATCGACCGCCTCAAACTGGCTGGTTTTGACAATATCTCCATCGACCTAATTTACGCTCTTCCTGGTCAGACCATGGATCAGGTCAAGGAAAATGTGGCTAAGGCCATTTCGCTTGATATTCCTCATATGAGCCTTTATAGCTTGATTTTGGAGAATCATACGGTCTTTATGAACCGTATGCGTCGAGGGAAATTGCCCTTGCCCAAGGAAGAGTTAGAAGCAGAGATGTTTGAGTACATCATTGCAGAACTTGAGCGAGCCGGCTTTGAGCATTATGAGATTTCCAATTTCTCCAAGCCAGGCTTTGAAAGTCGCCACAATCTCATGTACTGGGATAATGCTGAGTACTATGGTATCGGTGCGGGTGCTTCAGGTTATGTGGACGGAGTTCGTTATAAAAACCACGGTCCTATTCGACATTATCTCAGTGCGGTAGAGGCAGGAGATGCTCGGATAACTGAAGAACGCCTGAGCCAAAAGGAGCAGATGGAAGAAGAAATGTTTTTGGGACTTCGCAAGAAATCTGGGGTTTCCATGGCTAGATTTGAGGAAAAATTCGGACGTTCCTTTGATGGACTTTATGGCGAGATCATCAGAGACTTGGTTCACCAAGGCCTTATGCAGATCTACGGTGATCGTGTCCGAATGACAAAGAGGGGTCTCTTCTTGGGAGACACTGTAGCAGAACGATTTATTTTGGAGTAGAACAATGGGCTTAACTTATCAAATGAAAATGAAAATTCCTTTTGATATGGCGGACATGAACGGTCATATCAAACTTCCAGATGTGATTTTGCTGTCCTTGCAAGTATCAGGTATGCAGTCAATTGAGCTGGGAGTTAGCGACAAGGATATGTTAGAACGCTACAATCTGGTCTGGATTATTACAGACTATGCGATTGACGTGGTACGTTTGCCTCGCTTTGCTGAGGAGATTACGATTGAAACAGAAGCCTTAACTTACAATCGTCTTTTTTGCTACCGCCGTTTCACTATCTATGATGAAGCAGGTCAAGAAATCATTCGCATGGTAGCAACCTTTGTTCTTATGGACAGAGACAGTCGTAAAGTCCATGCTGTCGAACCGGAGATTGTTGCTCCTTATCAGTCTGAGTTTGATAAAAAACTGATCCGTGGGCCAAAGTATGCAAATCTAGAAAACCCGTTCAGTAAAGACTACCATGTTCGTTTTTACGACTTGGATATGAATGGTCATGTTAATAACAGTAAATACTTGGATTGGATTTTTGAGGTTATGGGAGCAGATTTTTTGACCAAGTATATTCCAAAGAAAATCAATCTCAAATATGTCAAAGAAGTGCGACCAGGTGGAATGATTGCTTCAGCTTATGAACTCAAGGGACTAGAAAGCAAGCATGAGATTATCAGTGATGGGGAGATCAATGCTCAAGCTATGATTACGTGGCAAGAAATTGAAGGCAATTAGAAAGGACGATATGGCTTATAAAGGTTATTTAATTGATTTAGACGGAACCATTTACAAGGGGAAAGACCGAATTCCCGCGGGTGAGGCTTTTGTCCATGAGTTACAAAAAAGAGAAATTCCCTACCTCTTTGTGACCAATAATACAACTCGTACTCCTGAGAGTGTTCAAGAGATGTTGGCTCAGAATTTTAACATTAATACACCTCTATCAACTGTCTACACAGCGACTTTGGCAACCATCGACTATATGAACGACTTGGGACTGGAAAAGACAGTCTATGTCATTGGTGAAGCAGGGCTCAAGGATGCTATCCAGGCGGCAGGTTATGCGGAAGACAAGGAAAATCCTGCCTATGTGGTAGTTGGACTGGACTGGCAAGTCGACTATGAAAAATTTGCGACGGCGACTCTAGCCATTCAAAAGGGGGCTCACTTTATCGGAACCAATCCTGACCTCAATATCCCGACGGAACGTGGTCTCTTGCCTGGTGCTGGTTCACTAATTACACTTCTTGAAGTCGCTACACGGGTAAAACCAGTTTATATCGGAAAACCAAATGCTATCATTATGGATAAGGCAGTTGAGCACTTAGGCTTGAAAAGAGAAGAGTTGCTCATGGTTGGGGATAACTACCTGACAGATATCCGAGCAGGAATTGACAATGGCATTCCAACTCTCTTGGTGACGACAGGTTTTACCAAGGCAGAAGAAGTAGCAGATCTGCCAATCGCACCAACTCATGTAGTTTCTAGCCTTGCGGAGTGGAATTTTGATGAAAACTAAACTGACCTTTTGGGGAAGTATGCTCTTTCTCCTCTCCCTGTCTATTCTCTTAACCATTTATCTGGCATGGGTTTTCTATCCCATGGAGATTCAGTGGCTGAACTTAGCGAATCGAGTCTATCTAAAGCCAGAAACCATTCAGTACAATTTTCATATCTTGATGAATTACCTGACTAATCCCTTTAGTCAGGTCTTAGAGATGCCGGATTTTCGTTCATCAGCGGCAGGGCTACACCACTTTGCGGTGGTGAAGAATCTCTTTCACCTAGTTCAGCTAGTTGCCCTAGTGACGCTACCAAGTTTCTATTTCTTTGTTAGAAAGATTGTGAAAAAAGGCTTTTTGCCCCTATATCGTAAAAGTATCTTGATTCTAGTGCTATTGCCTCTGGTCATTGGGCTTGTAGGAGTGTTGATTGGTTTTGAGCAATTCTTTACTCTTTTCCATCAGATTCTCTTTGTGGGAGATGATACCTGGCTTTTTGATCCAGCAAAGGATCCCGTTATTTGGATTTTGCCAGAGACTTTCTTTCTCCATGCCTTTTTACTTTTCTTTGCTTTGTATGAAGGAATATTCGGTTTCCTTCTCGCTAAAGCTTCAAGGAAATAGTGGAAAAAATTCTGTATTTTTAATAAAAAACGAGAGAAGTTGCTCTACTCCCTATTTATTGTTAGGTTATCCTAAAGATAAACTTGCAAAGCAGGAGATTTTTGCAGAAAACAGTCTATTTTCTATGAAAAAATAGGCTTTTTTTCTAAAAATACCTAGTCAAGCGCTTTATTTTTTTGTATAATAGAAATAGCAAGTATAGATAAAAGAAGAGAAAAGCATGATTACACTATTTTTATCACCGAGTTGTACATCATGTCGTAAGGCAAAGGCTTGGTTAGAGACGCATAAAGTGCCCTTTCAAGAGCATAATATTATGACTAGTCCTTTAACAAGAAAAGAATTACAACATATTCTTTCCTTGACCGAAAATGGTACTGATGACATCATTTCAACTCGTTCAAAAATTTTTCAAAAATTGGATATTGATGTAGAGAGTATCTCGGTATCGGAGTTGCTTCAGCTGATTGAGCAATATCCTAGTCTTTTGCGTCGCCCAATTATTATAGATACCAAACGCATGCAGATCGGTTTTAATGAAGATGAGATTCGTGCTTTTCTCCCTCGTAGTTACCGTAAACAAGAATTGAAAGAAGCAACATTGAGAGCTGGTATTGGATAGATGAACAAACAGTATAGTTACCCACTAGATTTGTCGTGGAGCACTGAAGAACTTGCTTCAGTGCTTTCTTTTTTTAATGATGTTGAAGCTGCTTATGAAGATAAGGTAGAAGCAAAAAAACTGCTAGAGTCTTACAAGGAATTCAAATTGGTCGTGCCAAGCAAGAGTGAAGAGAAACGTTTGGGACGAGAATTTGAAACAGTTAGTGGTTATTCGCTTTACCGAGCAGTTCAGGCTGCCAAGGAAAAAAGAGAAGGGAAGATTTCTCTTGGAAACTAAATTTGAATTTGCCAAACAGATTGTGCAGGAAGCTGCTAACTATATTTTGGCTCACATGAAAGAAGATTTGCAGGTTGAGCGCAAGTCTTCGCCTACAGACTTAGTGACACGTTTGGACAAGGAGGTCCAGGAACTCTTGGTTGAACGGATCAAGTACTCCTATCCTGAGGACTTGATTTGCGCGGAAGAGGGTTGTTTACGTGCTGCAGTAGGTCAAGGTTCCGTTTGGGTGATTGATCCCATTGACGGTACCAATAACTTTGTCGCCCAGCAGGAAGATTTTGCCGTGATGTTGGCTTATTTTGAGAATGGTGTGGGCAAATTTGGTGTCATCTATGATGTCATGAAAGGTGATTGTTACCATGGTGGTGGTGCCTTTCCTCCTTGCCGCAATAATGATCCCTTACCGCCTTTTAAAAAGAAACCTCTTCAAGAATTTTTAGTTGCCGGTAACTCAGGTATGTTTGAAAGCAATGAGTGGGGCTTGGCGGATTTGGGTCGAGCAGCGTTGGGTGTCCGTGTCTACGGCAGTGCGGCCATTAGTTTTGCCAAGGTTTTATCGGGTCGCCTTCTGACTTATATTACCTACCTGCAGCCATGGGATTACGCTGCGGCCAGTATCTTAGGGGAAAGTCTGAGTTATCGTCTTCTTACGGTATCAGGTGAGCCCGCTGATTTTAAAACGCGTCAGCCTGTCATGATGGTGCCAATCGAGATGCAAGAAGAGATTCAGTCTTATATCTACGAAAGGAAAGAGAACTAAATGCAATTTCCAGAAGGATTTGTTGAAAAATATGAAGCGATACTAGAAGACGAGGCAAGAGACTTTCTTGCCTCTTTTAAACAAGAAGCAGTTTCGGCTTTTCGGGTCAATCCCTTAAAAGAAAGTCAGTTATCGTTTGCAGATGCTATTCCAAATACACCTTGGGGGTATTATGGTAAGGTTTCTGGAAAGTCACCAGAGCACGTGACAGGTTTCGTTTATTCGCAAGAGCCTGCAGCCCAAATGGTGGCCCAGGTGGCTCAACCAAGTCCTGGTATGAAGGTCTTGGACTTGGCTGCAGCACCAGGTGGAAAATCCACTCAACTAGCAGCTTATCTGGCTAATCAGGGAGTCCTTGTTTCCAATGAAATTTCAAGTAAGCGTGCTAAGATTTTAGTGGAAAATATGGAGCGATTTGGAGCGACAAACGTTGTTGTGACTAATGAATCTGCTGACCGCTTGGCCAAGTTTTTTAAAGGTTACTTTGATGTGATTGTCCTTGATGCACCTTGCTCGGGTGAAGGGATGTTTCGTAAGCAGCCAGATGCCATGTATTATTGGAGTACTGATTATCCTAGTCAATGCGCTAGTCTCCAAAGAGAAATTTTAGAAGATGCAGTGACCATGCTTGCTGAAGGTGGCCGTTTAGTTTATTCGACCTGTACTTGGGCACCAGAGGAAAATGAAGAAATCGTCCACTGGTTACTTGATACTTATGCATTTGAATTGCTTCCAGTTGAGCATGTGAACGGTATGGTAGCAGGAATGGATCTTCCTGAAACAGCACGGATGTATCCTCATCATTTCAAGGGAGAAGGTCAGTTTGTTGCCCACTTGCAGTTTAAGGGACAAAATCCCGCACCTAAATTCACAGCTAGCAAAAGCAATCTCAGTCGGGAACAGCTGGCCTTGTGGCAAGAATTTGCCCAAAAACACTTGAGAGTCAATCTAACTGGTATCTTGCAGACCTTTGGAGATCAACTCTATCTCCTGCCAGAGATGCTACCGGATCTAGGGAAACTCAAAATTGCTAGAAATGGGCTCCATCTGGGTACTTTTAAGAAGAAACGCTTCGAACCAAGCTTTGCTCTCGGTTTAGCCTTGAAACCAAGTCAAGTACTTCAAAGTGTCGAAATCAATGATGAGGATTTTGTAAAATATGTGGCTGGTGAGACCGTTCAATTGTCTGAAGCTCGACCAAATGGCTGGTACCAAGTTGTGGTTCAAGGAAACGGATTAGGCTTTGCCAAGGTAACGGGAAATGTTTTGAAAAATTATTATCCAAAAGGACTCAGATTCAGGTGAAAAAGCTAGTCAAAGAGCCTATTCTATGTTATAGTGGAAGTATGAGTTTTTTCTGATAGTCTTTCATTATTACTTATATTATACGATGGAATTGTCCGCTCCTAAGAATGACTAGATAAAATAAAGCGGGATAATCATTGATGATAATTGGATGATCAGGACAAACGGAAGAAATCAGAACATTTATCATTATGTTCAAGGAGAATAACAGTGAAAAAAAGAAAAAAGCTCGTCATGTCTCTTGCAGCTCTTTTGATGGCAGGTTCTCTTGCAGGATGCGCTAGCTGGATTGATCGTGGAGAATCCATGACAGCCGTTGGTTCAACTGCTCTTCAGCCTCTTGTCGAAGCGGCAGCAGATGAATTTGGTTCTAGAAACATCGGAAAAACAGTCAATGTTCAAGGTGGAGGATCGGGTACAGGACTATCCCAAGTCCAGTCTGGAGCAGTTGACATCGGGAACTCTGACGTCTTTGCAGAGGAAAAAGAAGGAATCGATGCTTCAGCACTAGTAGACCACAAGGTTGCAGTGGCTGGTCTTGCAGTGATTGTAAACAAGGAAGTGGATGTTGAAAATCTCACAACCGAGCAACTTCGCAAAATCTTTACAGGTGAAGTGACCAACTGGAAAGAAGTTGGGGGCAAAGACCTGGCCATTTCAATCATCAACCGAGCAGCAAGTTCTGGTTCACGAGCGACGTTTGATACGGTGGTTATGAATGGCCAAGCAGCAATGCAGAGCCAAGAGCAGGATTCTAACGGGATGGTCAAGTCCATTGTATCCCAAACACCTGGAGCCATTTCTTACCTGGCTTTTGCCTATGTAGATGACTCCGTGAAAAGCATGAAACTGAATGGGTATGAGCCTACGTCTGAAAATGTAACGACCAACAACTGGCCTTTGTGGTCTTATGAACATATGTACACACTTGGTCAGCCAAATGAGTTAGCTGCTGAATTCCTGAATTTCGTTCTCTCAGATGAAGCCCAAAATGGGATTGTTAAGGGCATGGGCTATATCTCCATCAATGAAATGAAAGTCCAAAAGGATGCTTCAGGTATCGTTACAGCAGTAGAAGGAGGTCAATAATGAATCAAGAAGAATTATCTAAAAAATTACTCTCTCCTTCAAAGAACTCTCGGCTTGAGAAGTTTGGTAAAGGATTGACCTTCACTTGCCTTTCTTTGATTGTTATCATTGTGGCAATGATTTTGATTTTTGTAGCCCAAAAAGGCTTATCGACCTTCTTTGTCAATGGGGTCAACATCTTTGATTTCCTTTTTGGACAAACTTGGAATCCTTCTGGGAAACAATTTGGTGCCCTTCCGATGATTTTGGGTTCCTTTATTGTGACGATTTTATCAGCTCTCATCGCAACACCCTTTGCTATTGGTGCGGCAGTCTTTATGACCGAAGTCTCACCAAAGGGTGCAAAAATCTTGCAACCAGCCATTGAACTCCTCGTTGGTATTCCTTCAGTCGTCTATGGATTTATCGGTTTACAAGTTGTGGTGCCTTTTGTTCGTAGCGTCTTTGGTGGAACTGGTTTTGGGATCTTGTCAGGGATTTTCGTTCTCTTTGTCATGATCCTACCAACTGTAACCTTTATGACAACAGACAGCTTGCGTGCTGTTCCTCGTCATTACCGTGAAGCCAGTTTGGCTATGGGAGCCACTCGTTGGCAAACCATCTGGCGTGTGACCTTGAAAGCAGCACGTTCAGGTATTTTTACTGCAGTGGTCTTTGGGATGGCGCGTGCCTTCGGTGAAGCCCTTGCTATTCAGATGGTGGTCGGAAACTCAGCAGTTATCCCAACATCGCTAACAACACCAGCTGCGACTTTGACATCTGTATTGACTATGGGTATCGGAAATACCGTCATGGGAACGGTTGATAATAACGTTCTCTGGTCACTGGCCTTAGTCTTGCTCTTGATGAGTTTGGCCTTTAACAGTGTGATTAAATTGATTACGAAAGAAAGAGGAAAGAAAAACTATGCACGCTAAGAAATTAGATAAACTTGCAACAGCTGTCCTCTATACCATCGCGGGTATCATCGTGGCCATCTTGGCATCCTTGATTCTCTATATCTTGGTGAGAGGGTTACCGCATATCTCTTGGTCTTTCTTGACTGGGAAATCCTCCTCTTATCAAGCAGGTGGGGGTATCGGGATTCAGCTCTACAATTCCTTCTTCCTTTTGGTCATTACCTTGATCATTTCTGTTCCGCTATCTATGGGTGCTGGTGTTTTCCTCGCTGAGTATGCCAAAAAAGGACCTGTGACTAATTTTATTCGTACCTGTATTGAGATTTTGTCTTCTCTACCATCAGTCGTTGTGGGTCTCTTTGGTTACTTGATCTTTGTAGTCCAGTTTGAGTATGGATTTTCAATCATTTCAGGTGCCTTGGCCTTGACAGTCTTTAACCTTCCTCAGATGACTCGAAATGTTGAGGACAGTTTAAAACACGTTCACCATACACAACGTGAGGCTGGTCTGGCCCTTGGAATTTCTCGTTGGGAGACTGTGGTCCATGTCGTCATTCCAGAAGCCCTTCCAGGTATCGTAACGGGTGTTGTCTTGGCATCTGGCCGTATCTTTGGTGAGGCCGCCGCTCTTATCTATACGGCAGGACAATCCGCTCCAGCCCTTGACTGGTCTAACTGGAATGTCCTCAGTGTTACCAGCCCTATCTCAATCTTCCGACAAGCAGAAACCCTAGCTGTCCACATCTGGAAGGTCAACAGTGAAGGAACCATTCCTGATGCTACCATTGTATCTGCTGGTTCTGCCGCCGTGCTCCTCATCTTTATCTTGATTTTTAACTTTGGAGCTCGCAAACTCGGAAGCTATTTACACAAGAAATTAACCGCTGCCTAAAGGAGAAGCCATGTCAAAATATAACTGGGATGAAAAGCATATCATCACTTTCCCTGAAGAAAAAGTGGCCCTCTCTACTAAGGATTTACATGTTTACTATGGTAAAAATGAATCCATCAAGGGCATCGATATGCAATTTGAAAAAAATAAAATTACAGCCTTGATTGGTCCTTCTGGATCTGGGAAATCTACCTATCTTCGCAGTCTCAATCGGATGAATGATACCATTGATATTGCCAAGGTCACAGGCCAAATCCTCTACCGAGGGATTGACGTTAACCGTCCAGAAATCAATGTCTATGAGATGCGCAAGCATATCGGAATGGTCTTCCAACGTCCAAATCCATTTGCTAAGTCTATTTACCGCAACATCACTTTTGCTCATGAACGTGCAGGAGTTAAGGACAAGAAAGTCCTTGATGAAATTGTAGAAACTTCTCTACGACAGGCTGCCCTATGGGATCAGGTCAAAGACGACCTCCACAAATCAGCCTTGATGCTTTCTGGTGGTCAGCAACAACGTCTCTGTATCGCTCGCGCTATCTCTGTCAAGCCAGATATCCTCTTGATGGATGAACCGGCGTCAGCCTTGGATCCGATTGCGACAGCCCAGCTGGAAGAAACCATGCTGGAATTGAAGAAGGACTTTACCATCATCATCGTTACCCACAGTATGCAACAGGCTGCGCGTGCAAGTGACTACACAGGATTTTTCTACTTGGGTGATTTGATTGAGTATGATAAGACATCCAATATTTTCCAAAATGCTAAGTTACAGTCAACCAATGACTATGTAACGGGACACTTTGGTTAGAAAGGAAACGGTATGTCAGAAGCGATTTTACAGGTGTCAGACCTGTCCGTTTATTACAATAAAAAGAAGGCCTTGAATAGTGTTTCCCTTTCTTTCCAACCCAAGGAAATAACGGCCTTGATTGGTCCTTCTGGATCAGGAAAGTCTACCCTGCTCAAAGCCATCAACCGCATGGGCGATCTAAATCCTGAGGTGACAACAACGGGATCAGTAGTCTATAATGGTCACAATATCTACAGTCCTCGCACCGATACGGTTGAATTGCGTAAGGAAATCGGTATGGTCTTTCAACAGCCCAATCCCTTCCCTATGTCTATCTACGAAAATGTTGTCTATGGGCTGCGTATCAATGGGGTTAAGGATAAACATGTTTTGGATGAAGCAGTAGAAAAGGCCTTGCAACGTGCTTCTATCTGGGATGAAGTAAAGGATCGTTTGCATGATTCGGCCATTGGTCTCTCAGGTGGACAACAACAACGTGTTTGTGTTGCTCGTGTCTTAGCAACCAGTCCAAAAATCATCCTCTTAGATGAACCAACTTCAGCTTTGGATCCTATTTCTGCAGGTAAGATTGAGGAAACCTTGTATGGTCTGAAGGATAAATACACCATGCTCTTGGTAACGCGTTCGATGCAACAAGCCTCACGTATCTCTGATAAAACAGGATTTTTCCTAGATGGGGATTTAATCGAGTTTAACGATACGAAGAAGATGTTCCTAGACCCGCAAAACAAGGAAACAGAAGATTATATTACAGGAAAATTTGGATAAGGAGTTGAATGATGTTACGATCTCAATTTGAAGAAGATTTAGAGAAATTGCACAACCAGTTCTATGCCATGGGACAAGAAGTGCTCTCGCAGATCAATCGTACAGTGCGTGCCTTTGTTACGCATGACCGTGATTTGGCAAAAGAAGTCATCGAAGACGATGCAGAAGTAAATGAATATGAAGTGAAGTTGGAAAAGAAATCATTTGAAATGATCGCCCTCCAACAACCTGTTTCGCAAGACCTTCGTACCGTCTTGACCGTTCTCAAGGCAGTGTCAGACGTGGAACGCATGGGAGATCATGCAGTGTCTATCGCTGAGGCGACCATTCGTATGAAGGGGGAGCAACGTATCCCTTCTGTTGAAGAAGAAATCAAAAAGATGGGACGCGACGTGAAAAACTTCGTTGAAGCAGCTCTAGATCTCTATCTCAACGGTTCTGTGGATCAAGCCTACGAAGTAGCAGCGATGGATGAAAAAATCAACCATTACTTTGATAGCATCCGAGATTTGGCTACAGAAGAAATTAGGAAAAATCCTGAAGCCATCGTTACAGGCCGTGATTACTTCCAGGTCATTTCTTTCTTAGAACGTATCGGAGACTACGCAAAAAATATCTGTGAATGGGTTGTTTACTTTGAAACAGGTAAGATTGTCGAACTATAAGAAACGGTTTAAATATACAGAAATAAGGCTGGTTAGAATAAATCAGTCTTCTTTTTTTATGAAAAGAATTGTTTTACAATCAAAATCTCTAAAAAGGTTGACAACTATTTTTAAAAGAGTTATAATTATTCAGAATTAACAGAAAGGTCGTTTATTTATGAAATTCAAGAAATGGATATTAGTTGTGTGTAGCATGCTTGCCAGTGTGGTTCTAGTAGCTTGCCAGTCAGGTACGGATAGTTCCCAGTCTGCTGTGGACGCTATCAAACAAAAAGGAAAGCTAGTCGTTGCGACCAGCCCAGACTATGCGCCGTTTGAATTCCAATCCTTGGTAGATGGTAAAAACCAAGTGGTTGGTGCAGATATTGATATGGCTCAAGCAATTGCAGACGAGCTTGGGGTTAAACTTGAAATCTCTAGCATGAGTTTTGACAATGTCTTGACCAGTCTTCAAACTGGAAAGGCTGACTTGGCCATTGCAGGAATTAGTGCTACAGATGAGAGAAAGGAAGTCTTTGACTTTTCAATCCCTTACTATGAAAATAAGATGAGTTTCTTGGTTAGAAAAGCTGATTTAGACAAATACAAGGATCTTACAAGCCTCGCAAGTGCCAATATCGCAGCTCAAAAGGGAACTGTGCCAGAAACCATGGTCAAGGAACAATTGCCAAATGCCCAGTTGACATCCTTGACCAATATGGGGGAAGCAGTCAATGAATTGCAGGCTGGAAAAGTGGATGCTGTTCATATGGATGAACCAGTTGCTCTTAGCTACGCAGGTAAAAACTCAGACCTTGTCGTTGCATCTGTTAACTTGACAATGAAAGATGGCGAAGCCAATGCCGTTGCTATTAAGAAGAATCAATCAGACTTGAAAGCAGTAGTCGATAAGGTTATCCAAAAACTGAAAGACGACGGAACCTATCAAAACTATCTTGAAAAGGCAGCGAAACTAACAGAAGTTGAGCAATAAGAAAAAGCAGAGTTGGACTTTAATCCAATTCTGCTTTTATGTATTCTAATAGCTCTTCTAGATTTTCAAGAGTGACTTTGGCGAACTGATAAGGACAGGCGTCCAAATAAGCCTTCTCAAAAAAGTCTAATTTGAGTGAGCTGTGTTTCAAACTGGCAATCTTAGGATAGTGTCTCAAATCAAGCAAAAGACCATCGTGTAGAGGATAGTGGGGTAAGGTACAGGTGTTTTTTTCAAGTAGCTCCTTAATCTGAGCCTGATAGTTCTCTTGAAGGCTCAATCGAGCCAGTCGATTTTTTTCAAATAACTGGCTATCGATGTAAAGAGAAAGAGCCTTTTGCATGATGAGATTGCTGTCATAGTCCAAGATATTTTTGTAGGAAACAAAGGCCTCTTTTAGGGCATTTGGAAGAATGAGAGCGGTAATACGAAGGGCTGGAAAGAGACTGGTTGAGAAGGACTTGATATAAATGACCCGATCCTCAGTATCCAGATAGTGGAAGGTTTGTCCCTTTTTAGAGTCTAAGTCACCTAGATAATCATCCTCTACGATGTAAACACCATACTGGTTTGCTAGATCCAGAATAGCCCTTTTTTCCTGATCAGAATAGGAATGACCTAGGGGATAGTGGAAGCGAGGAATAGTGTAGAAAAACTTGATCTTCCTAGATTTGAACTGTTCTTCTAGTTCGTCAAGGTTGATGCCATCAATTCGGCGTTCAATGGTCTGGTATGCTAGCCCCTGAGCGACCAAGAGGCGATTCATCCGGTGGTAGGTCGGTTGTTCGACCAAAATCTCCGCTCCCTTGCTCGGAAAGTCAATCTGAGAAAGGATAAAGAGAGCTTGCTGGGTACCAGATGTTAGAACCAGTTGATCGGGTTTACAGTAGAGAGCTTGGTTGAAAAGAAGTTGATGGACAGATTGTCTTAGTTCCTCAAGGCCTTCTTGGTTGTCATAGTAGTTGAAGAGGTAGTTTTCTCGGCCTATCAGGGTTTCGTTGACGCAGAGTCGGAAGTCGTCATAGGCACTGGCATGTTCGTCAGTGACTTCGATTTCCAAGTCTTGGTGCTGTCCTTGTTCTAGAACATAGTAGCCACTTTGGGGTTTGGCATAGAGGTATTGTTCATGGCGTAATTCCAGCAGGGCTCGTTGGATAGTGTCCTTGCTACAGTGGAAGTCTTGGCTCAGTTGACGGATGGAGGGAAGCCGGCTACCTGTTGGAAATTTTCCTGATTCGATCCCCTTTTTTAGAAAGGAAACGACTACTTGGTATTTACTTTCTTTCTTCATTCCAGACCTCCGTTAATTTTGTTACATTGTACCTTTTTTTTGCCTCCTTTGCAATGGGAAAAGCATTCCCCCTTTCACAACTAGGAGCAAATGTGGTATACTTAGAAAGTATGATGATTCATTGAACAGAAGATAAGAAAGAGAATGGATAGAAAAGTGCAGGAACCGGTAAAATTATTTCAATACAATACTCTAGGTGCCCTAATGGCTGGTCTCTATGGCGGAACCATGACAGTGGGAGAATTGCTAGAACATGGTGATCTTGGTTTGGGGACTTTGGATTCGATTGACGGGGAGTTGATTGTCCTTGATGGCAAGGCTTATCAAGCCAAGGGATCTGGTCAAACACCTGAAATCGTTGAAGTGGCAGCGGATGCCCTTATTCCCTATGCAGCAGTGGTTCCTCATCAGGCAGAAGTGATTTTTCGTCAGCGCTTTGAGATGACGGATAAGGAATTGGAAAAACGAATTGAGTCCTACTATGATGGGGAAAATCTTTTTCGCTCCATCAAGATTCATGGCGAATTTTCACAAATGCATGTGCGGATGATTCCCAAATCCACACCTGATACCAAGTTTGCTGATGTAGCGACTCACCAACCTGAATATAGCCGTGAAAATGTATCGGGAACTATTGTTGGATTTTGGACACCGGAGATTTTCCATGGAGTGAGTGTTGCAGGCTACCATTTGCATTTTATCTCAGATGATTTGACCTTTGGTGGGCATGTGATGGACTTTGTTATCAAAGAAGGAATGATTGAGGTTGGGGCAGTCGACCAGTTGGATCAACGTTTTCCAGTCCAAGATCGCCAGTATTTATTTGCCAAATTTAACGTTGACGAGATGAAGAAAGATATTGATAAGTCAGAATAGGAGAAAAAGATGACAGTACATATTATCCTCACCATGATCGCTTTGGTTCTCATTCTAGTAAGTGGGACTTGGTATGCCAAAAAACGGTTTAAAATCTCTCTTGCAGTGATGGGCTTGGGGGCAATCGCATTTTTTGTTTCTTCTCAAGTGTTAGAGAAGATGGTTCACCTTCTGATACTTCATCCGCAAAAAGATGGAACCATTCCGCTCATGCAAGAGCAGCCTTTCTTATATGTCCTTTATGGGATTGCCATGGCGGCCCTCTTTGAGGAAACGGCTCGTCTTGTCTTTTTTAAATGGTTGGAGAAAAAGAGAAAGCTAGAAGATCGAGATGCTTTGGCTTATGGTTTGGGACATGGGGGCTTGGAGATGCTCTATCTCGGAATGGGAAGCTTGATCAGTTTGTTGATTCTCTTTTCACTCATCCAGTCTTCAAATACTGATGTAGCCAATCTCCTTCCAAAATCTACGCTCGAAACGGTCCAGTCTCTTTCTGTATGGCAGGTTTATTTACTAGGAGTTGAACGTGTGCTTGCTCTGGTTCTCCAAATTGGTCTTTCCATCTGGGTCTATCAAAGTGTTCGTCAAAAGAAATGGATCTACCTCCTTGCTGCCTATGGTTTGCATGCCTTGTTTGACTTGGCTCCAGCCTTATCTCAAGTGGGATGGATTGCAAATCCGCTTCTAGTTGAGTTTATTCTTCTCGTAGAACTTCTAGCCTTTATCTGGCTGACAAAATCTACATTTTGGAAAAAATCATAAAAAGAGGGGTGACCTCTTTTTTTATGTAATGATAAAACAAGCTCTTTTTATGGTCGTCAAATGTCTCTAAAAATGGTATAATGGAATGAATTTTGAAAAAGGAAGAGTGACATGTCAGTAAAAGAAAAAATGCTTGAAATCTTAGAAGGAATCGATATTCGTTTTAAGGAACACTTGAAGACCTATACCTATACCAAGGTAGGAGGTCGAGCGGATTATCTAGTTTTGCCACGCAATCGCTATGAGATGGCCCGTGTTGTCCAATTTGCCAATCAAGAGAATATTCCCTGGATGGTGCTAGGAAATGCTAGTAATATCATCGTTCGTGAAGGTGGAATCCGTGGTTTTGTTATCTTATGCGACAAGCTCAATAACGTTTCGGTTGATGGTTATACCATCGAAGCAGAAGCTGGAGCAAACTTGATCGAAACGACACGTATTGCCCTTCGTCATAGTTTGACTGGTTTTGAGTTTGCTTGTGGGATTCCTGGAAGTATCGGTGGAGCTGTCTTTATGAATGCGGGTGCTTACGGAGGAGAGATTGCTCACATCTTGCAGTCTTGTCAAATTTTGACCAAGAAAGGGGAAATCGAGACCTTGTCAGTCAAGGACTTGGCTTTTGGTTATCGCCATTCAGCTATTCAGGATTCTGGGGCCATTGTCTTGTCAGCTAAATTTGCCCTAGCTCCAGGGAATCATCAGGTTATCAAGCAAGAGATGGATCGCTTGACGCACCTACGTGAACTCAAACAACCTTTAGAATACCCATCTTGTGGTTCAGTCTTTAAGCGTCCAGTGGGGCATTTTGCAGGACAATTGATTTCAGAAGCTGGTTTGAAGGGCTACCGTATCGGTGGTGTCGAAGTCTCAGAAAAACATGCAGGCTTTATGATTAACGTAGCCGATGGGACTGCAAGAGATTATGAAGACTTAATTGAGTCTGTCATTGAAAAAGTTAAAGAATATTCAGGTGTTACCTTAGAGCGAGAAGTTCGTATCTTGGGTGAACACGAATAACATTATTTTTACATAGCATTCAAAGATTGGGATTTTATCGCTAAATGAGGTTTAGGTCAATTTATTTCCTACGCTTGTGTCTAGCATTCTAACAAGGTCCCAATCTGTTAATTTACGAAGAAGAAGGAATTTAGAGGAATTGAAAAAACCAATTATTGAATTCAAAAACGTCTCTAAAGTTTTTGAAGACAGCAACACCAAGGTTCTCAAAGACATTAACTTTGAGTTGGAAGAGGGAAAGTTCTATACCTTACTAGGCGCATCTGGTTCTGGGAAATCAACCATCCTGAACATCATTGCAGGTTTACTAGATGCGACGACAGGGGATATTTTACTGGATGGGGTACGGATTAACGACATCCCAACCAACAAGCGAGACGTCCATACGGTCTTCCAATCCTATGCCTTGTTTCCACATATGAATGTGTTTGAAAATGTTGCCTTTCCGCTCCGCTTGCGTAAAATCGACAAGAAAGAAATCGAGCAACGTGTAGCGGAAGTGCTCAAGATGGTTCAGTTGGAAGGTTATGAAAAACGTTCCATCCGTAAACTCTCTGGAGGACAACGTCAGCGTGTAGCCATTGCCCGTGCCATCATCAACCAACCCCGTGTGGTCTTGTTGGATGAGCCCTTGTCAGCGCTGGACTTGAAATTGCGAACGGACATGCAGTACGAACTGCGTGAACTGCAGCAACGATTGGGGATTACCTTTGTCTTTGTCACTCACGATCAGGAGGAAGCCCTGGCTATGAGTGACTGGATTTTCGTTATGAACGATGGAGAGATTGTTCAGTCTGGAACACCTGTAGATATCTATGATGAGCCAATCAACCACTTTGTTGCCACCTTTATCGGCGAGTCCAATATCTTGCCAGGAACCATGATTGAAGACTACTTGGTTGAGTTTAACGGCAAACGCTTCGAAGCGGTCGATGGGGGGATGAAGCCAAATGAGCCAGTTGAGGTTGTCATTCGTCCAGAGGACTTGCGCATTACCCTTCCTGAAGAAGGCAAGCTCCAAGTCAAGGTTGATACCCAGCTTTTCCGTGGGGTTCATTACGAGATTATCGCCTATGACGAGCTCGGAAATGAATGGATGATCCACTCGACTCGTAAGGCCATTGTTGGCGAGGAAATCGGTCTGGACTTTGAACCAGAAGATATCCACATCATGCGTCTCAACGAAACCGAAGAAGAGTTCGATGCTCGTATCGAGGAGTACGTAGAAATCGAAGAGCAAGAAGCAGGTCTGATTAACGCGATCGAGGAGGAAAGAGATGAAGAAAACAACCTCTAAACTCTTTGTAGTGCCCTACATGCTTTGGATTGTCCTCTTTGTTCTCGCACCCTTGGTCTTGATTTTCGGTCAATCCTTTTTCAACATTGAAGGCCAATTTAGCTTAGAAAACTATAAATCCTACTTTGCGTCACAAAACTTGACCTATCTTAAAATGAGCTTCAACTCAGTCCTCTATGCAGGAATTGTGACCTTAGTAACATTGCTCATCAGCTATCCAACAGCCCTCTTTTTGACCCGTCTCAAGCACCGTCAACTCTGGCTCATGCTGATTATCCTGCCAACCTGGATCAATCTGCTTCTTAAGGCCTATGCCTTTATCGGGATTTTTGGTCAAAATGGCTCTATTAACCAATTTTTGGAATTCATCGGAATCGGTTCGCAGCAGTTGCTCTTTACGGATTTCTCCTTCATCTTTGTCGCAAGCTACATCGAGCTTCCCTTTATGATTTTGCCGATTTTCAATGTCTTGGATGATATGGATAACAATCTCATCAATGCCAGCTACGACCTCGGTGCGACCAAGTGGGAAACTTTCCGCCATGTCATCTTCCCTCTATCTATGAATGGAGTGAGAAGTGGGGTTCAGTCTGTCTTTATCCCCAGCTTGAGTCTCTTCATGCTGACACGTTTGATTGGTGGGAACCGTGTTATCACGCTGGGAACGGCCATTGAGCAGAACTTCCTGACCAATGACAACTACGGTATGGGTTCTACCATCGGTGTGATCCTCATCCTAACCATGTTCATCACCATGTGGGTGACCAAGGAAAGGAGAGAACGATGAAGAAATTTGCCAATCTCTACCTAGCCTTTGTCTTTATCATCCTATATTTGCCAATCTTTTACTTGATTGGCTATGCCTTTAATGCAGGGGATGATATGAATAGTTTTACTGGTTTTAGCTTGAGCCATTTTAAAACCATGTTTGGTGATGGTCGTCTCATGTTGATCCTCACCCAAACCTTTTTCTTGGCCTTTCTAGCTGCCTTGATTGCGACCATTATCGGGACTTTCGGTGCTATCTATATCTACCAGTCTCGTAAGAAATACCAAGAAGCCTTTCTATCATTCAATAATATCCTCATGGTTGCGCCTGACGTTATGATTGGTGCTAGCTTCTTGATTCTTTTTACCCAGCTTAAGTTTTCACTTGGCTTTTTGACGGTTCTATCTAGTCACGTGGCCTTTTCCATCCCTATCGTGGTCTTGATGGTTTTGCCTCGTCTCAAGGAGATGAATGATGACATGATTCATGCGGCCTATGACTTGGGTGCCAGCCAGTTTCAGATGTTTAAGGAAATCATGCTACCGTACCTGACTCCGTCTATCATTGCAGGTTATTTCATGGCCTTCACCTATTCGCTGGATGATTTTGCCGTGACCTTCTTTGTGACGGGAAATGGCTTTTCAACCCTGTCAGTCGAGATTTACTCTCGTGCTCGTAAGGGAATTTCGCTAGAAATCAATGCCCTCTCTGCCCTTGTCTTTCTCTTTAGTATTATCCTAGTTGTTGGCTATTACTTTATCTCACGTGAGAAGGAGGAGCAAGCATGAAAAAACTCTATTCATTTTTAGCAGGAATTGCAGCAATTATCCTTGTCTTGTGGGGGATTTCCCATCATCTAGATAGTAAAATCAACAGTCGAGATAGTCAAAAATTGGTTATCTACAACTGGGGGGACTATATCGATCCCGAACTCTTGGAGAAATTCACAGAAGAAACAGGAGTCCAAGTCCAGTATGAGACCTTTGATTCCAACGAAGCCATGTATACCAAGATCAAGCAGGGTGGAACGACCTACGATATTGCCATCCCGAGTGAATACATGATCAACAAGATGAAGGACGAAGACCTCTTGGTTCCGCTTGATTATTCAAAAATTGAAGGAATCGAAAATATCGGACCTGAGTTCCTCAACCAGTCTTTTGACCCGGGCAATAAATTCTCCATCCCTTACTTCTGGGGGACCTTGGGAATCGTCTACAATGAAACCAAGGTAGATGAGGCGCCTGAGCATTGGGATGACCTCTGGAAACCAGAATACAAGGATTCCATCATGCTTTTTGATGGGGCGCGTGAGGTGCTGGGACTCGGGCTTAACTCGCTCGGTTACAGTCTTAACTCTAAGGATCCTCAGCAGTTGGAAGAAACGGTAGACAAGCTCTACAAACTGACTCCAAATATCAAGGCCATTGTGGCAGACGAGATGAAGGGTTACATGATTCAGAACAACGCTGCTATCGGTGTGACTTTCTCTGGGGAAGCCAGCCAGATGTTGGAGAAAAATCCTAACCTCAAGTATGTCGTTCCGACTGAGGCCAGCAATCTCTGGTTTGATAACATGGTCATTCCAAAAACCGTGAAAAATCAAGATGCCGCCTATGCCTTTATCAACTTTATGTTGAAACCCGAAAATGCTCTGAAAAATGCGGAGTATGTAGGTTACTCAACACCAAACCTACCAGCAAAGGAAATGCTCCCAGAGGAGACTCGTGAGGACAAATCCTTCTATCCAGACGCTGATACCATGAAACACCTGGAAGTTTATGAGAAATTTGACCATAAATGGACAGGAAAATATAGCGACCTCTTCCTACAGTTTAAAATGTATCGGAAGTAGGAGATAAACGTAATAAAACGAATCAGTTAAGCTGGTTCGTTTTTGTGTTGGTAACTATAATTAAAAACAACTTATAAAAGTTTGACCCTAACTATGCTTTTTTGTATAATAACATATGAGAAATACAAATTTAATTAAATATAATGAGGTGTTAAATTTTATTATGGATTTAAAGTTAAACGATATTTTGAATATAAGTGAACAAAATCAATGGAAATTCAAGGTAAAATTTAATAATTGGACGGGCGAAAATCCAATTCAGACCTATTTGAGAGACGAAGAAATAATTAATAACTACAACTTATTTTGGAGAACAAATAAGCGATATTTCAATGTTGGAGATATTGTCATAAATTTCATTAAGATTGATAATAACAAATGGTTATTAACTACTATAAAAGAAGTGAGTAAGGAACTTTTTGTTACTGGAGGACAAAATTATGAAGGAATTGAACTAAAGGAATATTCAGCCCTTTTTGGTCGTCTAATTATTCGGTACAGAAAAGAATCTAGAGGTTCAGTTCTAAAGTATACAACTTGTAAGGAAAAACTTGTGATAGAGCAATTGTTATCAGATTCATTTGGAGGAGAAGAATTTCCAGGATATGATAATATTTCTTTATCTTACAAAGAATTAGAATTGATTTTACGTTTGAGAAAAAAAGATTGGATAACTGCTTTAGAAAATCAAAAAGCTGTTTATCTTATTACGGATAAGCAGAATGGTAAATTATATGTAGGCTCAGCAACTTCAAACTATGGTATGCTTTTACAACGTTGGCAATCCTATGTGGATAATGGACATGGTGGCAATAAAGAACTTAGGATTTTGGTTGAAAAACAAGGGTTGAATTACGTTAAAGAAAATTTTCAATACTCTGTATTGGAAAACTATAACGGTAAAATAGATGATAAGTTTGTTTTAAAACGTGAATCCTGGTGGAAAGAAGTTTTAAAATCTAGGGAACATGGTTATAATGCGAACTAGGAGGGAATATGAATAATCTGAATGATTGGGAAAAAGCTCGTCGAGAAGAAGAATTGAATCAAGAGCTAAAAAGACAGAATAACTTGTTGGAACAACAGAGATGGGAACAGCAATTTTCTAACCAAAAACAACAGGCAGCACTAGATGAACAAAATCGTCTCGCTCGAGAACAACAAGAAACATTAAAAGAGAGAAATGAACTAGAACGTCAGAGACAATGGGACGAGGAATCTCGACATCAACGAGAGTTAGAATTACGTATAGAACAACAATATAAAGATAATATATTTGATTTAAAAAAACTTTGGGCCAAAGCTGAAACTGAAGATGAGAGAGGGAGAATTCAGATACTCTTAGCAGAAGCAGAAGCTGACTGGAATGAGTATTTGTTGGAGAAAGAAAGAGAAGCAGAAAGACAACGATTAGCTACAGAGCAATTTCAATTAAAACAACAGCAAGAAATAGAACAGAATGAATTATTAGAGCGTCGTAGACAGAAAATAAGTAGAATAAAGTGGTTTTTCGGAATAGCTATAAGCTTACTTTTATTAGTGATAATTGGAACTTTTTTCATAGGTATGAGCAGGTCTAAATCATCTCATAACAGTACTAAGCAATCAACTCAATCATCTAATTCAGCAACCTCCACAAGTTCTACAAAGCAAGCTTCTCTTGGTGGAAATAAATCTAAAGATAAACAAACTTCATCTACAAGTTCTGCCTCTTCTAGTTCACAGGTATCAAAAGTATATATTGGAAACTACATTGGTCGAAAAGTCTCGGCTGCTATAGATGAATTGAAGAGTAAAAAAATTACTGAGGATCATATAAAAGTTGAAGAAGAGGAAAGTGATGAATATTCTCCTGGTACAATTTTACGTCAGAGTTTGTTAGAGGGGACTTTATATGATTTGAATGATTCATCAGATATTACTTTTACTGTTGCAAAAGAGCGAACTAGTGCTACAATGCCAAATTATGCAGGTTCAAGTTTAGAGTTTACAAAAAATAATTTAACTAACATTGTAGGTATAAAAGAAGCTAATATTGAAGTAGTAGAAGTTTCCAGTGCTCCTGAGGGTACTGCTGAAGGAACAGTAGTATCTCAAACTCCAAAAGCTGGAGAGAAAGTTGATTTGAAACGTACACGAATTAAAATTTCAATTTATAAGCCCAAAAATACTCAAACATCACAAAGTAGATCTAGATAAATTAAGAGGTTAATGCAGAAGTTTATGATTCGTTGTCATCAACCTTGACGAACTCCTCCAAAAACGATATAATACTAGAGTTGAGAATTGATTTTCTGTCATCTTAGTCCAGAGAATTGGCGGTGCTGCGAGCCATCTAAGGTAGGAAATCATGCTACTCAATCATACAATTGCATAAGAATAAGAGAATGACAAGTTCATTGAATGAAGGTGGTACCGCGGTTTTTCGCCCTTCGAGATATGGACTTGTCTTTTAATTTTTGGAGGTGTTTATGAAGACATTTCTCGTGAAACAAAAGTTTCGTCTTGGAGGCGAACGTTTTGATATCAAGGATGAAAGAGGAGTAGTGAACTATCAGGTGGAGGGCTCATTTTTCCAAATTCCTAAGACCTTTACCATCTATGACGCCTATGGTGAGCAAGTCAGTGAAATCAGTAAAGAATTTTTCACTTTGCTTCCTCGCTTTACTATCCAGTTACGAAACGGTTCCAATTTCGTCATTCGTAAGAAGTTGACCTTCTTTCGAGATAAGTATGAGTTTGACAATCTGGGGCTTCGTATCGAGGGCAATATCTGGGATTTGAATTTCAAATTGCTAGATGATCGTGATCAGCTTGTCGCCGAGATTCGGAAAGAGATTTTCCATTTGACCTCAACTTACACCGTAACCGTCTATGAAGACTCTTATGCAGACCTGGTCATTTCCCTCTGTGTCGCGATTGACTATGTGGAAATGCTGGAAAGCCAATCAAATTAAACAAGTAAATAAGGAGATATTATGAAACAACTATCTAGTGCTCAAGTTCGCCAAATGTGGCTTGATTTCTGGGCAAGCAAAGGTCACTCTGTAGAACCATCAGTCAGCTTGGTTCCTGTAAATGACCCAACTCTTTTGTGGATCAACTCTGGGGTAGCAACCCTTAAGAAATACTTTGACGGAACCATTATCCCTGAAAACCCACGTATTACCAATGCGCAAAAAGCTATCCGTACCAATGACATCGAAAATGTCGGAAAAACGGCTCGCCACCATACTATGTTTGAAATGTTGGGGAACTTCTCTATCGGGGATTACTTCCGTGACGAAGCCATCACTTGGGCTTATGAGCTTTTGACCAGCCCAGAATGGTTTGATTTTCCTGCTGAAAAACTGTACATGACCTACTATCCAGACGATAAGGATTCTTATAACCGCTGGATTGAAGTAGGAGTGGACCCAAGCCACTTGATCCCAATCGAAGACAACTTCTGGGAAATCGGTGCTGGACCTTCTGGACCTGATACAGAAATCTTCTTTGACCGTGGAGAAGCATTTGACCCAGAAAATATCGGTCTTCGCCTGCTTGCAGAGGATATCGAAAACGACCGTTACATCGAAATCTGGAACATCGTTTTGTCACAATTTAACGCAGACCCTGCTGTTCCTCGTAGTGAATACAAGGAATTGCCACACAAGAACATTGATACGGGCGCTGGTTTGGAGCGTTTGGTGGCGGTTATCCAAGGGGCTAAGACCAACTTTGAAACGGACCTCTTCATGCCGATTATCCGTGAAGTTGAGAAATTGTCTGGTAAGGTCTACGACCAAGATGGCGATAACATGAGCTTTAAGGTCATCGCTGACCACATTCGTTCTCTTTCATTTGCCATCGGTGATGGTGCTCTTCCTGGGAACGAAGGTCGTGGTTATGTTCTTCGTCGTTTGCTCCGTCGTGCTTCTATGCACGGTCAAAAATTGGGTATCAACGAGCCTTTCCTTTACAAACTCGTTCCAACTGTTGGAAAAATCATGGAAAGCTACTACCCAGAAGTGCTTGAAAAACGTGACTTTATCGAGAAAATCGTGAAGAGCGAGGAAGAGTCATTTGCCCGTACTCTTCACTCAGGTCAACACTTTGCAGAAACCATTGTAGCTGATTTGAAAGCGAAAGGTCAAAACGTTATTGCGGGGCAAGATGTCTTCAAACTCTACGATACATATGGATTTCCAGTTGAGTTGACAGAAGAAATCGCTGAAGAAGCTGGTATGACTGTAGACCGTGAAGGTTTTGAAGCAGCCATGAAAGAGCAACAAGAACGTGCGCGTGCATCAGCTGTTAAGGGTGGCTCAATGGGTATGCAAAATGAAACCCTTCAAAACATCACAGTGGAAAGCCGATTTAACTACAAAAAAGAAAAACTAGCTAGTAGACTTGTTGCTATCGTAGCGGACAATGCAGAAGTAAACGTTGTTTCAGAAGGAACTGCCTCTCTTATCTTTGCGGAAACACCATTCTACGCTGAAATGGGTGGACAGGTTGCAGACCATGGTAAAATCTATAATTCAGAAGGAAAACTTGTAGCAAAAGTTACAGACGTTCAAAAGGCACCAAATGGACAGCCATTGCATACGGTTGAAGTTCTTAAACCTCTTTATTTGAACAAAAATTATAAACTCAAGATTGATACAAATCGTCGTCACCGTGTTATGAAAAACCACACTGCGACTCACTTGCTTCACGCTGCCCTTCACAATATCCTTGGAAACCATGCGACACAAGCAGGATCTCTGAACGAAGTCGAATTCCTTCGCTTTGACTTCACTCACTTCCAAGCCGTGACTCCAGAAGAGTTGCGTGCTATTGAACAGCAAGTCAATGAGAAAATCTGGGAAGCAATTGCAGTAGAAACTGTTGAGACAGATATTGACACTGCTAAAGAAATGGGAGCTATGGCTCTCTTTGGTGAGAAATACGGTAAGGAAGTCCGTGTTGTGACCATTAGCGATTACTCTGTGGAACTCTGTGGTGGTACCCATGTTGGCAACACCTCTGAGATTGGTCTCTTCAAGATTGTTAAAGAAGAAGGGATTGGATCAGGAACTCGTCGTATCTTGGCAGTAACTGGTAAAGAAGCCTTTGAAGCCTACCGTGAACAAGAAGATGCTCTTAAAGCTGTTGCTGCAACCTTGAAAGCACCTCAACTCAAGGAAGTACCTCATAAAGTAGAAGGACTTCAAGAGCAACTTCGTCAATTGCAAAAAGAAAATGCAGAATTGAAGGAAAAAGCAGCAGCTGCAGCGGCAGGTGATGTCTTCAAGGACGTGAAGGAAGTCAACGGTCACCGTTACATTGCTAGCCAAGTTTCTGTTTCAGACGCGGGTGCCCTTCGTACCTTTGCGGATAACTGGAAACAAAAAGACTACTCTGATGTGCTTGTCCTAGTTGCCGCTATCGGTGACAAAGTCAATGTTCTTGTAGCTAGCAAGACAAAAGATGTGCATGCAGGAAATCTTGTCAAAGAATTGGCTCCAATCGTCGATGGACGTGGTGGTGGTAAACCAGACATGGCCATGGCAGGAGGAAGCAACCAAGCGAAAATCCAAGAATTGTTGGATGAAGTAGCAGGTAAATTGTAATCAAGCAAAGATCTATCCACTCGGGTAGGTCTTTTTGTGCATACAAAAAAGCCAAATCCGGTTGAATCTGGCTTGTACCTGATAGGTTTATTTTGTTGCCCAGACACTGACTGAACCCGCTGCTACTGGAAATTCTCCATAACCTTCAGCATTGATCGTAACTTGTGCTGGATGATTTTCAAGGAGGTCAACAAAGGTTTGGTCAGCCCATTCTTGACCGACAAACATAGCCTTGCTGTTTTCTTGGTCATTTGAGATAAGGACAGCGATTGGAGATTGATGTTCAGCACCTGAACGAACCCAACCGATACAGTTGGCATCGTCAAAGTAGTCTGTTTGCTCTCCATAGGCTAAATCTTTTCGGATGGCTAGGAGACGGTCAAGAACTTCTTTGAAATCTTGTTGAGCAAATTGCCCTGAAATGCCGTAATAATCTCCGTAAAAGACACATGGAAGACCATCTTGGCGTAATAGAATAAGGACATAGGCTGCTGGCTTGAACCATTCTTCAACAGTAGACTCAAGGGCTTGTCCTCGTTGAGTATCATGGTTGTCGACGAAAGTGACAGCCTTGTCGGGTTTTAGTTCAACCAAGCTATCTGTGAAAATGTTACGAAGGTCGTAGCTTGCTCCAGCTTGACTGGCTTCAAAGAGGTTCTGGTGGAGGCGAACATCGACAAGATCAAAGCGTTCCTCCGTTTTTTCGAGATAGTCTAGATTGGCTTCTTTATCTGGATTCCAAAATTCCCCAAAAACGTAGAAATCTTGACCGTATTTTTCCTTCATATCACGGATAAAATTGCCCATAAAGAAAGAGTCAATGTGTTTAACGGCATCCAAGCGGAAACCAGCTACACCAGTCGTTTCCATGAACCAGTCAGCCCAGTCATAGATATTTTGGATGACTTCGGGATGCTTAAAGTCTAGGTCGGCATACATGAGGTAGTCGTAGTTACCGTTTTCGTTATCGACCAATTCCTCATTTGCCCAGCCTTTGTTGTCTCCCTGGATTAGGTAAATACCAGACTTACGGCGTTTGGCATCGTAGTCTGTACCTGTGAAGTGGTACCAGTGCCAGTGGAAATCATTGTAGGTGTCTTGGCGACCATCGAAAGTAAAGTGAGTCCAGCCATTGATAGTAAAGGGCTCGCTTAGTTGAACGGTACGATCCTCAGGATCCACTTCAATAACCTGAAAGGCTTCCATATGATCGGCAGCAGCCTTGTGATTGAGAACCACATCGGCCATAGGTTGAATTCCCTGTTCCTTCAGGGCTTGAATGGCTTGAAGATAGTCTTCTTTAAATCCATACTTGGTACGGACAGTCCCTTTTTGGTGAAATTCGCCTAGGTCAAAAAGATCGTAAACACCATAGCCGACATCTTTTTCGTTGGTTGCCTTGAAGGCAGGTGGCATCCAGACATGGCTGATACCAAGGTTTGCTAGGTGCTCTGCATCATTTGTCAGTCGCGTCCAGTGTTGGCCGTCGTGAGGCAAATACCATTCAAAGTATTGCATAAGTGTCTGATTTTGCATTGTTTTTCCTCTTGCTTATCAATGTTGTGTTTTATTCTACCATAAAGTTCAGAACTAGGCAAACGTTTGCGCAAGATTCTATACTCATTTCTGAAATTGTCTATTTTTAGCGAATAAAATCTCTCTTTCCATCACAAGGAGAAGAATTTTTTGGTGAAAAAGTAAATGGCATAAACTTATTATAACAAAAATGACACTTAGTAAACTAAAGTACAACTGGTTAAACGGTTTCTTTTTTGAGAATTGTCACAAAATTTGCTATAATAGTAGCTATGAATAGAATTAGGGTCAGCAGACGTGTTGAAAAAAAGCTAGCTAAGGGTCTAGTTCTTTTGGAAGCGAGTGATTTAACAGATATTGAACTGACGGATCAGGCAGTAGAAGTTCTTAGTCAAGACGGAAAGTTTTTAGGGAGCGCCTATCTTTCCCAGCAGAACAAGGGAATCGGCTGGTTGGTCAGCAAGGAAAAGGTTCGTTTCAATCAAACCTTTTTTGAAATTCTGTTTCGTAAGGCCAAGGAAGCTAGAAAGCCTTATTATCAGGATGACTTGACCACTGCTTTTCGCCTTTTTAACCAAGAGGGGGATGGTTTTGGGGGTCTGACTGTTGATCTCTATGGAGGTTATGCTGTCTTTTCTTGGTACAACTCCTTTGTTTACCAGATTCGTGAGCTGATCATAAATGCTTTTAAGGAAGTTTTCCCTGAGGTCCTGGGGGCTTATGAGAAGATTCGTTTTAAAGGTCTAGACTATGAGTCTGCTTATGTTTATGGTGAGGAAGCGCCAGACTATTTTACTGTTCTTGAGAATGGCGTGCTCTATCAAGTCTTTATGAATGATGGCTTGATGACAGGGATTTTCCTAGACCAGCATGAGGTTCGTGGGAGTCTGGTTGATGGCCTGGCTATGGGCAAATCCTTGCTCAATATGTTTTCCTATACGGCTGCCTTTTCAGTTGCTGCAGCTATGGGAGGCGCTAGCGAGACGACTTCTGTCGACTTGGCCAAACGGTCTAGAGAGCTGTCAGAAGCCCATTTTCATGTAAATGGACTTAGCACGGACAATCATCGTTTTATCGTCATGGATGTTTTTGAGTACTTCAAGTATGCCAAGCGAAAAGGCTTGACCTATGATGTGATTGTGCTTGATCCGCCGAGCTTTGCCCGCAATAAAAAACAAACATTCTCTGTAGCTAAGGACTATCACAAGTTGATTTCCCAGAGTCTAGAGATTTTAAATCCGGGAGGCATTATCATTGCCAGTACCAATGCTGCCAATGTTTCCCGCCAGAAATTTACAGAACAAATTGATAAAGGTTTTGCAGGAAGAAAATATCAAATTTTAAACCAATATGGTCTTCCAGCAGACTTTGCCTATAATAAAAAAGATGAAAGCAGTAATTACCTCAAGGTGATTAGTATGAAGGTTAGTAGATGAAATTAATCGTTTCAGTGATGCCAAGAAGTTTAGAAGAAGCGCAAGAACTGGATGCTACTAGGTATGAAGATGCCGATATCATTGAGTGGCGTGCGGACTTTCTTACAAAGGACGCTATTTTACAGGTAGCACCCGCTATCTTTGAGAAATTTGCAGGACGCGAACTTGTCTTTACCCTTCGGACTCGCGCTGAGGGAGGAGAAATCGAACTTTCCTCAGAAGAGTATGTTCAAATCATCAAGGAAGTTACTCAGCTCTATCAGCCGGATTATGTAGATTTTGAGTATTTCAGCTACAAGGATGTTTTTGAGGAAATGTTGGATTTTCCAAATCTTGTTTTGAGTTACCATAATTTCCAGGAGACACCTGAAAACATGATGGAAATTTTGTCTGAGTTGACCAGTCTCTCTCCGAAAGTGGTCAAGGTATCAGTTATGGCCCATACGGAGCAGGATGTTTTAGACCTGATGAACTACACTCGAGGATTTAAGACACTCAACCCTGAGCAAGAGTACGTGACCATTTCCATGGGGAAAATGGGCAAGGTATCACGTATTACTTCAGATGTGACGGGTTCAAGTTGGTCATTTGCTAGTCTGGATGAAGCGAGTGCCCCAGGTCAGATTTCGCTATCAAACATGAAGAAAATCAGGGAGATTTTGGATGAAGCTTGATGGCTATACGCGTTTAGCTGCAGTTGTTGCCAATCCCATTAAACACTCTATTTCACCCTTTATTCACAATAGGGCCTTTGAGGCGACAGCTATTAATGGTGCCTATGTAGCTTGGGAGATTGAAGCGGGTGATTTGGCAGAAACAGTCGCCAATATTCGCCGTTACCAGATGTTTGGCATCAACCTGTCTATGCCTTACAAGGAGCAAGTGATTCCTTATCTGGATGAGTTGAGTGATGAGGCTCGTTTGATTGGGGCGGTCAATACTGTTGTCAATCATAATGGCACTTTAATTGGATATAATACAGATGGCAAGGGATTCTTTAAGAGCTTGCCTTCTTTTACAATCTCGGATAAGAAAATGACCATTCTGGGAGCAGGTGGTGCAGCCAAGTCCATTTTGGCTCAGGCTATTTTGGATGGCGCTAGTCAGATTTCAGTCTTTGTTCGTTCAGTTTCCATGGAAAAAACAAGACCTTACCTAGACAAGTTGCAGGACCAAACAGGATTTAAAGTGGATTTGTACGCTTTAGAAGATGCTTCTGAACTGCAATCAAGGATTGCTGAGGCGGACTTATTAGTCAATGCGACTAGTGTGGGAATGGATGGCAAATCATTCCCAGTTCCTGAAAGCATAGTCTTACCAGAAACTCTATTGGTGGCAGATATTATTTACCAACCCTTTGAGACTCCATTTTTGAAATGGGCCAAAGGTCAGGGGAATCAAGCAATCAATGGCCTTGGAATGTTGCTCTATCAAGCTGCTGAAGCTTTTCAACTGTGGACAGGTAAAGAAATGCCGACAGACGAGATTTGGCAGTCCTTAACAGAAAAATATAAATAGTGAAAAGGAGACCCTCCTATGAAAATCAGAATCGATATTCCGCATCATCCTTATGATATTCAGATTGAAAAAGGTTGTCTAGCTCAGGCTGGTCAATGGTTGCGAGAACTCTGGCAACCTCAAAAAGTGGTTATTGTAACCGACAACCATGTAGCTTCTCTCTATGCAGAGAAGGTTAAACTCAGCCTAGAAGATGCTGATTTTCAGGTAGCTGTTTTTGACTTTTTAGAAGGCGAAGAACGAAAAAATTTAACGACTGTTCAGAAAGTCTATGAATTTTTAGTCAAGCAAGGTCTGACTCGTAGCGATGGGATCGTGGCTCTTGGTGGTGGTGTCGTTGGGGACCTGGCTGGTTTTGTGGCCTCTACCTATATGCGGGGCATTCACTTTGTTCAGATTCCGACTAGTTTGACTGCCCAGGTTGATTCTTCTATCGGTGGAAAGACAGGTGTCAATACTCCTTTTGCTAAGAATATGGTGGGAACTTTTGCCCAACCAGATGGGGTTCTGATTGATCCGCTTGTCCTTGAAACTCTTGGGAAAAGAGAGCTGATTGAAGGGATGGGTGAGGTTATCAAGTACGGTTTGATTGAGGATCCAGAACTGTGGGCTCTCTTAACGGAGCTAGATGGTTCTGTAGAGAGCATTCTGGAACATGCAGAGACTTTGATTGAACATTCTTGTCAAGTTAAGCGCAAGATGGTAGTTGAGGATGAGTTGGATAATGGTGTTCGCCTTTACCTCAATTTTGGGCACACTATTGGTCATGCCATTGAAGCAACGGCTGGTTATGGAAAGGTCATGCATGGAGAAGCTGTGGCCATGGGAATGGTGCAGATTTCAAAGGTTGCTGAGGGAAAAGGCCTTATGCCAGCTGGCATAACTCAGTCCATTACAGCTATGTGTCAGAAATTTGGCTTGCCAGTTGATTATGAAAACTGGGATGTTGACAAGCTTTATCAGGCTTTGACTCATGACAAGAAGGCACGTGGCAACACCTTGAAATTGGTCTTGGTACCAGAGCTTGGTTCAGCGACCATTCACCCAGTTTCTCTGGAAGAGATGAAAGACTACTTGGTAAAATAAGGAGAACGAATGAGATATTTAACTGCAGGAGAATCACACGGTCCCCGTTTGACGGCAATTATTGAAGGAATTCCAGCGGGCCTTCCTTTAACAGTAGAGGACATCAATGAGGACCTTAAACGCCGTCAGGGTGGCTACGGTCGTGGTGGTCGTATGAAGATTGAGAGTGACCAGGTTATCTTTACTTCGGGCGTTCGTCACGGGAAGACGACAGGGGCTCCTATTACCATGGATGTTATCAATAAGGACCACCAGAAATGGCTGGATATCATGTCTGCTGAGGACATTGAAGACCGACTTAAAAGCAAGCGGAAAATCACTCATCCTCGTCCAGGACATGCCGATTTGGTTGGGGGGATCAAGTACCGTTTTGATGATTTGCGAAATTCTTTGGAACGTTCATCAGCTCGTGAAACAACCATGCGGGTGGCAGTTGGGGCAGTAGCCAAACGCCTATTGGCTGAGCTTGATATGGAGATTGCCAACCATGTCGTGGTCTTTGGTGGCAAGGAAATAGATGTACCTGAAAATCTGACAGTGGCCGAGATTAAGGAACGAGCTGCCCAGTCTGAAGTTTCTATTGTTAACCAAGAGCGGGAACAGGAAATCAAGGACTATATTGACCAAATCAAGCGTGATGGTGATACTATCGGTGGAGTTGTGGAGACAGTCGTCGGAGGCGTTCCAGTTGGTCTTGGCTCTTATGTCCAATGGGACAAAAAATTAGATGCGCGATTGGCCCAAGCAGTTGTCTCTATCAATGCCTTTAAAGGAGTGGAATTTGGTCTTGGGTTTGAGGCTGGTTACCGAAAAGGTAGCCAGGTTATGGATGAAATTCTCTGGTCAAAAGAAGACGGCTATACTCGTCGTACCAATAATCTAGGTGGTTTCGAAGGTGGTATGACCAATGGGCAACCTATCGTTGTTCGAGGTGTCATGAAACCCATTCCCACCCTTTATAAACCACTTATGAGTGTGGATATCGAGACTCACGAACCCTATAAGGCAACTGTAGAGAGAAGTGATCCAACTGCTCTTCCAGCAGCAGGTGTGGTCATGGAAGCCGTTGTAGCAACAGTTCTAGCACAAGAAATTCTTGAAAAATTCTCATCAGATAATCTTGAGGAATTAAAAGAGGCAGTTGACAAGCACCGAGACTATACAAAGAACTATTAAGGAGTCTTTATGGCAAAAACCATCTATATCGCAGGTCTCGGTTTGATTGGTGCTTCGATGGCGCTCGGTATCAAGCGTGATCATCCGGATTATGAAATTTTAGGTTATAATCGCAGTCAGGCTTCGAGAGACATTGCCTTGGAGCGAGGAATGATAGACCGTGCAACGGATGATTTTGCCAGTTTTGCTCCTCTGGCTGATGTCATCATTCTGACCTTGCCAATCAAGCAGACCATTGCATTTATCCAGGAGTTGGCAACTATAGACTTGAAAGAAGGCGTCATTATCTCAGATGCTGGTTCGACCAAGTCAGCCATTGTGGAAGCAGCTGAGCAGTATTTGGCTGGTAAGCCTGTTCGCTTTGTTGGGGCCCATCCAATGGCTGGTAGCCACAAGACAGGAGCTGCATCTGCTGATGTTAATCTCTTTGAAAATGCCTACTATATCTTTACTCCATCGAGTTTGACCACTCCAGAAACTCTTTCAGAAATGAAGGACCTACTTTCTGGTCTCCATGCTCGCTTCATTGAAATTGATGCTAAGGAGCACGATCGAGTAACTTCACAGATTAGCCATTTTCCCCATATCTTGGCATCAGGTCTCATGGAGCAGACAGCTGTCTATGCTCAAGAACATGAGATGACAAGGCGCTTTGCGGCGGGTGGTTTTCGAGATATGACACGGATTGCAGAGAGTGAACCAGGTATGTGGACCTCTATTCTCTTGTCCAATCGCGAGACCATCCTAGAGCGGATTGAGGATTTCAAGGAGCGCCTAGATGAGATTGGTCAGGCTATTAGCAGGGGGGAAGAAGAGCATATTTGGAACTTTTTCAACCAAGCGCGTGAGCAACGTCAGGCCATGGAAATCCATAAGCGTGGTGGTGTGGATAGCTCTTACGACCTCTATGTTGACGTTCCCGATGAAGAAGATGTTATCTTGCGGATTTTGGAATTGCTACGTGGTACTTCCTTGGTCAATATCCACATTAATGAAGAAAACCGTGAGGATGTTCACGGGATTCTCCAAATTTCCTTTAAAAATGCTCAGGATCTGGAACGAGCTGAGCGCTTAATTTCAGAAAATACGGACTACACAGTCGTCATCAAATAAGGAGAAAATCATGTCAAATATTTACGATAGTGCAAATGAACTCAGTCGCGGTCTTCGCGAATTACCAGAATACAAGGCGGTCAAGGCGGCAAAAGATGCCATTCAAGCAGATGAACAAGCCAGCAAGATTTTTGCAGATTACCTTGCCTTCCAGCAAGAAATCCAAGTCATGGCGCAAACGGGACAAATGCCAGACGCCTCTTTCCAAGAAAGGATGCAGTCTTTCAGTAAGCAAATCCAAGAGAACGCTCTTTTGTCAGATTTCTTTACCAAACAGCAACAATTGTCCATTTACCTTTCAGACATTGAAAAAATTGTCTTTGAGCCTGTTTCAGAATTGTTGAAATAGTATTTTATCTGTATAAAAGCCAGAAATTTCAGGAATTTCTGGCTTTTTTGTGATAAAATAAGAAAAAGTATTGCAAGTATGAGGTCAACTATGAAACTAAAAACAAACATTCGCCACTTACATGGCAGTATCCGAGTTCCAGGTGACAAGTCTATCAGTCACCGTTCGATTATTTTTGGAAGTTTGGCTGAGGGAGAAACCAAGGTATATGATATTTTGCGTGGAGAGGATGTACTTTCAACCATGCAGGTTTTTCGTGACCTTGGTGTTGAAATTGAGGACAAAGATGGGGTTATTACCATTAAAGGTGTTGGAATGGATGGCTTAAAAGCTCCGCAAAATGCCTTGGATATGGGTAATTCTGGCACCTCGATTCGCCTGATTTCAGGTGTCCTTGCTGGTGCGGATTTTGAAGTAGAGATGTTTGGAGATGATAGTCTTTCTAAACGTCCTATGGATCGTGTGACGATTCCACTGAAAAAAATGGGCGTTAGCATTTCAGGGCAAACAGAGCGAGACCTGCCCCCTCTTCACTTAAAAGGGATGAAAAACCTAACACCTATTCACTATGAGTTGCCAATCGCCTCTGCGCAAGTCAAGTCTGCCTTGATATTTGCAGCCTTGCAGGCTCAGGGGGAGTCCGTTATTATCGAGAAAGAATGTACTCGTAACCACACCGAAGATATGTTGCAACAATTTGGTGGCCATTTAAGTGTGGATGGTAAGAAAATCACAGTTCAAGGACCACAAAGACTGACCGGACAAAAGGTAGTTGTTCCAGGAGATATTTCCAGTGCAGCCTTTTGGTTGGTCGCAGGTTTGATTGTTCCAAACTCTCGTGTAGTGTTGCAGAATGTTGGTATTAACGAAACGCGTACCGGTATTATTGATGTCATTCGTGCCATGGGAGGAAGATTGGAAATAACTGAAATTGACCCAGTTGCTAAATCAGCAACCTTGACTGTCGAGTCTTCATACCTGAAAGGAACAGAGATTGGTGGAGCCTTGATTCCCCGCTTGATTGATGAATTGCCCATTATTGCCCTTCTAGCGACGCAAGCCCAAGGTGTAACAGTTATTAAGGATGCTGAGGAACTCAAGGTCAAGGAAACAGACCGCATTCAAGTGGTAGCGGATGCTTTAAATAGTATGGGCGCGGAAATCACACCTACGGCAGATGGAATGATTATCAAGGGGAAATCATCCCTTCATGGTGCTAGAGTCAATACGTTTGGTGACCATCGTATCGGAATGATGACAACTATCGCAGCCCTCTTGGTTGCAGATGGAGAAGTGGAACTTGACCGTGCAGAAGCCATCAATACCAGTTATCCTAGCTTCTTTGATGATTTGGAGAATCTGATTCATGGCTAAAGTATTACTCGGATTTATGGGGGCTGGCAAATCGACAATCGCTAGAGGATTGGACCCAGATTACCTTGATATGGATGCCTTGATTGAGAAGCGCTTGGGTATGTCTATTGCGGAATTTTTCGCTGAAAAAGGAGAAGCGGCCTTTCGTCAAATAGAGTCAGAAGTCCTAGCGGACTTACTAAAAACGGACCGAGTTGTGTCAACTGGTGGAGGAATAGTCGTTTGTCAGAGAAATCGTGACTTGCTCAAACAAAATCCTGATAACATTTATCTGAAAGCAGATTTTGAAACCCTTTACCAACGTATTTCAGCTGATAAGGACAATCAACGGCCACTTTTTCTCAACAAGAGCAAGGAAGAGTTGCGAGAGATTTTTCAAGAAAGACAGGATTGGTATGAGGAAGTAGCCAGTCGAGTTCTAGATGTGACCAAGCTAAGCCTAGAGGAAATTATAAAGGAACTGAGATGAAAATTGCCTATCTAGGTCCTAAGGGATCTTTTTCGCACCACGTCGTGCAGACTGCTTTTCCTAATGAGGAATTACAAGCCTTTGCCAATATCACAGATGTTATCAAGGCCTATGAACAAGGCTTGGTGGACTATTCGGTGGTGCCAGTTGAAAACTCCATTGAGGGAAGTGTGCATGAAAGCTTGGACTATCTTTTTCATCAGGCGGACATTCAGGCTGTTGCAGAAATAGTACAACCCATTCACCAGCAACTGATGGCAGTTCCTGGTCATACTAAGATTGAAAAGATTTTTTCTCATCCTCAGGCTTTGGCCCAAGGAAAGAAATTCATAGAGGAGCATTATCCCAAAGCCCAGCTTGAAGTGACGGCAAGCACAGCCTATGCAGCCCGCTTTATCGCTGAACATCCAGACCAGCCTTTTGCGGCTATTGCGCCTAGAAATTCAGCTAGAGAGTATGGTTTGGAATTGATAGCAGAAGATATCCAAGAAATGGAAGCCAACTTCACTCGTTTTTGGGTATTAGGGTCTGAGATTCCCACTATCCATATGCAATCACAAACTGAAAAAATGAGTTTGGCCTTAACCTTACCGGATAACCTTCCTGGTGCCCTTTACAAGGCTCTTTCAACCTTTGCTTGGCGAGGTATTGATTTAACCAAGATAGAAAGTCGTCCCCTCAAAACGGCACTAGGTGAGTACTTTTTCATCATCGATGTGGATTATAGTGCGAAAGAGCTGGTTCATTTTGCCAGACAAGAACTAGAAACAATTGGGATCCAGTACAAGATACTGGGAACCTACCCTATTTTCACTATTAGGGATTTAGGAAAGGAGAGCCTATGAGCAAAGAAAGCCCCTTAAGTCATCATGAGCAGTTACGTTATGACTATCTCTTTAAGAATTTTCATTACCTCAATGACCGTGAACGGAGGGAGTTTGATTACCTGCAGCAAAAGATGACAGGACCCAAGCAAGAAGTTCACCCTTCCTACCAAGAAGAAAAAGAAGAGACTTGGAGTAGTGATATTGATCTTCCGACTTATGGAAATAGAAGTCGGGCTAAGAAACGGGAGAAGGTAGCTCCTCTACCTAAAGTCAAAAAGAAAAAAAGAAGATTTCGCTTTAAACGAATACTGACTTGGTTCTTGCTATTGATAACTTGCCTTGCTGTAGGGATGATTTTCATGTTTCTTCGAGGATTTCAGTCGGCAGCCAATCCAAGCAATAAGCCAGCTGATGCCAAGGCAGCACAAGTAGAAGTCTTTAACGGTCAGGATACCAAAGATGGCGTGAATATCCTAATCATGGGGACAGATGGCCGTATCGGTCAAAATAGTGCAGAAACCCGTACCGACACGATTATGGTACTGAATGTCAGTGGATCAGATAAGAAAATCAAACTAGTCAGCTTTATGCGTGACAACTTGGTTTATATTGACGGGTATAGTAAGATTGTAAATGGCCAGAAACAAACAGATAACAAACTTAATGTTGCCTATGAACTTGGGGAACAAGAAGGGCAAAAAGGGGCAGAAATGGTCCGCAAGGTTCTAAAAGATAATTTTGACTTGGATATCAAGTACTACGCCTTAGTTGACTTTCAGGCTTTTGCAACAGCTATTGACACCCTTTTCCCTGAAGGAGTGACTATCGATGCTCAATTTTCAACTCTGAATGGTCAACCTCTGACAGAAGCCACAGTCGGAGACGACCTTCATGCAACAGAAACAGAGTCGCCAACTCAAACCATCAAAGTTGGAAAACAGCAAATGAATGGTTCTACCTTACTCAACTATGCCCGCTTCCGTGATGATGATGAAGGAGACTACGGACGTACCAAACGTCAGCAACAAGTCATGTCAGCCGTTCTTGAGCAAATCAAAGATCCAACCAAACTCTTTACAGGATCTGAGGCGCTTGGGAAAGTCTTTGCGATGACTTCGACCAATTTACCCTATAGCTTCTTGTTGACCAATGGTTTATCTGTCATAGAAGGCGCTCAGAATGGTATCGAAAGATTAACTGTTCCCGAACTTGGTGACTGGGTAGATGACTACGATGTTTATGGAGGGCAGGCTCTCCTTGTCGACCAAAATAAATACAAGACAAAACTCGCCCAAATGGGAATGAGATAGAATACTATAAAAAAATCAAAGTTTGAATCACCAGTGAAAAAGTGGTTTAGGCTTTGATTTTTCTTAGTATCTGATGGATTTTTAGGGCTTTTTTATGGTATAATAAAACGATATAACTCGTTATTGGACAGAAGAGGAGAGACATGAGTGATTTGAAAGCGATTCAGGCTCGTAGTCTGGAAATGGCTGAATATTTCGTCGCATTTTGTAAAGAACATGATTTGTTGTGCTATCTTTGTGGTGGAGGGGCTATTGGTGCCCTTCGGAACAAGGGCTTCATTCCTTGGGATGATGATCTAGACTTTTTTATGCCTCGCAAGGACTATGAAAAATTAGCAGAACTATGGCCTCGTTATGCAGATGAGCGTTATTTCTTGTCAAAGAGTAACAAAGATTTTGTAGACCGTAACCTTTTTATTACCATTCGTGATAAGGAAACCACTTGTATCAAGCCTTATCAGAAGGATTTGGATTTGCCACACGGTTTGGCCTTGGATGTTTTACCTTTAGATTATTATCCTAAAAATCCAGCTGAGCGTAAGAAACAAGTTCGTTGGGCCCTGATTTATTCACTCTTTTGTGCGCAAACTATCCCAGAAAAGCATGGTGCAGTCATGAAATGGGGAAGTCGTATCTTACTCGGCCTGACTCCAAAATCTCTACGTTATCGCATTTGGAAAAAAGCTGAAAAAGAAATGACCAAGTATGGTCTGGCTGAGAGCGATGGAATTACGGAATTATGCTCAGGTCCTGGCTACATGCGAAACAAATACCCAATCGCATCTTTTGAAGACAATCTATTCTTGCCATTTGAAGGAACTGAGATGCCCATTCCAGTCGGTTATGATGCCTATCTCAGCACTGCTTTTGGGGACTATATGACACCGCCACCAGAGGACAAGCAAGTACCGCATCATGATGCCATTATAGCAGACATGGACAAGAGCTACACAGAGTACAAGGGAGAATATGGAGCATGATGGGAGAAAAAATAAGCGTTATCGTTCCAGTCTATAATGTAGAAGCCTATTTGGAGCGATGTGTGGAGTCGATTCTTCAACAGACTTATGCCCATTTTGAGTTAATCCTAATCAATGATGGTTCTACTGATTCCAGTGGACAGATCTGTGATCACTTAGCGTCTCAGTATGAGAATATCAAGGTTTATCATATCGAAAATGCTGGTGTTTCAAATGCTAGAAATATGGGAATTCAGCTAGCAACGGGTTCTTGGGTTACCTTTATTGATAGCGATGATTTCGTTACCCAGGATTACCTAGCTACTTTAGCAAGTGCAGCTGAAGGGTTGAATGTAGGCTTTGTAATTGCTCCTCTGCACCATATCAAAAACGGAATTGTAACAGACCTACCTTCACATTCAGGAAAAACAGAACTCTGGTCAACAGAAGAAACCATGAAGGAACTACTGATGACTACCAGAACATCATTTTTTCCAGTTGCAAAACTGTTTAAGAGAGACCTGCTTGCGGATGAAAAGTTTAATACCAATTATCACCTAGCTGAAGATGCTCTATTTTTAACTGAATTGCTACTAAAGACAAGATGCAGTTGCGTATTTATTGACAAACCTGTTTATTATTATGATCATCGTGAGGGAAGTGCAACAACATCTGTTAATCGACATGTATTTGACACGATAGAAGTTTATCAGCAAATAATTGCTCAAGTTTCACAAGTCTTTCCTAATTTAAAATACGAATTAATAAATAGAGAATGTTGGTCGTACATCACAGTTTACGATAAAATTATCTTTACTTCACGTGAAGAGTATCAAAAGGAGAAATCCGAGCTGAGGACTTGGATTGTTCAGCATCGACACGAAATATGGAAGGATGCTTATTTCACTACTTTTCGCAAGGTAGCGATCCTATCACTTGTCATTTCTCCATGGCTATATAAGAAAATTGTTGGATTGAAAAACTAATATCATGAGAAGGAGTTGAAAATGAATTTTTCAAAAATGGATGAATACTTTGAAAAATCAAAACTATGGATTGCGTATCTATTTGTTTTCATTTCGATTTTAAGTATGAGTTCACTGGTTTATAAGATAGCAAATCCCCTTTACAAGGGATTATCAGCGATTGTAGTGCTTTATATTTGCTATACCTTATTGTTTAAGTGGAAAGAAATCACAGCAGATCGCAAATTTCTATCCTTATTTGGACTCTTAGCTGGAAGTCATCTGCTATCAGCTGTTTTCAATCGCTCTGGACATCTGATTGGAAATGTGATTGAAATCCTCTTCATGGTAACCTATGTTTTATTATTTACCATGTTACAATCAGGGCAACTTAAAAAATTATTTGACTGGATTGCCTATACGGTTCAAATTGTATCTTTTTCTTCAGCAATTTTTGCGTTTGGTTTATTGATAAGTAGAGTCCTTATCCTATTTAAGATTGGCGAACAATCTTATTACTATGGTGTCATGAATGGACGTCTGTGGGGAATTGTCAATCCTAATGCTAGTGCGATATTTTCATATATTAGCATTATTTTGGCTATGTATTTGATCCATAAAGGAAGTAAATATTCTGTTTATCTTAAACTGAATAATGTGATTCAATTCGTTTACTTTGCTACGATGCAAAGTCGAGGAGCCTTACTTTCTTTACTTCTCATGATTGGACTCTATAGTTTCTTTGCTACTAGAGGAAGTATCGTTAAACGATTCCTCACTTTTATAGTTGCTGGTTTGCTGATTACTGCAACTAATATTGGATTAAGCTATGTAACTTCAATCTATATCTCATCTGAAACAGCGACTGTCTTAGATTTAAACAAAGGACAATCCTATGCTGAGACAGATTCGTCTGTCACTAAGAAGAACGGTGAGCTCCATCTGATCGAGACAACACCAAGTGGTAGAACCTATATCTGGAAAAATGCCATCAAGATGGGAAGCGCCAAACCAATTTTTGGTTATGGTGTACGAAATGTTCCAGATTACTACACAGAATATTTCAGTAAATTTGAGATTCAAAACTCCCTTATTGGTGGGAATTTCCATAACATTTTTGTGACCATATTTGTCAGTTCGGGAGTTCTAGGTTTGGTATCCTTCCTTCTTGTACTGGCTTATGTCATCAAGCGCTTTTTAACGTATTTGATTGTTTCCAAGAAAAATACTGATAAATTGATCATGATCCTATTCTTTGGTATCTTGTTTGGTCAATTATTTGAAAGTCAGATTATGTATTCAACCAACTTTATTAATATCATCTTCTGGCTAGCGATTGGCTATGGACTCGTAGTCTGCAAACGGGATGAAGGAGTTCGGTACCAAGAAGTAACAGATGTCAATGAAATTCAACAGATGGAACTTGGAATCATGGAGTATATTCATGAAGTTTGTCAGAAAATTGGTGTCAAGTATTTCTTAGCATATGGAAGTCTAATTGGTGCTGTTCGCCATCAAGGATTTATCCCTTGGGATGATGACATGGATATCTGCATGTTACGAGAAGATTATGAAAAGTTGCAAGACTACCTTATCGCTAACCCTGATAAACGTTACGAGGTCATGTCTTATAAAAATAATCTCAACTATGTCTATCCCTTCATGAAAGTGCAGGATAACCATACCTACTTGCTGGAAGAAGATGTTCGCATCGATTCGAATATGGGAATCTATGTAGATATTTTCCCTGTAGATGGCTACGAGGATGACGTAGAATTTAAAAACAAGATGACGAAACTGATAAAGAAACGTCAATTGAGTTGCTACACCTTTAAAGGCATTACCAATACGAAAAGTGTACTGAATTCACTGCTACGCTATGTGTCAGTTATTATTTTCTATTTCACCAATACGAACAAATACGTTGCCCAGATTGAAGAGCTTGCAAAATCCCGTAAAGTCTCAGATTATGAGCAAGTGGATTATCTTATCTACAAGGATATGAACAAACCAGTGTGGAGACGTGAATGGCTGGAACAAGTTACTACTGGAATATTTGAAGGTATTGAATTTACCATTCCGAAAAATTATCATGAAATTTTGACCTCAGACTACGGAGACTATATGCAATTGCCACCGGTTGAACAAAGAGTATCTCATCATGATTTTAAATTGTGGAAGATTGTTAAAAGGTCTAAATAACGAACAGGATTGGGATTAAGAAACGTTTAAAAATATAGTCAAATTTAGGAGAATAAAACCTATGTCTGAAAGAACTTTAACTCTTGAAGAAATCAAACAAGTAGAATTGGATATTTTAAAGTATCTACATGAGCTTTGTGAACAACATCAAATCAAATACTTTGTTGATTTTGGAACCTTACTAGGAGCTGTACGCCATAAAGGATTCATCCCTTGGGATGATGATACAGATATTTCCTTAGCGCGTGATGAATTTGAAAAATTGTATAAGGTTTTACAAAATGAAAATCATCCCTACTATAAATTGATTTCATTCAGAGAAACAAAGGGATATCCATACAGTTATATGAGAGTCTATGATGTAAGGACACGTCGAGATGCTAACCTCGTAGACCCAACGGTCGTATTGGGAACTTGCGTTGACATTTTTCCATATGATGGTGTCGTAACACAGGAAAATGACCGTAAGAAAATGAAACTCTACAAATATTTCGTTCGCCTTTCTTCTTTGAATTTTAAAGGGATCAAGTCTGAGAATGGTGGACTTAAAAACCTCCCTCGTTATATGGGATCAGCTATTTTCCGCTTAACTTCTCCACAGCTATGGAATCAAAAATTAGAGAGCCTTGCTTTGAAGTATAGTGTAGATCAAGCAACAGATCTCACTTGTACTATCTATGACCCTTATTATCCCAATGGTATAAAAAAAGAATGGCTCTATGATTTGATTGATATGCCTTATGAAAACATTGTGGTCAAGGTTCCGAGAAAATACCATGAAATACTTGTCTACGAATTTGGAGAAAACTATATGACTCCACCGCCTATTGAGCAACAAGTCCCAGGAGGGGATAAAAACTACTGGATTAATTAGATTAGTAAAAGTTGCTTAATGTTAAGATAAAGGAGTTTTCAAGGTGAAAAATAAATGGTTATTAAAATCAGTCAGCTATAGTGTTCTCGCATTCTTTCTATTACTGATTCAGTTATCGCAAGGAGTAGATGCAGATACCATCTCTGCAGGTTCGGGCAATCGTATCCATTTCATAAATACTAAAGCAAAATCTGGGAGTGATGCCATCCTTCTGGAAAGCAATGGTCACTATGCTTTGATTGATATGGGTGAAGACTATGATTTCCCTGATGGGAGTGACCCACGCTATCCAAGCCGCTGGGGAATTTCCATGAGAAATTATCAAGTATTGGAGGATCGATTGATTCGCCACTTGGATCAAATAGGTGTAAAAAAATTAGATTTTATTATAGGCACTCATGTTCATAGTGACCATATTGGTGGAGCAGACGAAATACTCAATCGATATCAAGTCGGTAAGTTTTATTTGAAAAAATATTCAGATGATCGGATCACAGCAAACTGGGGACTATGGGATAATCTTTTCAATTATGATAATGCTTTGAGAGCAGCTCAAAAACGAGGAGTTACTCTTATCCAGAATATTTCAGATGAGGATAGCCACCTAAAATTAGGTGATATGGATATCCAACTCTACAACTATAAGAATGAATATGATGCTGACGGGAATCTGAAAAAAGTTCGAGATGATAACTCCAACTCCATTGTTTCAGTAGTGACTGTGGCAGGAAAGAGAATCTATCTTGGTGGAGATTTGGATAATGCCGAAGGAGCAGAAGATAAGTTAGGTCCAGTCATCGGCAAGGTTGATATGATGAAATGGAACCACCATTATGATGCGACAATTTCAAATACGATTAATTTCCTTGAAAACTTATCACCAAAAATGATTATTCAGACAACTGGTGGAGATATTAATGTTGCTTCAACCAGAGAATACCTTCAGAAGAAAAATATTCAGGTTCTTCATGCTGCTAGCCAAACTCAAGACGCTACCGTTTTTGATATTAGCGATAAAGGATTTGCAAATGTTTCAAATTCCTTCCCTAATATCCCTGTAGTTGACGAAAAATGGTATCAAGAAGATGGTTATTGGAAATATCGTTTGACTGACGGAGAAATGGCTATCGGCTGGAGAGAGATTGGCGGAGCCACTTATTTCTTTAATGGAAAAGGACAAATGCAAGCAGGTCGCTGGCTTCACCTTAACGACGACTGGGGAGAAAATGCCAATGGGAATGATTACTATCTGAACCAAAATGGTAAAATGCAAACTGGTGGTTGGTTCAAACTAGATGACTCTTGGTATTATATCCAATCAAATGGTGCTAGACGATTTAGCGAGCTCTCTGAAATTGGAGGGAAAAAGTATCTCTTTGCTGCAGATGGGAAGATGCTAACAGGACACCAAGTCTATAATGGCAAGAAGATGTTCTTTAGCGAAAGTGGTGCACTCCAAACAGCAGGTAAGCCTTCAACATGGCAAAAGATTGATTCAAATTGGTATTTCTATGATGAGGATGGGCTAAAGACCATCGGTAAAAAGAATATCAATGGAAGCACATACTACTTTAATCAAGAAGGTATCATGCAAACTGGCTGGGCATTTGTTGATGGTCACTGGAACTATTTTGCAAGTTCTGGAGCTATGAAAACCGGCTGGGTCAAGGATCAGGAAACATGGTATTATCTGGATAAAGATGGCATCATGTTAACTGGCAGACAAGATATAAATGGTGTTCGTTACTATTTGAATGCTAGTGGTGCCATGCAGACTGGATGGAAGTGGCAAGACAATAGCTGGTACTTCTATACGAACTCAGGTGCTATGAAAACTGGTTGGTTGAAAGATAAAGAATCATGGTATTATTTGGATCCAGAAACAGGTATTATGGCTGTAGGATCTAAAGAGATTGACGGTAAGAACTATTTCTTCAGCTCAGCAGGTACTATGCAAGTTGGATGGCAGTGGTCAAATGATTCTTGGCATTACTACGCTACGTCGGGCGCACTCCAAACTGGTTGGTTGAAAGATGGTGATGCCTGGTATTATCTTGAAGGTAAGGAAGGCGTTATGTTAGTCGGCCTCCATCAAGTAGATGGTAAGCAATATTACTTTAGCAAATCTGGAGCCATGCAAACTGGCTGGAAATGGTTTGATAATCATTACCGTTACTTTGAATCAAATGGAGCCATGAAAACTGGTTGGATAAAAGACAAAGGCGTCTGGTATTATCTAAATCCTGAAGATGGCATCATGTTGGTTGGCCTTCATAAAGTAAATGGTGATCATTATTACTTTGATGAATCAGGAGCTATGCAGACAGGTTGGAAACAGCTTGATGGTAATTGGTACTATTTCCAAGCTGATGGTTCTTTGTTGAAGAACGCAACAACACCTGATGGTTACAAAGTAAACGAAGAAGGTATCTGGAAACAGGCTGTTGCTGCTGTAAATAGCGAGGCAGTCAAGCCAGAACAGAAACAAGAAGCTAATTCCTCTATTGTTGAACAACCTAAACAAGATTCAAATCTAGAAGCCAACGCTTCTGAAAAGAAAGAAAAAGAATAAAGAAGAAATCCCCTACTGGCAACTAATTTATCAGTAGGGGATTTTTTTAATTTCGTTTTAATTTAGCAAGTACAAGGTTCAGTGCATAGTGGAGTGTTTTGTCTTTGGTAATAAAGAGGGTCAAGAGGTAATAGATACCACAAGTTGCTACGGTAGACAGAACCATGAGAATCATATTGAAGTTTACTGTGTAAGAATTGATTTGGAAAATCATCTTAAAAATATAGAAGATTGGGATAAAACCAAGGGATATAATGCTATAACGTGTTAAGGTTATAAAAATTTCTTTTAAACTAATCAGTTGGTGTTTCTTGATAAAATGAATTTCAAGTAAAACAACGATAGTTTCTGCGATAATGGTCGTAGTGATGTAATACTCAGGTGCAAAAATATTATTGAAATACAAGATGCTATTTAATAGTATATTGGCACCACCACCAAGGAAGTAGAAGGCAGTTAAGCGATTTTCATGATCGTTGATAAAGATAATCTGTTTACCAAGAATCAACTCAATAGCCCAAATGATGGTACGAAAAGCGAAGACGCTAGTTACGATACCCGCTTCAAGATATTTTTCAGAAGAATAAATAACAGTTGCGTACCGTCCCAATATCATAATCCCGATACTAGTTGGAACCATAAGGAAATAGAATAAGGATGCCGCTTGATTCACGAGATAATTATAGGACTTGTAATCCTTTTTACCGAGATAGTAGCCAAGGCGTGGAATACTGACGTTGATAGCTCCACTCAAGACACTGGCAATCAGCATGACGATACTATAGGCAATTGTATAGTAGGAAATATAGTTCTCATCCGGTCCCTTGGTGATAAACATTCTATCTAGCAAGGTATAAAGCATATTAGCGTTTGCTAAGAGAAGCATAGTAAAGAGTGGTTTAGAAGCTTTAGCTAATTCGACGAAACCAATCTTAACAAAAGAAACTTCTCTCTTAATCCAAAGAAAACTGAGCAGGTAGTTGAGGATAGTGGTCGCTGTCATAACGATAGCATAAGGAACGATATCATCTGCCGTTTTAACGAAGGCGAAGATAGCGACCAGCATGGTAATTCGAATAATTAATGTTTTATAGAGGATGAAGGCATAGTTTTCATAAGCCTCGTTCATCCATTCGATATTGAGAAATTGGAAGAGTGCTTGAGCCCCTAGGATGTAGTAGAGAACTTTCAGATTCTCAATGCTGGTGTCAAAGAAGATAATGAGGAAGTAGATACCTGTCGTCAGGAGAGAGGTAAAAACCGAGATATAAAACAACTTAGAAAAGACGTAGTTGATTTTATTCTTGTCATCCTTGACCTTACTAATAGCTCGAATCCCGTAGTTGTATATTCCAAAGGCAGCTAGTGGAATAACAAAACTTGCCCAGGTATTGGCTGTATTGAAATAACCGTAATTGGATTTGCTGAGAATCCGCGTCAGATAAGGATTGGTTATCAGTGGAAAAACGATATTGAGAATATTGACCAGCAAGCTGGCCAAGGCATTTACTTTTATATTTTTCATTGAACTTTCTTTCTTAAATCTAAAATCATATCTAGTATTATATCACATTCTCGCTTCATTCTTTTGATAAAATCGTAAAAATCTAGTATAATAGATAGACTGAAAGTATGAGGTTACTAGATATGAAGATGAAACAAATTAGTGATACAACACTGAAAATCACAATGACTTTAGATGATTTGATGGACCGAGGAATGGAGATTGCAGACTTTCTCGTTCCTCAGGAAAAAACTGAAGAGTTTTTCTATGCTATTTTAGATGAGTTAGAGATGCCAGACAATTTCTTGGATAGTGGCATGCTGAGTTTCCGCGTGACGCCAAAACCTGATAAGGTGGACGTCTTTGTGACCAAGTCCAAGATTGACCAGAATCTGGATTTTGAAGATTTGGCGGATCTACCAGACATGGAAGAATTAGCCCAAATGTCGCCGGATGAATTTCTCAAAACCTTGGAAAAGAGCATTGCAGATAAAACCAAGGACGATATTGAGGCCATCCAATCTCTAGAGCAGGTCGAAGCAAAGGAAGAAGAGCAAGAGCAGGCAGACAAGGAGACTGAGAGTAAGAAAGAACCTTATATCTACTATATCCTGCGCTTTGTAAGCCTTGCTGACTTAGTTGCTTTTGCAAAGACGGTTAACTACCAGATGGAAACCTCTGAACTCTATAAGATGAATGGACACTATTATTTGACAATCTTAGTCGATGTAGAAAATCATCCAAGTCCATATCCAGCCTGGCTCTTGGCTCGTATGCGTGAGTTTGCAGACGACAGTGACATCAGTCGTTCAGTCTTGCAAGAGTATGGGCAAATCTTGATCAATCACGATGCAGTTCTCGGTCTGCAAAAGATTCGTTCATAATTTTTAAAATCAATTTTCATTTATCAAGAAAGACGAATCATGGGATTCGTTTTTTCTTTATCAGACTGAAATAGTGATTTACTATAATAGGAATTTTCACAAAATTCTGTTATAATGGCTATATCAGAAAATTTCTAGGAGACAAACATGACAGTTAAAATTGCTTTACTTGGATTTGGTACCGTTGCAAGTGGTGTGCCATTCCTACTAAAGGAAAATGGAGAAAAAATCGTTCAGTCAGCTCATTCTGAGATTGAAGTAGCAAAGGTATTGGTCAAGGATGAAGATGAAAAGAATCGCTTGCTTGCAGCAGGAAATGACTTTAACTTTGTAACCAATGTAGATGATATTTTAGCAGACAAGGACATTACTATCGTAGTGGAATTGATGGGGCGTATCGAACCAGCTAAGACCTTTATCACTCGTGCCTTAGAAGCTGGGAAACACGTTGTTACTGCTAACAAGGACCTTTTGGCTGTTCATGGTGCAGAATTGTTAGAAATCGCTAAAGAGCATAATGTAGCACTATACTACGAAGCAGCAGTAGCTGGTGGTATTCCCATTCTTCGTACTCTAGCAAATTCATTGGCTTCTGATAAAATAACGCGCGTTCTTGGTGTCGTTAACGGAACTTCTAACTTCATGATGACCAAGATGGTCGAAGAAGGCTGGTCTTACGATGATGCTCTGGCTGAAGCACAAAGATTAGGTTTTGCAGAAAGCGATCCTACAAATGACGTGGATGGGATTGATGCAGCCTACAAGATGGTGATTTTGAGCCAGTTTGCTTTTGGTATGAAGGTTGCCTTTGACGATGTAGCCCACAAGGGAATCCGCAACATCACACCAGAAGACGTAGCTGTAGCCCAAGACCTTGGCTATGTAGTGAAATTGGTTGGTTCTATCGAGGAAACTCCTTCAGGTATTGCTGCAGAAGTGACTCCAACCTTCCTTCCTAAAGCACATCCACTTGCCAGTGTGAATGGGGTAATGAACGCAGTCTTTGTAGAATCTATCGGTATCGGTGAGTCTATGTATTACGGACCAGGTGCGGGTCAAAAACCAACTGCAACAAGTGTTGTAGCGGACATTGTCCGTATCGTTCGTCGTTTGAATGATGGTACCATTGGCAAAGACTTCAACGAATATAGCCGTGACTTGGTCTTGGCAAATCCAGAAGATGTTAAAGCAAACTACTATTTCTCAATCTTGGCTCCAGACTCAAAAGGGCAGGTCTTGAAATTGGCTGAGATTTTCAACGCTCAAGATATTTCCTTCAAGCAAATCCTCCAAGATAGTAAAGAGGGTGACAAGGCGCGTGTCGTCATTATTACACATAAGATCAATAAAGCACAACTTGAGAATGTTTCAGCTGAGTTGGCCAAAGCTTCAGAATTTGACCTCTTGAATACCTTCAAGGTGTTAGGAGAATAGGATGAAGATTATTGTACCTGCAACCAGTGCCAATATTGGGCCAGGTTTTGATTCGGTCGGTGTAGCTGTAACCAAGTATCTTCAAATTGAGGTCTGTGAAGAACGGGATGAGTGGTTGATTGAACACCAGATTGGTAAATGGATTCCCCATGACGAGCGTAATCTTTTGCTTAAGATTGCCTTGCAAATTGCGCCTGACTTGCAACCGAGACGTTTGAAAATGACCAGCGATGTTCCCTTGGCGCGTGGTTTGGGTTCTTCTAGCTCTGTTATCGTTGCTGGGATTGAACTGGCTAACCAACTGGGCAATCTCAACTTATCTAACCACGACAAATTGCAGTTGGCTACCAAGATTGAAGGGCATCCTGACAATGTGGCTCCAGCTATCTATGGAAATCTTGTTATTGCGAGTTCCGTTGAAGGTCAAGTCTCTGCTATCGTAGCAGACTTCCCAGAATGTGATTTTCTAGCTTACATTCCTAACTATGAATTGCGCACTCGAGACAGCCGTGGTGTCCTTCCTAAGAAATTGTCCTACAAGGAAGCTGTTGCAGCCAGTTCTATCGCCAATATAGCCGTTGCAGCCTTGTTAGCAGGAGACATGGTGACTGCTGGCCAAGCGATTGAGGGAGACCTCTTCCACGAGCGTTATCGTCAAAGTCTGGTCCGTGAATTTGCGACGATTAAGCAAGTAGCTAAAGAGAATGGTGCCTATGCAACCTACCTTTCCGGTGCTGGACCGACAGTTATGGTCTTGGCTTCTCACGACAAGATGCCGAAGATTAAGGCAGAATTGCAAAAGCAGTCTTTCAAAGGCAAACTGCATGACTTGAAAGTTGATACGCAAGGTGTCCGTGTCGAAGCAAAATAAAGAATAGAAGATAGGATGGGGAAACTCTCGACCAGAGGGCTTCCTGTCCTTTTTTTGAAAAGAAGTTTATACTCAATGAAAAATCAAAGAGCAAACTAGGAAGCTAGCCGCAGGTTGCTCAAAGCATGGTTTTGAGGTTGTAGATGAAACTGACGAAGTAAGCTCAAAATACTGTTTTGAGGTTGCAAATGTAAGCTGACGTGGTTTGAAGAGATTTTCGAAGAGTATTAGTTAAAAACTTGATAAAGGAGAAATAAAGATGGCAGAAATTTATCTAGCAGGTGGTTGTTTTTGGGGCCTAGAGGAGTATTTTTCACGAATTTCTGGAGTGCTAGCGACCAGTGTTGGCTATGCTAATGGGCAAGTCGAAACGACCAATTACCAGCTACTCAAGGAAACAGACCATGCAGAGACGGTTCAAGTGATTTATGATGAGAAAGCAGTGTCACTCAGAGAGATTTTGCTTTATTATTTCCGTGTTATTGATCCCTTGTCTATTAACCAACAAGGGAATGACCGTGGTCGCCAATATCGAACGGGAATCTATTATCAGGATGAAGCAGACTTGCCAGCTATCTACACAGTGGTGCAGGAGCAGGAGCGTATACTGGGTCGAAAGATTGCAGTAGAGGTGGAGAAACTTCGCCACTACATTTTAGCAGAAGACTACCATCAAGACTATCTCAAGAAAAATCCTTCAGGTTATTGTCATATCGATGTGACGGATGCTGAGAAGCCATTGATTGATGCCTCTAACTATGAAAAGCCTAGTCAAGAGGTGTTAAAGGAAAACCTAACCGAAGAATCCTACCGAGTAACGCAAGAAGCTGCTACAGAGGCGCCGTTTAGTAATGCTTATGACCAAACTTTTGAAGAAGGGATTTATGTAGATATCACGACAGGGGAGCCACTCTTTTTTGCTAAGGATAAGTTTGCCTCAGGTTGTGGTTGGCCAAGTTTTAGTCGTCCGATTTCTAAGGAATTGATTCACTATTACAAGGATTTGAGCCATGGAATGGAGCGAATCGAGGTTCGTTCTCGGTCAGGAAATGCTCACTTGGGTCATGTCTTTACAGATGGACCACAGGAATTAGGTGGCCTCCGTTACTGTATCAATTCTGCTTCCTTACGCTTTATAGCCAAGGATGAGATGGAAAAAGCAGGATATGGCTATCTATTACCTTACTTAAACAAATAAAACTGAGAGGGTGGGGCTTCCCACTTTCTTCATTTCCAGAATAAGAATAGAAGGGATCTATGAAACACTTACTATCTTACTTCAAACCCTATATCAAAGAATCCATTTTAGCCCCCTTGTTCAAGTTGCTAGAAGCTGTTTTTGAGCTCTTAGTTCCCATGGTGATTGCTGGGATTGTTGACCAATCCTTGCCCCAGAGAGATCAAGGGCATCTCTGGATGCAGATTGGCCTGCTCCTTATCTTTGCAGTGATTGGCGTTTTAGTGGCCTTGATTGCTCAATTCTATTCAGCAAAGGCAGCGGTAGGTTTTGCCAAGGAATTGACAAACGACCTCTATCGTCATATTCTTTCCTTACCCAAGGACAGCAGAGATCGTTTGACAACTTCTAGCTTGGTGACTCGCTTGACTTCGGATACTTACCAGATTCAGACTGGTATCAATCAATTCCTGCGTCTCTTTTTGAGAGCGCCTATTATCGTTTTTGGAGCCATTTTTATGGCCTATCGCATCTCGGCTGAGCTGACTTTCTGGTTCTTAGTTATGGTTGTCATTTTGACGATTGTCATTGTCGGTCTCTCTCGACTGGTCAATCCTCTCTACAGCAGTCTCAGAAAGAAAACGGATCAGCTGGTTCAGGAAACGCGCCAGCAATTACAAGGCATGCGAGTTATTCGTGCTTTTGGTCAGGAAAAACGAGAGTTACAGATTTTTCAAACCCTTAACCAAGTTTATGCTAGATTGCAAGAAAAGACGGGTTTCTGGTCTAGTTTGTTAACACCTCTGACTTATCTGATTGTCAATGGAACTCTTCTCGTCATCATCTGGCAGGGCTATATTTCAATTCAAGGAGGTTTACTCAGTCAAGGTGCCCTGATTGCCCTTATCAACTATCTCTTACAGATTTTGGTGGAATTGGTTAAGCTCGCCATGCTGATAAATTCTCTCAACCAGTCCTATATCTCAGCCAAGAGAATTGAGGAAGTTTTTACCGAAGCTCCAGAAGATATTTTTTCAGAATTAGAAGAAAAGCAAGCTACCGGTGATCGGGTTTTGCAAGTCAAAGAATTAACCTTTACCTATCCTGATGCGGCCCAGCCTTCTCTGAGAAACATTTCCTTTGATATGAATCAAGGGCAGATCCTTGGTATCATTGGGGGAACTGGTTCAGGTAAATCAAGCTTGGTGCAAGTCTTACTTGGTCTTTATCCAGCAGACAAGGGGAGCATTGATCTTTATCGAGATGGATGTAGTCCTCGTAATTTGGAGCAGTGGCGGTCTTGGATTGCCTACGTGCCCCAAAGGGTCGAACTCTTTAAAGGAACTATTCGTTCCAACTTGACTCTAGGTTTCAATCGAGAAGTATCTGACCAGGAACTATGGCAGGCCTTGGAGATTGCGCAAGCTAAGGATTTTGTCAGTGAAAAGGAAGGACTTTTGGATGCCCTAGTTGAGGGAGGAGGGCGAAATTTCTCAGGCGGACAAAAACAAAGGCTATCTATTGCCCGAGCAGTCTTGCGACAAGCTCCATTTCTCATCCTAGATGATGCGACCTCGGCCCTCGACACCATCACTGAGTCCAAGCTCTTGAAAGCAATTCGAGAAAACTTACCTAACACGAGCTTAATCTTGATTTCTCAACGGACTTCGACACTTCAGATGGCTGACCAGATTCTCCTCTTGGAAAAAGGTGAGCTCCTAGCTGTTGGCAAGCACGAGGACTTGATGAAAACTAGCCAAGTCTATCGCGAAATCAACGCATCTCAAAATGGAAAGGAGGACTAGCATGAGACGACAAACCGCAAACCAGACGCTCAAACGTTTGGCCATAGATTTAGCAAGCCATCCCTTCCTCCTTTTCCTAGCCTTTCTAGGAACTATTGCCCAAGTTGGCTTATCAATTTACCTACCTATTCTGATTGGACAGGTCATTGACCAAGTTCTAGTGGCTGGTTCTTCACCAGTTTTTTGGCAGATTTTTATCCAGATGATCTTGGTGGTCATAGGAAATACTCTGGTACAATGGGCCAATCCTCTTCTTTATAATCGTCTAATCTTCTCTTATACCAAAGACTTGCGAGAGCGAATCATTCATAAGCTCCATCGTTTACCGATTGCTTTTGTGGATCGGCAGGGTAGTGGAGAGATGGTCAGTCGTGTGACCACAGACATAGAACAGTTGGCAGCTGGCTTGACCATGATTTTCAATCAATTTTTCATTGGTGTTTTGATGATTTTGGTTAGTATTCTAGCCATGCTCCAAATTCACCTTCTCATGACCCTCTTGGTCTTGCTGTTGACGCCCCTGTCCATGGTGATTTCACGCTTTATTGCCAAACGGTCCTATCATCTCTTTCAGAAGCAAACAGAGACCAGGGGGATTCAGACTCAGTTGATTGAAGAATCACTTAGCCAGCAGACTATTATCCAGTCCTTCAATGCTCAAACAGAGTTTATCAAAAAACTGCATGAGGCGAATGCCAACTACGCAGGTTATTCTCAGTCAGCTATCTTTTATTCATCAACGGTTAATCCTTCGACTCGCTTTGTTAATGCACTCATCTATGCTCTTCTTGCTGGAGTGGGAGCCTATCGTATCATGATGGGGTCCACCTTGACCATCGGACGTTTAGTGACTTTTTTGAATTACGTCCAACAGTACACCAAGCCCTTTAATGATATTTCTTCTGTTTTAGCCGAGTTGCAAAGTGCTCTCGCTTGTGCAGAGCGCGTCTATGCTGTATTAGAAAGTCCTGAGGTTGCTGAAACAGGTAAAGAAGTCTTGACCAGTGACCAAGTCAAGGGCGCCATTTCCTTTAAGCATGTTTCTTTTGGATACAATCCTGAAAGGATCTTGATTAAGGATTTGTCTATCGATATCCCAGCTGGTAGCAAGGTAGCCATCGTTGGTCCAACAGGTGCTGGTAAGTCAACTCTCATCAATCTCCTCATGCGTTTTTATCCTATTAACTCGGGAGATATCTTGTTAGACGGTCGTTCTATTTACGATTATACCCGAGCATCATTGAGACAGCAGTTTGGCATGGTGCTCCAAGAAACTTGGCTCAAGCAAGTGACCATTCATGACAATATTGCCTTTGGAAATCCTGATGCCAGTAGGGAGCAGGTGATTGCTGCTGCAAAGGCAGCCAATGCAGACTTTTTCATCCAACAGTTGCCACAGGGATACGATACCAAGTTGGAAAATGCAGGAGAATCCCTCTCTGTTGGGCAAGCCCAGCTCTTGACCATTGCCCGAGTCTTTCTAGCTATCCCCAAGATTCTTATCTTAGACGAGGCAACTTCCTCCATCGATACACGGACAGAAGTGCTAGTTCAGGATGCTTTTGCCAAACTCATGAAGGGGCGCACAAGCTTTATCATTGCTCACCGTTTGTCAACCATTCAGGATGCGGATTTGATTCTCGTCTTGGTAGATGGTGACATTGTTGAGTATGGGAACCATCATGACCTCATAGCTAGAAAGGGCAAGTATTACCAAATGCAAAAAGCAGCAGCTTTTAGCTCTGAATAATCCTTTCTATTTTGCAATTATTATGGAAAAAAAGTTGCCTTCGGGTGACTTTTTTGTTACAATAGCTAGAAAAATCAGGGTCTTAGAAGGAGAAAACAATGAAAGTCTATCAGCATGTAAATATCGTGACTTGTGACCAAGATTTCCATGTTTATCTGGATGGTATCTTAGCCGTTAAGGACTCTCAAATCGTCTATGTCGGCCAAGAGGAGCCAGATATTTTAGAGCAAGCTGAGCAGATTATAGACTATCAGGGAGCCTGGATCATGCCTGGTTTGGTCAATTGCCATACCCATTCTGCTATGACAGGTTTGCGAGGGATTCGGGATGATAGCAATCTCCATGAATGGCTCAATGACTATATCTGGCCAGCAGAAGCAGGCTTTACTCCTGACATGACTACCAAGTCGGTCAAAGAGGCTCTGACGGAGATGCTCCAGTCAGGGACAACAAGCTTCAACGATATGTATAATCCCAATGGTGTGGATATTGAGCAAATTTATCAGGCAGTTAAGGCTTCCAAGATGCGTTGTTATTTCTCACCGACCCTCTTTTCTTCAGAGGCAGAAACAACTGCTGAGACTATAAGTAGAACACGAGCCATTATAGAGGAAATCTTAGGATATGAAAATCCAAATTTCAAAGTTATGGTAGCCCCACATTCTCCATATAGCTGTAGTAGAGACTTGCTGGAAGCGAGCTTAGATATGGCAAAAGAGCTGGACATTCCTATCCATATTCATGTGGCGGAGACCAAGGAGGAATCAGGAATTATCCTGAAACGATACGGCAAACGCTCTCTCGCCTTTCTAGAAGAACTAGGTTACTTAGATCATCCGTCTGTCTTTGCTCATGGGGTCGAATTAAACGAGAGAGAAATTGAACGCTTGGCAACTTCTCATGTGGCTATCGCCCATAATCCTATCAGTAATCTTAAATTGGCCTCAGGGATCGCTCCCATCATCCAACTGCAAAAAGCAGGAGTAGCAGTGGGGATTGCGACAGACTCGGTTGCTTCCAATAATAATCTAGATATGTTCGAGGAAGGACGGACAGCAGCCCTTCTTCAAAAGATGAAAAGTGGAGATGCCAGCCAATTTCCTATCGAAACAGCCCTTAAGGCACTGACAATCGAAGGAGCTAAGGTTCTAGGAATGGAAAAGCAGATAGGAAGCCTAGAAGTTGGCAAGCAAGCGGATTTTCTGGTCATTCAACCACAAGGAAAAATCCATCTTCAACCTCAGAATAATATGCTCTCTCATCTGGTTTATGCTGTCAAATCCAGTGATGTTGATGATGTTTATATCGCTGGAGAACAGGTGGTTAAGCAAGGCAAAGTTTTGACAGTAGAGATTTAAAAAAATTTAAAAAAAGTTTGCAAAAATCTTGCATTCTTTTTTTGTCTATGCTATACTTATATACGGTTTGAAAAAACTGCCTAAGACAGTAGGGGAGCTCGACTCGTAAATATCCTACCGAGGACAAAACGTATCATGTAAAAAGAAGCGTATTGTACTTTCGTGTCTAGGTTTGGGCGCGTTTTTCTTTTGGAAAAATTCCCCAAGCAAAATAATTACGGAGGTGAACACACTAATGAGTGAAGCAATTATTGCTAAAAAAGCGGAACTAGTTGACGTAGTAGCTGAAAAAATGAAAGCTGCTGCATCTATCGTCGTTGTAGACGCTCGTGGTTTGACAGTTGAGCAAGATACAGTTCTTCGTCGTGAGCTTCGTGGAAGCGAAGTTGAGTATAAAGTCATTAAAAACTCAATCTTGCGTCGTGCAGCTGAAAAAGCTGGTCTTGAAGATCTTGCATCAGTATTTGTTGGACCATCTGCAGTAGCATTTTCTAACGAAGATGTTATCGCACCAGCGAAAATCTTGAACGACTTTGCTAAAAACGCTGAAGCACTTGAAATCAAAGGTGGTGCAATCGAAGGCGCTGTCGCATCTAAAGAAGAAATCGTTGCTCTTGCAACTCTTCCAAACCGCGAAGGACTTCTTTCTATGCTCCTTTCTGTACTTCAAGCGCCAGTGCGCAACGTTGCTCTTGCAGTCAAAGCGGTTGCAGACAACAAAGAAGACGCAGCTTAATCTTAAGCTACGCAGCGTAGCCTAGCTACGGAAAAACTATTATAAAATTAAAAACTTATTTGGAGGAAATAACAATGGCATTGAACATTGAAAACATTATTGCTGAAATTAAAGAAGCTTCAATCCTTGAATTGAACGACCTTGTAAAAGCTATCGAAGAAGAATTTGGTGTAACTGCAGCTGCTCCTGTAGCTGTTGCTGCAGCTGGTGCTGCTGACGCTGGTGCTGCTAAAGACTCATTTGACGTTGAGTTGACAGCTGCTGGTGACAAAAAAGTTGGCGTTATCAAAGTTGTACGTGAAATCACTGGTCTTGGACTTAAAGAAGCTAAAGAACTTGTTGATGGTGCACCAGGTGTCATCAAAGAAGGCGTTCCAACTGCAGAAGCTGAAGAAATCAAAGCTAAATTGGAAGAAGCTGGAGCTTCAGTTACTCTTAAATAATAGAGCGACTACATTAGTAGCTTAAAAAACATATAAAACCGCTATTCTTAGGAGTAGCGGTTTTTTCTTTTGGTTCAAGAAGGGGCAAAAAAGGGGCGAACTAATTATATAGTTTATCTAGGAGACAAACAAGTTTTGAATAATAGGCTTTCCATAAAAAATGATACAAGTTTTTACCCTTCAGGATTTATTTTTTTCTAGTATCATCATTCCTATGAACAGTAGAAAAGTAAGTTTTTAATTTATTGATACTCTGGATATTATAATCTCAGTATTAAAGAACTTTATTGAAGGTAATTTTCGAACGGTTTGAGGTAATTTCAATGAAATTTTAATAGATATTTCAATTTTCTTCTTGACTCTGACCTTAGGTAAGGGATTATACTAATAATAGATAAGAAAGGAGATTACCATGCAAATCAATATGATTCGTTCAGATAAAGTTTACCAAGAGATGCTCGAGCTTCCTTTGGAAAAGAGAGAGGGCTGTTTTCGAGCTAAAATATTAGCACCTTTTGCTACGAAATACCAAACGCAACACATTCCTCTGAAAGCCAAGTATCCCGGAGGATTTGATTCTTTGTTCCTACTTGGTTTTATGAATCAGCTACCCGGAACTCTGTCAGAAAAGGATAGACCGGCTATTGATGCTCTGAGCTCTGATCAACTCTGGCAAGACTGTCAGGATACTATCAAGAGGAGTATTGGTCTTTTTGAGCAGGCTGGCTATGACTTAGAGGTTGAGGATTACAATTTTACTATTTTATTGGGTAATCCAGAAAAACCTATGCTACGGCTCAATAAGGGTTACAGCGGAGATGGTGGAATTCCAGGTTACCTCATGCTTAGTCTGCTACCGAATGACTATACTTTGCCACGTGTGCAAGCGGCGCTGGCCCACGAGTGCAATCATAATGTCCGATTCCAATTTATCAAATGGAACCAGCAGACGACACTAGCAGACTGGGTAGTCAGTGAAGGATTGGCAGAGTCTTTTGCTGCTGAGCTCTATGGCAAAGATCTCATCGGACCCTGGGTCACTTCAACCAGTCCAGAGCAGTTAGAAGAGATTAAGCCCATCATCTCAAGTCAGCTTCAGCTAACGGGGATGGCGGAAATGGCACCATATCTCTACGGTGATGAAATAGCTAAGATACAGGGTCAGATACCAGTTGGAATGCCTTATGCTGCGGGCTATGCTTATGGCTATCATCTGATACAAGCCTATCTGAAAATGACTGGCAAAACTATTATTGAAGCAACTGTGACACCAACGGAACAGATTTTAGAGGCGACTAAAGATTTTTGGAAATGACACTTTTGCTTGAAAATCTGCCAGAGTCTGATATAATGAAAGTAATTTTTGGAGGTGACTATATGCACTATAAAAGAGTTGAATTAAAAGTTACAAATCAAGGTATCCATGAGCGCAAGATCTTTCAAGGTGTTAAGATTTTCAGTCGTAGCAAGTTGTCCAAAGATCAGAAAAGTATTCTAACACAGAAGCTTTACCTGACACCGAAGCAAAACATTGTTTACTATCAACGGAAAGATATCAACTATGACCAGAACTGGCATCATAATAAGGACTATTATGAACTAGCTTATGGCCAGTTGGACAGAGAGACGGTTTTTAAGGTTTGCCAAGATTTTGACGACCTGACTCCTTTTATAGAGGATGAGCTGCTGGAGAAGCTAAAAGAAAAGCGGTCAGCAGGCAAATTTTTTGAAAAATTAGATATATAAAAATCCGACTGCTTTCATAAGCAGTCGGATTTCTCTAATTTATAGTTTGATAATTTTTCATAAGGGAAAATAGATCTATTTTTATCATGAACAGCTAACTTAGTTAGAAGTTTTGGAAACAGTATAGTTGAAATCTATGAAGAATAAGCGTATAATCAGAGAAAAATGATTGAGTGCTCACTCAATATATAGATAAACAAAGGAGTTCATGAAATGGTTGTTCAAGCAATACAGTATGGTCGTTTCGGTGATGAAGAAGTGCTAGATTTGGTGAACATTAAATCTGATGTTTTGGAAGTGAATCAAGTTAGGGTAGAAGTTTATGCAGTTGGTTTAAATCCTATTGATTATAAGACTTTTGAGGGGGCAAAGCCACTTCGTTTTCTATCTTTTATGACGAAACTAAGGAAGCCAAGTCGTTGGTTTGAGTCAAAATCATCTCTCTTTCCAAGAGGTGTTGGTCGGGATTTTGCTGGAGTTATCACAGAAATTGGTGAAGGAGTAAGTCGGTTTGCAGTAGGGGACAAGGTTTTTGGAACAATGATCAGTGACCCTGGATTGGGGACCAAGAGGGGAACTTTGGCAACAGAAGTTTGTGTCAATGAATCAGAAATTGTGTTGAAACCAGAGATGATTGATATGAACCATGCATCTACTATGGGTGTAGCCTCTCTAACAGTGGGAGGTGCTTTTAGAAAGATTGAGCTAAACTCTAAAGATGTTGTAGTTATTTCAGCAGCAGCAGGTGGTATTGGAAGTATCGCAGTACAGTATGCAGTTGCTAAGGGTGCGACAGTTATTGGAATTGCAAGTAAGAAAAATTCAGATTATCTGAAGTCCTTAGGTGCCATACCAGTAGCTTACGAAGAGAACATCCAGAATGCTCTTCTATCAGCAAGTACAAAGCCAATTACAAAATTCTTGGATTGCTATGGAAGTGATTATGTTAAATTGGCTTTCAGTTTGGGGTTGAAGGGCACGGCTATTGGAACGCTAGTACCTTCACCATATGTTATGATAAAAGGAGCTCAGTTCACGGGTCCTAGACATTCCACATATGATGATTTTAAAGTTCTAGCGGAAATGGTCTCAGATGGGAAGGTTCTGCTGAATATTGATCAGATTTATGATTTTTCTCTAAAGTCAGTTGGAGAGGCATATCGTAGTCTGAAGTCAGGACACACTCGAGGTAAGAAAGTTGTAAAAGTAAGAGAGTAGCAGAGAGGTGCTAGCAATGGAAAGTTTAGAACAAAAGTACGCTCAGACATTAGAAAATAGCAACTTGAGTTTAAAACAACGTCAAGTGTTATTATCAAGTCTAAAGTTATTTTCAGAAATTGGTTTTGAGAATACAAAAGCAAGCCTTATTGCTAAGGAGGCTGGAGTTTCAGAAGGGACAGTTTTTAGTTACTTTAAAACTAAGGAAGGCATCTTAGAAGCTATTCTGTCAACTTTTCTCGAACAGGTTATTCCAGATGTGATTGCTGATTTTTCTGAGAAGAAATTTACAGCAAACCAAGAGAGTTTTCCAGTGTTTTTGAGAAGCATTGTTCGAGATAGACTAGTTTTCATTCAGGAGAATCAAATGCAAGTTAAAATTCTCTTGAGTCGTTCTTTTATTGATAAAACTATTTCTGAGCAGTTAGGGAATGTTATTGTTCACTCTATCATTAAGTCAATTAGTCCAGTTCTGAATCAGTTTAAAGAAAATGGTGTTATTCGAGATTGGTCAAATGAAAGAATGGTTCGTTATATTCTAGCCTTGAGTCTTTCTTATGTTATTCCAATGATGTTGAATGATAAGGAAGATGTGAACATAGATGAAGCAGTAAACGAAATTGTTGAATGCCTGTCTTTTGCCTTAGTAGAAGTAAAGTGAATTTTGATTTTTAAGCTTACTATTAAAAATAGTGAGCTTTTTTAAAACCAATATAAAAATCCCCAATCAGAGTGATTGGGGATTGAAAAATAAATTGAAACAATACCTTTACTATCATAGCATTGGCTACATTAGTATACTGCCATCTATTCATCTGATAAGAGGGATTTTATCATCCAGATATTCATAGCTGGGTGGCCGGCAGCGTTAGAAAGTGGTTCTTGCAGTGATGTGAAACCATAGCGCTGATAGATGGCCACAGCCGTAGCCAGTTCAGTGGAGGTTTCTAGATAAAGCTGTTCATAACCAGCTAGATGGGCTTCCTGGAATATCCGCTTTATCAACCTACTGGAATAACCTTTGCCACGGCTATTTTTAGTGACATACAGTTTTTGTAATTCAGCAATCTTATCAGACACAGGTGCAAAGCCACCGCAGCCAACCAGCTGATCTTCATCTTCCAGAACAAAGTAAGCTGCTCTCTCTTGCTGTTGATAGTAGTCGGCCAAATGATCTAGATGAGAATCAAAGTAGACAGTTCCTGGTTTGTCAAGCCCAAACTCTTCTAGGCTAGCTCGAATGAGCTGCGCTACAGCTGGATTGTCTCTCACTTCCATTGGCCGTAAGTTCATCATTTGTCCTCCGATAGGATGTATCGACTAATTAAACAATACCTTGGGCAATCATAGCGTTTGCTACGTTTTCGAAGGCAGCGATATTTGCTCCTGCAAGGTAGTCAGTACCAAGTCCGTAGGTTTCAGCAGTTGTTTTAGCTGTATTGAAGATGTTGGTCATGATGTCTTTGAGGCGTCCATCAACTTCTTCACGGGTCCATGAAAGGCGAAGGCTGTTTTGGCTCATTTCAAGCGCTGATACAGCTACACCACCAGCGTTGGCAGCTTTGGCAGGTCCGTAAAGGATTCCGTTTTCTTTGTAGACTTTAATCGCATCAAGGTCACTAGGCATGTTAGCACCTTCAGATACACAGATAACGCCTTGAGAAACCAAACGTTTAGCTGCTTCACCGTTGATTTCGTTTTGAGTCGCACATGGAAGAGCGATGTCGTAGTTTCCAGCGTAAGTCCATACAGAACCTTCATGGTAAGTAGCAGTTGCTTTCTCAGCTGCGTACTCAGTCAAACGAGCACGGCGTTTTTCTTTAACATCAACCAAAAGATCGAAGTCAATACCATTTTCGTCAATGACATAACCGTTTGAGTCAGATACAGAGATAACAGTAGCGCCGAGTTCAGTCGCTTTTTGAAGAGCATATTGAGCTACGTTACCAGAACCTGAAATAACCACTTTCTTACCAGCAAAACTGTTACCATTAGCTTTGAGCATTTCTTCAGTATAGTAAACCAAACCATAACCAGTTGCTTCTGGACGAATCAAGCTACCACCAAATCCAAGAGGTTTACCAGTCAAGACACCCGCATCAAATTGGTTAAGACGTTTGTATTGTCCGTAAAGGTATCCAATTTCGCGTCCTCCAACACCGATATCACCAGCAGGTACGTCAAGAGATGGTCCGATGTATTTTTGCAATTCAGTCATGAAGCTTTGGCAGAAGCGCATCACTTCAGCATCAGTCTTCCCTTTAGGATCGAAGTCTGATCCCCCTTTACCTCCACCGATTGGAAGTCCAGTCAAAACGTTTTTAAAGATTTGTTCGAAGCCGAGGAATTTCAAAATCCCTTGGTTTACAGTTGGGTGGAAACGAAGTCCGCCTTTATATGGTCCAACAGCTGAGTTGAATTGAACACGGTAACCACGGTTGACTTGAACTTTTCCATCACGGTCAACCCAAGGAACACGGAAAGAAATCACGCGCTCAGGCTCAGTGATACGTGCCAAGATGTTTTCTTCGATATACTCAGGGTGTTTTTCAAATACAGGTTCCAAAGTGCTGAAGAATTCTTCAACCGCCTGGAGAAATTCAGCCTCATGCCCGTTACGAGCTTTCACAGTTGCAAACACGCTTTGGATATAGTCTTTAGCAGATGTCATATCGTTCTCCTTTTTGTTGTTATATTTTATTACATGAGCCATTATAGCAGAATTTTTTTTTAGTGTAAAGAAAAAAACAGAAATTTTCTAAAAATTCTTTCAATTTACAAAACCGAACGTTTTATATAGAAATTAGTTTCTCAAAGAGAAAATCTTAAAGTATGGTATAATATTAGAAATAAAAGGAATCTGGAGGATCAGAATCATGGTATCAACGAAAACACAAATAGCTGGCTTTGAGTTTGACAATTGCTTGATGAATGCAGCGGGTGTGGCTTGTATGACGATAGAAGAGCTTGAAGGGGTCAAAAACTCAGCAGCGGGTACTTTTGTCACGAAGACAGCGACCTTGGACTTTCGTCAGGGCAATCCTGAGCCACGCTACCAGGATGTTCCACTTGGTTCTATCAACTCCATGGGCTTACCAAATAATGGCTTAGACTACTATCTGGACTATCTTTTGGACTTGCAGGAAAAAGAGCCAAACCGTACTTTCTTCCTTTCCCTAGTCGGCATGTCTCCAGAAGAAACACATACCATCTTGAAAAAAGTTCAAGAGAGTGAATTCAAAGGGCTGACAGAGCTTAATCTTTCTTGTCCAAATGTTCCAGGAAAACCCCAGATTGCCTATGATTTTGAGACAACAGACCGGATTTTGGCAGAAGTATTTGCCTACTTTACCAAACCTCTTGGAATTAAATTACCACCATATTTTGACATTGTTCACTTTGACCAAGCAGCAGCTATTTTCAACAAATATCCGCTTAAGTTTGTCAACTGTGTTAACTCTATCGGAAATGGCCTTTATATAGAAGATGAGTCTGTCGTGATTCGTCCTAAAAATGGTTTTGGTGGCATTGGTGGAGAGTACATCAAACCAACTGCTCTAGCGAATGTACATGCCTTCTACCAACGTCTCAATCCGCAAATTCAAATCATCGGAACTGGTGGTGTTCTAACGGGTCGTGATGCCTTTGAACACATCCTCTGCGGTGCGAGTATGGTGCAAGTAGGGACTACCCTTCACAAAGAAGGCGTCGGTGCTTTTGAACGCATTACCAATGAACTGAAAGCTATTATGGCGGAAAAAGGGTACGAGAACCTAGAAGATTTCCGTGGGAAATTGCGCTATATTGATTAAGTTTAATAAAAAATCAGAAGAAAGGAGAGAAGATGCTAGCCATAGAAGAGAGTCAAAAGGTATCTCTATCAAATTTATCTAGCTTGAATCTATTTACTGGGACAGACCAGGGTCAGTTTGAAGTTATGAAGAGTCAAGTATTGAAACAGATTGGTTATGATCCAGCTGATCTCAACTTTGCTTACTTTGATATGAAAGAAGTAGCTTATAAAGACTTAGAGTTGGAGTTGGTCAGTCTCCCTTTTTTTGCGGATGAGAAAATCGTGATATTAGACCATTTTGTCGATATCACAACAGCCAAGAAACGATTTTTAGCAGATGATGAGCTCAAGTCGTTTGAGGCATACTTTGATAACCCTTCGCCAACAACCAAGTTGTTGATTTTTGCAGAAGGAAAGTTAGATAGTAAAAGACGGCTGGTCAAATTGCTCAAACGAGATGCGACTGTATTTGATGCTATTGAACCTAAAGAACAAGAACTTCGCCAGTATTTCCAAAAATGGAGCCAGACACAAGGTCTGCAGTTTGCAGAAAAGTCTTTTGAAAATCTACTTCTCAAATCCGGATTTCAATTTAGTGAAATCCAGAAAAATCTCCTCTTTTTACAGTCTTATAAGTCAGATGGCGTGATTGAGGAGAAGGACATTGTCGAGGCTATTCCAAAGACTTTGCAAGACAATATTTTCGACTTAACTCAGTTTATCTTGGATAAGAAGATTGATCAGGCCCGTGACTTGGTCAGAGACTTGACCTTGAAAGGGGAGGATGAAATTAAGCTCATAGCTGTCATGTTAGGACAGTTCCGAACCTTTACCCAAGTGAAGATTTTATCAGAGGCTGGTCAGACGGAATCGCAGATTGCAAGTAGTTTAGGTAGTTATCTAGGACGCAATCCTAATCCTTATCAAATCAAGTTTGCACTGAGAGATTCGAGAGGGATTTCCTTAGATTTTCTCAAGCGAGCGATTTCTTATTTGATTGAAACAGACTACCAGATTAAGACAGGTGTCTATGAAAAGGGGTACCTGTTTGAAAAGGCACTTTTGCAGATCGCGGCAGAGGCAAATTGAGCAAAAAACTTGAAAAAAGAGGATGATTGCGTTATCATTTTCATATAGAAAGAAAAAGAGGTATTACAGATGGCTATTATCTTACCAGACCTTCCATACGCATATGACGCTTTGGAACCATACATCGATGCAGAAACAATGCACTTGCACCATGACAAACACCACCAAACTTATGTCAACAATGCAAATGCAGCTCTTGAAAAACACCCTGAAATTGGTGAAGACCTTGAAGCTTTGCTTGCTGATGTAGATTCTATCCCAGCTGATATCCGTCAAGCACTTATCAACAATGGTGGTGGACACTTGAACCACGCTCTTTTCTGGGAATTGATGACTCCTGAGAAAACAGCTCCATCAGCAGAACTTGCAGCAGCAATCGATGCAACATTTGGCTCATTTGAAGAATTCCAAGCAGCCTTTACAGCAGCAGCTACAACTCGCTTCGGTTCTGGATGGGCTTGGTTGGTTGTCAACAAAGAAGGGAAGCTTGAAGTGACTTCAACAGCAAACCAAGACACACCAATCTCAGAAGGTAAAAAACCAATCTTGGGCTTGGACGTTTGGGAACATGCTTACTACGTGAAATACCGCAACGTGCGTCCTGACTACATCAAAGCTTTCTTCTCAGTCATTAACTGGAACAAAGTAGACGAGCTTTACGCAGCAGCTAAATAAAAAATATGGAGGGAAGAGTCAATCTTCTCTTTTTAAGGTTATAAAGCAGAAGTCTGACAGAATCGTCAGACTTTTTTCATTTAGAGGATATTCGTGCCAACTTGTAGAAAATATGGTAAAATAGAGTGTTAAGTAATCGTGGAAAAGGAAGACTATGCGTAAAGAAATTGCACCTGAATTATACAATTATAACAAGTTTCCTGGCCCAGAATTTCATGTGAATGGGGATAAGGTTGAGACTGAAGGGATTGCTTTTACCTTGGTTGAAAATATCAAGGATGCCTTCGATGTGACAGTCTTTAATCAACGCTTTTCAGAAGTGTTGACCAAGTTTGATTATGTCGTGGGGGACTGGAGCAATGAACAGCTCCGTCTACGTGGCTTTTATAAAGACGACCGAACAGAGGAAAAAAATGAAAAGATTAGTCGCTTACAGGATTATCTTTTAGAGTACTGTAGTTATGGTTGTGCTTATTTTGTCCTAGAAAATCAAGCACCGAAACGGGCTTCATTTGACAAGAAAATGCGTAAAAAAGAGGAGGAAAACCTTCCTAGAAGAGGGAAGAAATCTTCGCAAAACAAGAGAAAACCAAATGCCGATAAGCGAAATAGACGTCGTCATAAGGATCAAAAGTCTCAGAAAGAGGACAAGGGACAGCGCCATTTTGTCATTCGTCAGAAATAGATAGAGAATAAGGAGAAGAGATGAAACCGTCTATTTATAGTTTAACACGTCAAACCATGCAAGAATGGGTTTTAGAACAAGGAGAAAAGAAATTCCGAGCAGATCAAATCTGGGAATGGCTCTACCGTAAACGTGTCCAGTCCTTTGAAGAAATGACCAACCTTTCCAAGGATTTGATTGCTAAGCTCAATGACCAGTTTGTGGTCAATCCTTTGAAACAACGGATTGTACAAGAGTCAGCTGACGGTACTGTTAAGTATCTTTTCGAGTTGCCAGATGGCATGTTGATTGAGACAGTACTCATGCGTCAACACTACGGTTTGTCAGTCTGTGTGACCACTCAGGTTGGCTGTAATATTGGTTGTACCTTCTGTGCGTCAGGCTTGATCAAGAAGCAACGTGACCTCAATAACGGTGAAATTGTAGCGCAGATCATGCTGGTTCAGAAATACTTTGATGAGCGTGGTCAGGACGAGCGTGTCAGTCATATCGTTGTCATGGGAATTGGTGAACCATTTGATAACTACAACAATGTTTTGAATTTTGTCCGTACCATCAATGATGACAAGGGGATGGCAATCGGTGCTCGTCACATCACAGTTTCAACTTCAGGTTTGGCCCATAAAATTCGTGACTTTGCTAATGAAGGTGTACAGGTTAATCTGGCTGTGTCTCTTCACGCACCCAATAATGAATTGCGTTCAAGCATCATGAAGATTAACCGTGCCTTTCCGATTGAAAAACTCTTTGCTGCTATTGAGTACTATATCGAAACAACCAATCGCCGTGTGACCTTTGAATACATCATGCTCAATGAAGTCAACGATGGTGTAGAACAAGCCTTGGAGTTGGCGGAGTTGCTCAAGAACATCAAGAAATTGTCTTATGTAAACTTGATTCCCTATAACCCTGTTAGTGAGCATGACCAATATAGCCGTAGTCCTAAAGAGCGCGTGATGGCCTTCTACGATACCCTCAAGAAAAAAGGGGTCAACTGTGTTGTCCGTCAAGAGCATGGTACAGATATTGATGCAGCTTGTGGACAATTGCGTTCCAATACAATGAAACGTGACCGCCAGAAGGCAGTCGCAGCGGTAAATCCATAAAATGACTAAAAAAAGAGAATTAATCTTAAGATTGGGAGTGGCTGTTTACAGTCTTTGCATTGTCTGTTTTTGTTTTACTCCCCAGCCTCAACTTCCTACAGGAGTGGAAACTCCAGGTATTCAAACTTTTGGACGCCTGGTTTTTCTTTTAACTCCCTTAAACTCCCTTTGGAATCTGGGTGAAGTGACCAGTTTGGGACAAGTCCTTTGGATCTTTTTGCAGAACATTTTAAATGTCTTCTTGCTCTTCCCTCTGGTTTTTCAACTGCTCTATCTCTTTCCCTCTCTAAGAAAAACTAAAAGGATTCTTCTTCTCAGTTTTATACTGAGTTTGGGAATCGAGTGCACACAACTAGTTTTAGACTTTTTCTTTGATTTTAATCGGGTCTTTGAGATTGATGATTTGTGGACCAATACCCTGGGAGGCTATTTGGCTTGGCTCCTCTATAAAGGACTGCATAAAAACAAGATAAGGAATTAGAATGAGTATTTTAGAAGTTAAAAATTTGAGTCACGGTTTTGGTGACCGTGCAATTTTTGAAGATGTCTCCTTCCGTCTCCTCAAGGGAGAACATATCGGTCTAGTCGGTGCCAATGGTGAAGGAAAATCAACCTTTATGAGCATTGTGACTGGTAAGATGTTGCCAGACGAAGGAAAGGTGGAGTGGTCTAAATATGTGACTGCTGGCTATCTGGATCAGCACGCTGTGCTAAAGGAAGGTCAAACCGTGCGTGATGTACTCCGTACAGCCTTTGATGAGCTATTTAAAGCAGAAGCTCGTATCAATGACCTCTATATGGAAATGGCGGAAGACGGAGCGGATATCGATGTGCTTATGGAAGAAGTAGGAGAGCTCCAAGACCGTTTGGAGAGTCGTGACTTTTATACTTTGGATGCTAAGATTGATGAAGTAGCGCGTGCTCTCGGTGTCATGGACTATGGCATGGATACAGATGTAACAGCCTTATCAGGTGGACAAAGAACCAAGGTGCTTTTGGCTAAACTCCTCCTTGAAAAACCAGATATCTTGTTGCTTGACGAGCCAACCAACTACTTGGATGCTGAACACATTGACTGGCTCAAGCGTTATCTCCAAAACTATGAGAATGCCTTTGTCCTTATTTCGCATGATATTCCTTTCCTCAACGACGTAATCAATATCGTCTACCATGTGGAGAATCAACAGTTGACGCGTTACTCTGGTGACTACTACCAGTTCCAAGAAGTCTATGCTATGAAGAAATCTCAGTTGGAAGCGGCCTATGAACGTCAACAGAAAGAGATTGCAGACCTCAAGGACTTTGTAGCTCGAAACAAGGCGCGTGTTGCAACGCGTAATATGGCCATGTCCCGTCAAAAGAAACTCGACAAGATGGATATTATCGAACTGCAAAGTGAGAAGCCAAAACCATCCTTTGATTTCAAAACAGCTCGTACGCCAGGGCGTTTTATCTTCCAAGCCAAGGATTTGCAGATTGGTTATGACCGTCCACTTACCAAACCCTTAAACCTCACCTTTGAACGCAATCAAAAGGTTGCTATTATCGGGGCAAATGGTATTGGGAAAACAACCCTCTTGAAGTCTCTCTTGGGCATTATTCCGCCAATCGCTGGGGAAGTTGAACGCGGTGATTACCTAGAACTTGGTTACTTTGAGCAAGAAGTAGAAGGTGGCAATCGTCAAACCCCTCTTGAAGCTGTCTGGAATGCCTTTCCTGCACTCAATCAGGCAGAAGTTCGTGCGGCCCTTGCTCGTTGTGGTTTGACAACCAAGCACATTGAAAGCCAAATTCAGGTCTTATCAGGTGGGGAACAGGCCAAGGTGCGTTTCTGTCTCTTGATGAACCGTGAAAATAACGTCTTAGTGCTGGACGAGCCGACCAACCACTTGGATGTAGATGCCAAGGATGAACTCAAACGGGCGCTTAAAGAATACAAAGGAAGTATTCTAATGGTTTGCCACGAACCAGACTTTTATGAAGGCTGGATGGACCAAATCTGGGACTTTAACAAGCTAACATAAATAGTTATAAAAAAGCCAAGTCGATGAGACATGGCTTTTTTGACTAGTAATTTAAATAGTTTTCAATTTCAGATTTCTCAATTTCTTTACCGTAGTGGCAAATCGGACAAGAAACGAAGTAACTTTTACCATAAGGGAAAAGTGGAATCCAGTAGAGGGTGAATTTGCGCCCAGTTTCTATGATCTCCCAAGTGTCGACATTGTTACAGTGACCACATTCGATCGCAGTTTGCGTATGTCCCAAATCTTTTTGATAACCTTTAGAACCCCAAAATAAAATCATGTCATCGTCTCCTTATCTGTTGATGGCTTATTTTTTACTGAAGTCGTAGTCTTTCACCACTTCAATACTATCAATGGTGATAGCAGACGTTGGTTTGTCTTTCTCATCTTTTTCAGCTTTGGCAATCTTGTCAACAACATCCATGCCATCGATGACTTGACCAAAGACAGGGTGTTTGCCGTCTAGACTTGGATTTCCACCTTCTTTATAGGCTTCGATGATTTTCTTTGGATACTTGCTTGTAGGGAGTTTAGCTGAAATATCTGTTGAATTTTGGTTGATGAAGAACTGGCTGCCGTTGGTGTTTGGTTGACCAGTGTTAGCCATAGCAAGGGCTCCTCGGATATTGTATAGGTAAGGAGAGATTTCATTTTTGAAACCAGTTCCCTTGTCCTTTGTTTTATCCTTATCATGCCAGATAGATTGGCCCCCTGTACCATCTCCCTTAGGATCTCCAGTTTGGACCATAAAGCCATCGATGACACGGTGGAAGGTGATGCCGTTATAATAGCCTTCCTTAGCGTGAGTAAGGAAGTTTTCAACTGCTAGTGGTGCTAGTTTTGGAAAGAGTTTGATACGGATATCGCCTTGATTTGTGTGTAAAATGACCTCAGCTTCATCTTCAGCAACTTCCTTAGAAAGTTGAGGGAAGTTGGCATTGTCATTGGTCAATGCGTCATTCAAATCTTTGGCAGCCTGAGCAGCTGCTTTTGAGCTTTCTTCAGCTGAGATGCTGGAGTCGACATATTCATCACCACGGAGACCACGTTGGATACTAGTACATCCAGCAAGGGCTACAGTTGATAGCAAAAGAAGGGTTGCTAGTTTTTTCATTGTTAACCTCTCAAAAATTCATTTCTACTATTGTACCTTAAAAGAAGTTTGATTTCAAATATTAGTGACAAGGTAGTTTAAGAGGAAGTCAACCCAAAAGTGGCTTGATTAGAGATTTTTCTTCGGATGACGGTCGACAATGTCCTGGTATTGTTCCAGTATCCGCTCTCCCTTTGGCTTCAATTCCTAATGAATCAATGAACTTAATACTAGGTCTCGAAAAGAATTATGCTTCCTCTTTCTGTCTGAGTTCAAAGAGGTCTTCTACTTTCAGATTAAAAACTTGAGCAATTTTAAGAGCCATTTCCAGCGAAGGATTGTAACGATTATTTTCCAAGTGCAGAATTGTCTCGCGTCGCATGCCGATGAGGTCGGCTAACTCCTGCTGGGTCATGCCTGTGAACTCACGAACAGATTTGAGATTAGTAATAATCTTGCTTTCTTTGGCCATGCTTATCCTCTCCGTTCCAAGATAAGATAGACAACCGCAAAGATGAAAATCAAAGCAGCTATGCTAATAAAGATTTGGCCCATGTAAAGAGTGAGATACCCCATATACCCAATGATAACTGCTAGGATCATCAGTGCACCTAGCATAAAAACAAACATCAAGCCAGCTGCCTTTGCTAAATTCTCATAAAAGCGTTCGTCCGGAGTTTCCTTGACATTTTTCAAACAGAAAAAGCCAAATACAATCACTTCAATAACGAGGCCAATTCCCAAAATCCATTCTTTAATACCAGAACTTTCGCTTGGGGTCGCAACCCAAATCCCTACTGTATAAAAAATGCTTGCTGCAGATAAAAGTACCGTGTAAAGCTTAGCAGACAAGTCAAAAATAATCTTTCCCTTACCTTTCTGACTCTTATGTAGCCAGCTCCAAATAGCTACAATTTGACCTGACACTGAAATACCAGTAATAACTAACTTGGGTTCCCAACTAAGATTAGAACCAAATAAAACAATAAAATCAATCAAGAGAGCTACGGCAATCATTGCAATGAGGCCACGCATTTTTTGACTTTTTTTCATGATAGACTCCTTTTTGTGTTATAAATATATAACATTTAAATGTTATGTTATAAAAATATCACACTTAAATTTAGAAAGCAAGAATTTTATGTGTCAATGTGGTAATTATTTGAAAAAATTTTTTAATATAAGCTTTCACAAGTCAAAAAACTAAAGAAATCTTTGAAGCAATGCATCGGATTTGGTTTGGATAGTTTCGTTAATAAGTCCATGTGTCATTTGGGAACGGGCTTGGGATTTAGGAGCCAAGCATCCAAATCACGTTCAGAAGAGATGAAGGGCTTGACTTGATGATCCTTATAAAATGTTTCTAAAATAGTATTCATAAACGATTTCTTTCTAATTTTTTCTTTAAGATTATAAGCAATTTCTAGTAGTTAAAAAAATTAAAACTCTGTCAAGTTTTTTTCTTGACACCTGTCAGAAATCTGCTATAATAGAACATGTGCTAAATAGCTCAGCTATTTCACCGAAATAAAAAAATAAGAAAAGAGACATTAAAAAATGGCAGTTAAAATCCGTTTGACTCGTATGGGTTCTAAGAAAAAACCTTTCTACCGTATCAACGTAGCAGACTCACGTTCACCACGTGACGGACGTTTCATCGAAACAGTTGGGACTTACAACCCACTTGTTGCTGAAAACCAAGTAACTTTGAAAGAAGACCGCGTTCTTGCATGGTTGGCTGATGGAGCTCAACCTTCAGATACAGTTCGCAACATCCTTTCAAAAGAAGGCGTATTGAAAAAATTCCACGATTCTAAATTCTCAAAATAAGTTTAAAGTAGGTTGACAGATGGATACGATTGAAAATCTCATTATTGCGATTGTGAAACCTTTGATTTCACAACCTGATGCCTTAACTATCAAGATCGAAGACACACCAGAGTTTTTGGAGTATCACTTGGATCTTGACCAAAGCGATGTCGGTCGTGTTATCGGTCGTAAAGGTCGCACTATCTCAGCGATAAGAACGATTGTCTACTCTGTCCCAACTGAAGACAAGAAAGTAAGAATCGTTATCGACGAAAAATAAGAAAAGCGGGACAGAAGTCTCGCTTTTTTGTGAGGAGGAGAAGATGAAGGATTTAACGTTTAGACAATTACAAGCTTACTTACTCGAACATTACCAGCAATCTCGGACTGAGGAAGGTCTCTTTATCAAGCTAGTGGAGGAAGTCGGAGAAGTAGCCGAGGTCTTGAACGGGCGCTCTGGTCGAAAAGAGTCTGTCCAGGACTCAAATGAGGAACTAGCCAAAGAACTAGCTGATATCATTCACTACACCGTCGCAATCGCGACCATAAACGACATTGATCTAACCAAAACCATCTTTGACAAAGATAAGAAGGCTGCCATTAAGTACCAACATGAACGAGATTTGGAAGAATTTTTGGAGGGAAAATATCTATAGTGTCTTTTTTCTTCAACTTGTGAAAATCCCTAGAACGTGATAAAATAAAGGATAAGGGTTTTTAATAAATCATTGTTATAGAATGAGTGGATTTCTTTATGAAACGATTTGAAGTAACTACAAAAATTGGCAGCCTCTCTGTTACTTATAAAAAGCAAAAGAAAGTGCTTGTTTGTTTAAATGGCGCAGGTTTGCTACCAAGTTATGAAAATTTTTCACTTATACTTGAAAAACTTCCTCCCACAATTGGTTATTTGACAATTGATTTTCCAAACACAGGTAGGAGTCCGATTCATGACCAATCTGGAAAAAATCTGGACAATCTTGTAGACGCGGTTTATGAAGTACTTGAAGAATTGGCGATTTATGAATATATACTTTGTGCACATAGTTTGAGTGGAATTTTAGCTTGCAAATTGATGAACAAATCAATTAAGTGTCAGGCTTTAGTAGCAATTGAACCAACAACTAAAAAAGTAATGTTTTCTGATTTTTCAGAAAATCCTTATCCAGAAATGGAAGAGCAAATGAGACTGATTGAAGAGTGTGGCCCCGAAGTCTATTTTAAGAACATAACTCAAGCAGCATTTAGCTCTGAAACTAATGAAGAAATCTGGGATTTAGTGCAAGAAAAAGATTCAGAGTTGGAAAGACAAGTTCCAGAATTTCATATATATTGTGAGATTACTGAGGAAGATTTTAAGAATGTATCTATAGAAGCTCATGTCCCTGTATTTATTTTTTGTCAGGCTTATAGAGAAAAAGAATACAGAGACTCAGAATATTGGACTTCCAATACTAAACTCATTTTAGGAGGGAATCACCATTATTTACAATGGTCTGAATCAGAAAAAATTGCGAATATTATTCGAGAATTGTCAGAATAAGATGGAAAGAAGGAGAGTACAGGAGACAAGATGAACTACTTTAATGTTGGGAAAATCGTTAATACGCAGGGTCTACAAGGTGAGATGCGAGTCTTGTCTGTGACGGATTTTGCTGAGGAACGGTTTAAAAAAGGGGCAGAGCTGGCTTTATTTGATGATAAAGACCAGTTTGTCCAAACAGTGACCATCGCAAGTCACCGTAAGCATAAGAACTTTGACATTATCAAATTCAAAGACATGTACCATATCAATGCGATTGAAAAGTACAAGGGTTATAGTCTCAAGGTCGCCGAGGAAGATTTGAACGATCTAGATGATGGAGAATTCTATTATCACGAGATTATCGGTTTGGATGTTTACGAGGGTGATAACTTGATAGGAACTATCAAGGAAATCCTACAACCGGGAGCCAATGATGTCTGGGTAGTCAAGCGAAAAGGTAAGCGAGATTTGCTTTTACCTTACATTCCACCAGTAGTTCTCAATGTTGATATTCCAAACAAGCGGGTCGAAGTGGAAATCTTAGAAGGACTAGATGATGAAGATTGATATTTTAACCCTCTTTCCTGAGATGTTTTCTCCGCTGGAACACTCGATTGTTGGGAAGGCTCGAGAAAAAGGGCTCTTGGATATCCAGTATCATAATTTCAGAGAATATGCTGAAAAGGCCCGTCATGTTGACGATGAACCTTACGGAGGCGGTCAGGGGATGTTGCTAAGGGCTCAACCCATTTTCGATGCCTTTGATGCTATTGAAAAGAAAAATCCGCGCGTCATTCTCCTCGATCCAGCTGGAAAGCAGTTTGATCAGACTTATGCTGAGGATTTGGCTCAAGAGGAAGAACTAATCTTTATCTGCGGTCATTATGAAGGGTATGACGAGCGCATCAAGACCTTGGTAACTGATGAAATTTCCCTAGGAGACTATGTTTTGACTGGAGGAGAATTGGCGGCCATGACCATGATCGATGCGACTGTGCGATTGATACCGGAAGTGATTGGTAAGGAGTCTAGTCACCAGGATGATAGCTTTTCTTCGGGTCTTCTCGAATATCCTCAGTACACTCGCCCTTATGACTATCGAGGTATGGTCGTGCCAGATGTGCTCATGAGTGGGCACCATGAAAAGATTCGCCAGTGGCGGCTGTATGAGAGTCTAAAGAAAACCTACGAACGCAGACCTGACCTGCTAGAAAACTATAAACTGACAGCCGAAGAAGAAAAGATGCTGGCTGAAATCAAAGAAAACAAAGAATAAAGGAGAACCTTATGCAAGTAATCAAACGTAATGGAGAAATTGCTGAATTTGATCCAGATAAAATTTACCAAGCTGTTCTAAAAGCAGCCCAAACAGTTTATGTTTTGACTGATGACCTACGTCAAAACTTAGCTCAAGTTACTAAAAAAGTCGTTTTGGACTTGGAAGAAGCAAAAGTAGAACGTGCGACTATCAGCATGATCCAGTCAATGGTTGAGCACCGCTTGCTTGGAGCTGGCTACATTACAATCGCAGAACATTATATCTCTTATCGCTTGCAACGCGATTTGGAGAGAAGTGGTTATGGCGACCATATCGCTGTTCATCTTCATTTTGAACAAATCCGTTAAGAAAAAGAGTGGGATGCAAAGAACATCTCACTCTTTCTTAAATAGACTTTTCTGAGCTTTTTGTACAGTTGAGGGAACGAAACGAAGTCGCTTAATGTCACTGATACGAATGATTCGAGTTACGTTTTTTGAAAAATTTTTGACGATAATTTGTTGGCGATTAGCATCGTGTTTGACAATATCACCCGTAAAACTTGTCTCAGCAAGTATCACATGAACAGCCGTCTTTTTATGGATGGCTTGTTCAATCATAGCAGTGAGGGAGTTGTCCTCGATTTGAGGATGATCATCATTCCCATTGAGAAAACCATGTAGTTTACCTAGAACTAGTTTGAATGTCTGTCTCATAGAATCCTCCCTTCTTATATATCCACATTATATAAAATTTTCCTAAAAACCACAAGATTTTTACGAATAGACTATAGAAAGCATATCACATAAAGGAGTTAAAATGGCAGAATTTACATTTGAAATCGAAGAACACTTGCTCACCTTGTCTGAAAATGACAAAGGATGGACAAAAGAACTAAATCGCGTTAGCTTTAATGGTGCCCCTGCAAAGTTTGACATTCGCGCTTGGAGCCCAGACCATACCAAAATGGGAAAAGGAATCACGCTTTCCAATGAAGAATTTCAGGTAATGGTCGATACCTTTAAAGGGCAACAATAAAAAGAATCTTGAGTGCAACTCAAGATTCTTTTTTAGGACACAATATAGTCACAGAGAGAAGTCTTAGATAATTGAATGAAAGTCTCTCTATACTCTTCAGGTGGTATTGGATTATCTTTACGAATCCAGACTTCAATGAAAGAGATTGCCATGGTCGTAATGATATAAGCGATGTCCTCTTTATTAAAATTATATTTCAGTTGGTAATTGACATTCTTTAGTACCCACTCTGAGTATATTCCACGCAGAAATTCCTTCCAACATGGGTCGACTTGTGTGGTATACAAGGTGTTAATAACTTTCCTTTTTTCGTATATGAGAGGAAGTATATGGTCTGCTAAAAAGCTGATAGGATCTCCATCATTGCTAGGGCAGTACTTATTAAAGACGTTAAAAATGTCCTGATTGGTCTCTTCGTGAATGTATTCGATAATATCTTCAAAGTTGTTAAAATGCTTTTGATAAATCGCTTGTCGTGAAATACCAGCTTCAGCAGCAATTTCAGTCATTGTAAAGGAACTACGCTGAGGATTTTTCTTAGCTAGTGTGATGAGAGCCCCAATGATTAGCTCACGAGTATTCTTTGCCATAGAATTACCTTTCTACTTATAATTATTTACAGTTATTTTTGAATGAAGAAAAATCAGAATGTTCAAGTTAATATAAACAATCAATGAACATTAAATTTTCTGAATCTTTTAGGTAGCTCTATTGTATCACAAATAATTTATAAAATATAGCTCTATCAGTGAAAATGCGTTTTCTGAAAAGTATACAATTGCTAAGCATCCAAAATCAATGGAAGCATATTTGGTTTGAATCAATTAGAATACTTTTCTACTTTGCATATCGTGAATAACTATAATTTGAAGAATAAAACGATTAATATTCATACTGGTATAAGAATAGTAGAGTAGCTAAATAGTGTACAGTTGATTCTTAGAAAGGAAATAGTCCAGAACAATGGTTCTGGACTATTCTTTTATCTTGAAAAATATGGAAGACTTTTCAATCGTTCGAGTAGGGGACGACTAATGAAACTAATGGCAATAATCTTACCAAGATCAGGGAGGATAAAGGGAAGGACGCCAACAGCGAGTGCCTTGTCAAGTGGCATACCAGCAAGGAAGTGGAGGCTGAGAATTCCCCCGACAAAGACGAGGGAGTCACCCAAGAGGTTGGCTAGGAAAATGCGGATATAGCCACTATTTTGATGGATGAGATAAGATGTAAGTCCAGCATAGACAAGGTCGAACCAAAGATAGCCTGCACTTGGGCCGACTAAAACGTGAAATCCAGCTCCTCCCCCTGCAAAAACAGGTAAACCAATGGCACCCAGCAAGAGATAGAGAGCTACAGATAAAACAGCTTCCCTAGGTCTAAAAACAGTAGCAATCAGACCGATTGCAAAGTTTTGCAAAGTGAAAGGTACAGGACCAATAGGGAGACTGATTTGTGCCAATACAGCGATGAGAGCAGCACCGATAGCAGGGATAGCATAGATATGAGCTTTTTTCAAAACTGTTAACCTCTTTTCAAAATTATAGTAACTATTATACTAATTTAGAAAGAAAAGTCAACCTATTTTTGAAATCAAGGTAACAATTTTGTAACGGCCGATTTTACAAGTAAAAAGAGACCTCAAGAGGTCTCTTGCGATAATTAGCGCATGGTCACAAATTCTTCTGAAGCGGTTGGGTGGATAGCTACTGTAGCATCAAAGTCCGCCTTGGTTGCACCCATCTTGATGGCAACAGCGAATCCTTGAATCATCTCATCCACTCCGTAACCAAGTCCGTGTAGTCCAACAACTTTTTCGTCAGCACCGGTGGTGATGAGTTTGAAGCGAGACTCTTGACGATGGTTTGTAACGGCTGAGTACATGGATGCAAAGCTTGACTTGTAGACTTTGATGTTATCTTTGCCGTATTCTTTTATAGCTTGATCCTCAGTTAAACCAACGGTTCCGATTGCTGGGTGGGAGAAGACAACTGTAGGGATAGTCGTGTAGTCCATCTTGGCATTTGTTTTCCCGTTGAAAAGGCGTTCAGATAGGGTACGTCCTGCCTTGATGGCTACTGGGGTCAGTTCCTTCTCACCAGTCACATCTCCAAGAGCATAGATGCCATCTACAACTGTATTCTGATACTCATCCACTTGGATAAATCCACGTTGGTTGAGTGTAACGCCAGCCTTTTCTAACTCTAGACCGTCTACATTTGGACGGCGACCGGTAGCCCAGATAACTTGGCTGGCAGTGTGACTAGAACCGTCTTCGAAATAAATGGTAATACCTTGCTCCGTTTCTTCGAGCTTGACGGGTACCTTATGTGTGTGCAAAGGTAGAGCTGTTTTTTCCATTTCATTGACAAGTCCTTCAACGATATAGCTGTCAAAACTACGCAAGGGACGATCACGACGGACAAACAAATCCGTTTTTACTCCTAGCGCGTGGAGAACACCTGCTAATTCAACGGCGATATAACCAGCTCCAAGAATCGCAACGGATTCAGGAAGTTGCTCCCAAGCAAAGACATCGTCTGAGCTGCCACCGAGTTCAGCTCCAGGAATAGTTGGGATGCTTGGACGAGCGCCAGTCGCAATCACGATATGCTTGGCACGAATCAATTCACCATTAACGCTGACTGTGTGGGAATCAACAAAATGAGCACGACCTTCAATCAAATCAACCCCGTTGCGCTTGAAACTTCCATCATAAGATGAGCGAGCGCGATCAATGTAGGCTTCACGGTTTTGACGAAGTTTAGCAAAATCAAATTGAACATCTGAACTTGTAAAACCATAGTCAGGGCCGTAGTGGTGGAAGTTTTCAGCGATTTGCGCTCCATACCACATGATTTTCTTAGGAACACAGCCGACATTGACGCAGGTTCCACCTAATTTTTTCTCTTCGATAACAGCAGCTTTAGCACCGTGTTCGCCAGCGCGGTTCATAGTGGCAATGCCGCCGCTTCCTCCACCAATGGCGATGATATCATATTCTCTCATAGAAAACTCCTTATAGCTTTGATAGTCATATTCTATCGTTTTTATTTTTTGAATGCAAAAATCTGCTACGATAAAAAAATTATAAAAACGCTTGCCAAATTCAAAAAGATATTGTATTATATATCTAGCACAACAATCCAATAAACGAATACCGAACGAAATAATGGTCCTGAATTGTCATTGTTTCCATCTGAACTGTCATTGTTTGGGCTTGGTATTTCTGATATAATGGTTTTTGTAAGGCAAAAGATTAAAGGAGCTTGAAAATGAAAAGAAATAAGAAGGCAAAAAAATGGCAATTATACACAGCGATTGGTGTTGCCAGTGCTATTGTTATCGGTGCTGCGGGGATTTTGATTTTTAGACAACCTTCCCAGTCAGCAGTCAAGGAGGAAACCTCTCATATCGTTACTGCTAAGGAAGGTTCCGTTGCTTCATCGGTTCTCTTGTCAGGTACGGTTACAGCAAAAAATGAACAATACGTTTATTTTGATGCTAGTAAGGGAGATTTAGATGAAATTCTCGTTTCGGTTGGGGACAAGGTCGAAGAAGGGCAAGCTTTGGTCAAATACAGCAGTGCAGATGCTCAAGCTGCCTATGATGCGGCTGATCGTGCAGTTGCAAAGGCAGACCGTCATATCGAGGAGTTAAACAAGGCTCGTGAAAATGCATCAGCTACACCAGCTTCTCCACAGGTTCCAACAGAAGCTGGACTCCCAGAACAAGCGCAAGCAGCAACTTCTTCCGTATCCTCTATTGATTCTCAAATAAGTGATGCCAAGGATAACCGTGCAGATGCTGTGGCTCAGCTCAACAAGGCTCAAGCACAGCTAGATGCCGCAACTGTCCTCAGTACACTTGAAGGGACTGTAGTTGAAGTTAATCGTAATGTTTCCAAATCACCAACGGGTAACAGCCAAGTGGTAGTTCATGTTGTAAGTAATGAAAACTTGCAGGTCAAAGGGGAGTTGTCTGAATACAACCTTGCTAACCTTTCTGTAGGCCAAGAAGTTACCTTTACTTCGAAGGTTTACCAAGATAAGAGCTGGACAGGAAAAATCAGCTATATTTCTGATTATCCTAAAAACAATGGAGAAGCAGCAAATGCAGCCCTTGGAGGAAATACTGGATCTAAGTACCCTTATACTGTTGATGTGACTAGCGATATCGGTGAGTTGAAACAAGGCTTCTCTGTCAGTGTGGAAGTCAAAAACAAGAGTAAGGCCATCCTTGTTCCTTTGACAAGTGTTGTTACCGAAAATGACAAAAACTATGTCTGGATCGTTGACGACCAGAAAAAAGCGAAGAAGGTAGAAGTTACTTTGGGGAATGCGGACGCAGACAACCAAGAAATTACTTCAGGTTTGACAGACGGTGCCAAGGTCATCAGTAATCCAACATCTTCCTTGGAAGAAGGAAAAGAGGTGAAGGCTGATGAAGAAACTAATTAGTCTCAAAAATATCTGTAGAAGTTATCGAAATGGTGACCAAGAACTGCAGGTCCTTAAAAATATCAGTCTAGAAGTTCATGAAGGTGAGTTTGTTGCCATTATGGGACCATCTGGTTCTGGTAAGTCTACCTTGATGAATACCATCGGAATGTTGGATACACCAACCAGTGGAGAGTACTACCTTGAAGGTAAAGAAGTTGCAGGTCTTGGAGAGAAACAACTGGCCAAGGTCCGCAACCAGCAAATCGGCTTTGTCTTTCAGCAGTTCTTTCTCTTGTCTAAGCTCAATGCGCTTCAAAACGTCGAATTGCCCTTGATTTACGCTGGAGTTTCGGCTTCTAAACGTCGGAAATTGGCTGAGGAATTTCTGGAAAAGGTTGAGCTGACGGAGCGCAGTCATCATTTGCCTTCCGAGTTATCAGGTGGTCAAAAGCAACGTGTAGCGATTGCCCGTGCATTGGTAAATAATCCTTCTATCATCCTAGCAGACGAACCTACAGGAGCCTTGGATACCAAGACGGGAAATCAAATCATGCAGCTGTTGGTGGAGTTAAACAAGGAAGGGAAAACCATTATCATGGTCACGCATGAGCCTGAGATTGCTGCCTATGCCAAACGCCAAATTGTCATTCGTGATGGTGTTATCTCATCAGACAGTGCCCTAGAAAAGGAGGAAAACTAAGATGCAGAATCTGAAATTTGCCTTTTCATCCATCATGGCTCACAAGATGCGTTCCTTCCTCACCATGATTGGGATTATCATCGGAGTTTCGTCTGTCGTTGTCATCATGGCTCTTGGCGACTCTATGTCTCGTCAGGTCAATAAAAACATGACCAAATCGCAGAAGGATATCCATGTATTTTTCTCTCCTATCAAGAGCAAGGATGGCTCCTTTACTCAGCGTCAGTCAGCTTTGACAGTTAGCGGGAAAGAAGAGGATGTTCATGTTGAACCACCAAAACCACTAGAATCTTGGGTCAAGGAGGCTGCCAAACTCAAAGGAGTAGACAGTTACTATGTCACCAACTCGACCAACGTTACCTTATCTTATAAGGATAAGAAGGTTGAACGAGCGAATCTGACAGGCGGAAATAGCACCTACATGAACGCAGTTGAAAATGAAATCGTTGCGGGTAGAAGTCTAAGACCGCAAGACTACAAGGAATTTGCCAGTGTGATTTTGCTGGACGAAGAACTAGCCAAGAGTTTGTTTGATAGTCCCGAAGCTGCGGTTAATCAAATCATCTCTGTTAATGAATTTAGTTACCGTGTGATTGGCGTTTATACTAGCAATGAAGCTAAAACTGCTAAAGCCTTTGGGATTGGTGGTCTTCCAATTACGACTAATATCTCTCTCGCAGCCAATTTTAATACTGATGAAATCTCGAATATCGTCTTTCGTGTCAATGATACTAGTCTAACGCAGACCTTGGGACCAGAGTTGGCTCGAAAACTGACCGAGATTGCTGGTCTTCAGCAAGGAGAGTACCAAGTTGCGGACGCAACTGCCGCCTTCCAAGAAGTACAACAACTCTTTGGTTTTATGACCACCATTATCAGTGCCATCGCAGGAATCTCTCTCTTTGTCGGGGGAACCGGTGTTATGAATATCATGCTGGTTTCGGTGACAGAACGCACGCGTGAGATTGGTTTGCGGAAAGCGCTCGGAGCTACTCGGGCTAATATCTTGGTACAGTTTTTGATTGAATCCATGATCTTAACCTTGCTAGGTGGTGTCATCGGCCTTGGGATTGCTGCTGGAATGACCATGTTAGCTGGAGTATTGCTTCAAAACATGATTGCAGGTATTGAAGTTGGGGTTTCACTCCCAATCGCTCTCTTTAGCTTAGCTGTGTCAGCCAGCGTTGGGATGATCTTCGGAGTCTTGCCGGCCAATAAAGCCTCTAAGCTCGATCCAATCGAAGCCCTTCGTTATGAATAAGATATAGAACAGAAAAAACGAGATGGACGCTTGTCTATCTTGTTTTTTGTGTGGATTTTCCTATCGAAAATCACTAAAAATATGATATAATGAAGTGTTAGAAAAACAGGTTTCATTTGCCTGGAAAGGAAAAATTATGTCTGAAAAGAATTTTTATATTACAACACCGATTTACTATCCATCTGGTAAACTTCATATCGGTTCTGCCTACACAACCATCGCTTGTGATGTCCTAGCTCGCTACAAACGCCTCATGGGCTACGATGTCTTTTATCTGACAGGTCTTGACGAGCATGGTCAGAAAATCCAGCAAAAAGCGGAAGAAGCTGGCATCACGCCGCAAGCCTATGTTGACGGCATGGCAGTTGGTGTCAAAGAACTCTGGAAATTACTCGATATCTCATACGATAAATTTATCCGTACAACGGACGACTACCATGAAAAAGTAGTGGCACAAGTCTTTGAACGTTTGCTTGCTCAAGATGACATCTACCTAGGTGAATATTCTGGTTGGTATTCAGTCTCAGATGAGGAATTCTTTACAGAAAGCCAGCTTGCAGAAGTTTTCCGTGATGAAGCTGGAAATGTAACCGGCGGTATTGCTCCATCAGGTCACGAGGTTGAATGGGTTTCAGAAGAGTCTTACTTCCTTCGCCTCAGCAAATACCAAGATCGTTTGGTAGAATTTTTCAAATCTCACCCTGATTTCATCACTCCAGATGGTCGTCTCAATGAAATGTTGCGTAACTTCATCGAGCCAGGTTTGGAAGACTTAGCAGTTTCTCGTACAACCTTTACCTGGGGTGTTCCAGTCCCATCAAATCCCAAACACGTTGTCTACGTTTGGATTGATGCCCTTCTTAACTATGCGACTGCTCTTGATTACGGTCAAGACGATCATGCTAACTATGATAAATTCTGGAATGGAACGGTCTTCCACATGGTTGGAAAAGATATTCTTCGTTTCCACTCCATCTACTGGCCAATCCTTCTCATGATGTTGGATATGAAATTGCCTGACCGCTTGATTGCCCACGGTTGGTTCGTCATGAAAGACGGCAAGATGTCTAAGTCTAAAGGGAATGTCGTTTACCCTGAAATGCTAGTAGAACGTTATGGACTGGATCCACTTCGTTACTACCTCATGCGTAGCCTTCCAGTCGGTTCAGATGGAACCTTCACTCCAGAAGACTACGTCGGCCGTATCAACTATGAATTAGCAAATGACCTTGGAAACCTCCTTAACCGAACAGTTTCCATGATTAACAAGTACTTTGATGGACAAATTCCTGCCTATGTAGAAGGTGTGACAGAGTTTGATCATTCTCTTGCTCAAGTAGCTTCTGAATCAATTGCTGATTACCATACACACATGGATGCTGTTGACTATCCACGTGCTTTAGAAGCAGTATGGACTCTTATATCACGTACCAACAAATACATCGATGAGACAGCCCCATGGGTCTTGGCTAAGGATGAAGAGCACTGTGACCAATTGGCAAGTGTCATGAGCCACTTGGCAGCCAGCCTTCGTGTCGTAGCTCACATGATTGAGCCATTTATGATGGGAACTAGTCGCGCTGTATTGGCACAACTTGGCTTAGCAGAAGTTTCTAGCCTAGAAAACTTGAGCTTGGCAGATTTCCCTGCAGGTGTGACTGTTGTTGCCAAAGGAACACCAATCTTCCCACGTCTCGACATGGAAGAAGAGATTGCCTATATCAAAGAACAAATGGAAAGCACCAAACCAGCCGTCGAAAAAGAATGGAATCCAGATGAAGTTGAACTCAAACTCAACAAGGATGAAATCAAGTTCGAAGACTTTGATAAGGTCGAGATCCGTGTCGCAGAGGTCAAAGAAGTGTCTAAAGTAGAAGGTTCTGACAAGTTGCTCCAATTCCGCCTAGATGCTGGTGATGGCGAAGACCGTCAAGTCCTCTCAGGAATTGCAAAATACTATCCAAACGAACAAGAATTGGTCGGCAAGAAAGTCCAAATCGTTGCCAACCTTAAACCACGTAAAATGATGAAAAAATATGTCAGCCAAGGGATGATTCTCTCAGCTGAACATGATGGACAATTAACCCTTCTCACAGTTGATCCAGCTGTACCAAACGGAAGTGTGATTGGCTAATAGCAAAAAACCAACGTTAGACACGTTGGTTTTTCTTGTTGTTTGCGATATTTTCTAAGAAGTGGTCCATCTCCTTTTGCAACCTGAGGACAATTACTTTCTCAGGGTAGGTTTCTTGAACCCGTTGATAGCGTTCTTTAGCATTCTTTGTCCGCCCATCCCAGAGAATCCATCGGATAAAATCCCAGTCAAAGCGTTCAGGACAGCCTGCTGCCATACTTTCTCTGACCTTGCCTCGGTATTTGAGATAACGCTTAAAGGCCCTCAGTAAGCAAGTCCAAGGTGAAAAATTGAGGAAGATGATTTGGTCAGCTTCTTGCATTCTTTCCTCGTAATAGCACCAAGAGTAGTTGCCATCGATAACCCAAGCTTCATGCTTTGTGAGAAAGTTTTTCATCTCGCCCAACATCCATTCGCGGTCACTGTCTTGCCAACCAGGTTGAAATTGGAGCGTATCCATATGCAGTTTGGGGATGGAGTAGTAGTTAGATAACTTTTCTGCTAGAGTTGACTTACCAGCTCCAGAATAACCGATAATTGCGATTTTCATTTTCTACCTTTTCTGATTAGAGGACAAAAAAACAGCCTCTATGGACTGTTTCTTATTTAGCAAGTTTAGCTGAAAGACGAGCTTTATCGCGGCTTGCTTTGTTTTTATGAATCAAACCTTTAGTTTCTGCTTTGTCGATAGCTGAGCTAGCAGCACGGAAAAGTTCTTCAGAAGGGTTTGCTTCGAAAGCTTTGATAGCAGTACGCATAGCTGATTTTTGAGCTGAGTTTTTTTCGTTTTGTTTAACGTTCAATTCAGCGCGTTTGATAGCTGATTTAATGTTTGCCAATGTTCTTACCTCCATATTTACTAACTATACCATTATATATGAAAACTTAGGTTTTGACAAGGGGAAATTATTTTTTTAGGTAAATTTCATCGATTTCATGGTTTTTAGTCTTGTGGAGAATGACCTCGGCGCGATTCCTTGTTGGTTCGATATAGTTTTGTAGATTTGTGAGATTAATACTGGTCCAAACCTGGTGAGCAAAGGCTTCAACTTCTCCAATCGGCATTTGTGTAAAGCGGTGGTAGTAGCTGTTGGGATCATTTTGGGCAAAGCTGAGCAGCTTTAAGAAACGATCCAGATACCAACTTTCAATGTCCTCGACAGCAGCATCCACATAGATGGAGAAATCAAAGAAATCAGTGATGTAAAGACGCTCATTTTGAGGGTTTTGAAAGACATTAATCCCCTCGACAATGACAAAATCAGCAGCTTTGACACGTTGCTTCTCTCCAGGAACGATGTCATACACTTCATGAGAATAGACAGGAATATCGACATCTTGCCCATTCTTTAGGCGGTCAAGAAAATTCAGCAAGGCTTCCATATCATAACTTTCAGGAAAACCTTTGCGATTTAAGATATCTTGGTCCATCAAGGTTTGATTGGGATAGAGAAAACCGTCAGTTGTCACCAATTCTACAGTAGCATCTGGGAGAGTACGTGATAAAAGAATCTGAAGTAAGCGACTAGTAGTCGATTTCCCCACAGCAACACTACCAGAAACCCCAATGATAAAAGGTTGGGATTTGCTTTCGCGTTGGAGAAAAATTCCTTTTGAAAATGCCAAATCATCCTTGGTGCGCTTGTAAATATAGATAAGATGAACTAGGGGAAGATAGACATCTGTTACGTCCTGTAGACTAATCTGGTCATTGAAACTCTTGATGGATTCTAACTCTTCCTCTGTCAAGGGAGGGGTTGTTTTGCGATGTAATGATTGCCAAGTCTGGCGGCTGATTTTCTCAAAATGTAAAAATTCGTTGGTCATTTGTTTTCCCCTAGATATTTTGTTTATCATACCATAAAAAACTAAAAAGATAAAGCGGTTTCTTGATGGTAGTAAGTCAATATCGTATAATAGATGTAGATGGAGGTTGAATAATTTAATGATGAGATAGAGAATGGTTTCTGAAGACTTATCAGTTATTGAAAGTGGGCTTTTTAGTTCGCAACTTATAGGAGGTATACAATGAAAATCTTGAGATGTTACTTATTGGAACTCTGTTTTATTTTAAGTTTTGCACTACCTTTTATAAGGGATGCGAATGCGGATAATGGTAGACGCTTTGTAGAAACCTATTACGGTTTTACCTTCTTGATGGATCATCTCCTTGTAACAGTTATCTTTATCTGTTCACTCTTGATTGCTTGGCTAGTAAAAAAGCAGTGGACGAAATGGCTTGCTGCTGGTAGTTATCTATTTTTGATTTTGTGGATTGCTACAGAAGGATATCTATTCCGTATGTCACTAGAAGATTTGATACGACTTTGGACAAGTTTGGAAATCTTGACACAAACTTATCAGTTGGGTTTTTATCTAAACATCATATTGGGAATCCTGTTGATAATAAAGTATTTTAAGGTTAAGCAATAGTGATGAAAATGTGCTTGATTACAGGCGATCTGTTTTTTCCTGACTATGATAATTTGTAGTTCCCGATAGATTGTAATGTATTTCTAATAATTGAAAGAGATTGAAGAAAAGGTTTTTTGACTAGGATTCTTCAGTCTTTTTCATTTGATCATCACTTTGTAAACGATTTACAATTCAAGCCAAATTATGGTAAAATAGTTTTATGAGTAAAATGTATTATGCAGAAAATCCTGATGCTGCTCACGACATTCATGAGTTGAGAGTGGAGTTGTTGGGAGAAAACATGACCTTTTTGACGGATGCGGGTGTTTTTAGCAAGAAAATGGTTGACTTTGGGAGTCAGCTCTTGCTCAAGTATCTAGAGGTAAATGAAGGAGAGACGGTCCTTGATGTGGGTTGTGGTTATGGGCCATTGGGCTTGTCATTGGCCAAGGCTTATGGAGTTCAGGCGACCATGGTCGATATCAATAATCGTGCCTTGGACCTAGCGCGACAAAATGCTGAACGTAATAAAGTAGAAGCAACGATTTTCCAATCCAATATCTATGAACAAGTTGAAGGGAAGTTTGACCATGTTATTTCTAATCCGCCGATTCGAGCGGGCAAACAGGTTGTTCATGAGATTATCGAAAAGAGCAGAGATTTCTTGAAAGACAGAGGAGATTTAACCATCGTCATTCAGAAAAAACAAGGGGCTCCAAGTGCTAAAAGTAAGATGGAAGAAGTTTTTGGAAATTGTGAAATCGTAAAGAAAGATAAGGGATATTATATCCTTAGAAGTGTGAAAGAATGAGAGCAGTTGATTTAATCCAAAAGAAACGAGATGGTCAAGAACTGACTTCAAATGAAATCAAATGGTTGGTAGAAGGCTATGTGGCTGGAACTGTTCCAGACTATCAAATGTCTGCTTTTGCTATGGCTGTTTATTTTAAAGGAATGACCACACGTGAGATTTCTGATCTGACGATGAATATGGTCAAGACAGGTCAGGAGTTTGATTTGTCAGCTATTGAGGGGGTTAAAGTTGATAAGCATTCGACTGGTGGTGTAGGTGATAAGGTGACCTTAATCTTGGCTCCTCTTGTTGCGAGTTTCGGCGTGCCTGTTGCTAAGATGAGTGGTCGAGGTCTCGGCCATACTGGTGGAACAATTGATAAATTGGAGTCTATTAAGGGATATCAAGTTGAGCGAAGTCAAGAAGATTTCATTCGTCAGGTACAGGACATTGGTGTATCTGTCATTGGGCAGTCCAATCAACTGGTTAAAGCAGACAAACTTCTCTATGCCCTCCGTGATGTGACAGCAACTGTCGACACGATTCCTTTGATTGCTAGTTCTGTTATGAGCAAGAAAATTGCTGCAGGAGCGGATGCCATTTTGCTAGACGTAACGGTCGGTGAGGGTGCCTTCATGAAGACGGTTGATGAGGCGCGCGAATTAGCTCAAACCATGGTGGATCTTGGTAAGGCTGTTGGTCGAAAAACAGTAGCAGTCATTACCGATATGAGTCAGCCCTTGGGAAGAGCCATTGGCAATCGTCTCGAAATCCTTGAGGCATTGGAGATTTTACAAGGGAAAGGCCGAGAAGATATTAGTCACTTTATCTGCGAGCTAGCTCAGATTATGCTTGGGTTGGCTGATGTTGAGAAAACGATCGAGGAAATCCGTCAACACCTGGAAAATGGCCAAGCACTGGCTAAGTTTGAAGAAATGGTAGCAGCACAAGGTGGCGATTTAGAAGATCTCTATCGCCCAGTCAAAGTTGCCCATGTGCTGGAAATTCCAGCTCAAGATACAGGTGTTATTTCAGCCCTTCCAGCTATGGAATTTGGGCTCTATGTCATGAGACTAGGAGCTGGTCGTGCAGTCAAGTCTGATGACTTGGACTATGAAACAGGGATTGTTTTTGAAAAGAAAGTTGGAGACTCCGTTCAAAAAGGAGAAATTGTTGCAAAAGTTTATACAAATGGAAAAATTTCTTCTGAACTAGTTACAGAATTTCAAAAATATGTTAAAATAAATGATGGAGTGCAAAGTTTACGAGAAATTATAGAAATTATCTCATAAAACTAGGGAGAATCCGAATATGAAATTAAATAAATATATCGATCATACGCTTTTAAAGCAAGATGCAAGCCAAGAACAAATTGATCGTTTGCTATCTGAAGCGCGTGAGTATGACTTTGCCAGCGTTTGTGTTAATCCTACATGGGTTAAACATGCGAAAACAGGGCTTGAAGGCTCAGATGTAAAGGTTTGTACAGTAGTAGGTTTTCCTTTGGGAGCAACAACTTCAGCTGTGAAAGCTTTTGAAACAAAAGAAGCTGTCCAAAACGGTGCAGATGAGATTGATATGGTTATCAATGTTGGTGCCCTCAAATCAGGCAATCTGGATTTAGTTGAATCGGACATCCGTGCTGTCGTAGAAGCAAGTGGTGACAAGTTGGTGAAGGTCATTATTGAAGCTTGCTTGTTGACAGACGATGAAAAGGTTGTGGCCTGCCAATTATCCCAGAAAGCAGGCGCTGACTTTGTCAAAACATCAACTGGATTTTCAACTGGTGGTGCCACTATTGAGGATGTTCAGTTGATGCGTAAAACAGTCGGACCAGATATGGGAGTTAAGGCGGCTGGTGGAGCTCGTTCATATGCAGATGCTGTCGCTTTTGTGGAAGCAGGCGCTACCCGTATCGGAACATCTGCTGGTGTAACAATCTTAAAAGGAGAATTAGCAGATGGCGACTACTGAGTTGATTGAACTAGCAATTGAAACCAGCAAACAAGCCTATGTCCCCTATTCTCACTTTCCTATCGGAGCTGTTTTAGTAGCCAAGGATGGTAGTATTTATACGGGTGTAAACATCGAGAATGCTAGCTATCCCTTGACTAATTGTGGAGAGCGTACTGCTATTTTTAAAGCAGTTTCGGAAGGGCAACGGGAGTTTTCAGAGTTGATTGTCTACGGACAAACTGAAAAACCCATCTCGCCATGTGGTGCTTGTCGCCAGGTCATGGTTGAATTTTTTGAACAAGATCTAAAAGTGACTTTAGTCGCTAAAGATAAATCGACGGTCGAGATGACGGTCGGGGAGTTACTTCCATACTCATTTACAGACTTAAATTAGTCTGGGCCACTCTTATAGTGGCTGTGGTCTGTGTGACCAAACAATCCATACTTGCAACATCGTTGCACATCTTATTTAGGAGGTTCAGTAATGAACAAGAAACAATGGCTAGGCCTTGGTCTAGTTGCAGTAGCAGCAGTTGGACTTGCTGCATGTGGTAACCGCTCTTCTCGTAACGCAGCTTCATCTTCATCAGAAATGAAGACCAAAGCAGCAATCGTAACAGATACTGGTGGTGTTGATGATAAATCATTTAACCAATCAGCTTGGGAAGGTTTGCAAGACTGGGGTAAAGAACACAATCTTTCTAAAGATAAAGGTTATACTTACTTCCAATCAACAAGCGAAGCAGACTATGCTAACAACTTGCAACAAGCGGCTGGAAGTTACAACCTGATCTTCGGTGTTGGTTTTGCCCTTCACAATGCAGTTGAGGAAGCAGCAAAAGACCACTCTGACCTAAACTATGTCTTGATTGATGATGTGATTGAAGGTCAAAAGAATGTTGCGAGCGTAAGATTTGCAGATAATGAAGCAGCTTACCTTGCTGGTGTTGCAGCAGCGAAAACTACGAAAACAAAACAAGTTGGTTTTGTAGGTGGTATTGAATCTGAAGTTATTTCACGTTTTGCAGCTGGATTCAAAGCTGGTGTTGAATCAGTAGACCCATCTATCAAAGTCCAAGTTGACTATGCTGGTTCATTTGGTGATGCTGCCAAAGGTAAAACAATTGCAGCAGCTCAATATGCTGCCGGTGCAGACGTTGTCTACCAAGCAGCTGGTGGTACAGGTGCTGGTGTCTTTGCTGAAGCAAAATCATTGAACGAAAACAAAAATGAAAACGAAAAAGTTTGGGTTATCGGTGTAGACCGTGACCAAGCAGCAGAAGGTAAATACACTTCTAAAGATGGTAAAGAATCTAACTTCGTTCTTGTATCTACATTGAAACAAGTTGGTACAACTGTAAAAGATATTGCCAACAAAACAGAAAAAGGTGAATTCCCTGGTGGACAAGTGATTGTTTACTCATTGAAAGATAAAGGGGTTGAGCTAGCAGTAACAAACCTTTCAGAAGAAGGTAAAAAAGCTGTTGAAGATGCAAAAGCTAAAATCCTTGACGGAAGCGTAAAAGTTCCTGAAAAATAATGGATAAAAGTCATTTCTTAGGAAGCGGCCATTGGTCGCTTCTTTAAGAATTGAGGCAATTTTTGTCTCAATAGAGCTTGTTAATGTGATTAGCAGGTTTTATTGAAATAAAATAAACCTCTGAAAGGAAGAGCATATGGCACACGAAAATGTCATTGAGATGCGGGATATTACCAAGGTGTTTGGTGAATTTGTAGCAAACGACAAAATCAACTTGCAACTGCGAAAAGGTGAAATCCATGCACTTTTAGGAGAAAATGGAGCGGGTAAATCCACTCTGATGAATATGCTGGCAGGACTTCTTGAACCAACGAGCGGTGAAATTGTGGTGAATGGTCAAGTTGTAAAACTAGACTCACCATCTAAAGCCGCTGGTCTTGGAATTGGGATGGTTCACCAACATTTTATGTTGGTTGAGGCTTTTACAGTAGCTGAGAATATCATTTTAGGGAGTGAAATCACTAAAAATGGTGTTCTAGATATAGCTGGTGCTACTAAAGAAATCAAGGCTCTTTCTGAACGTTATGGTTTGGCAGTAGATCCAGCTGCTAAGGTGGCGGATATTTCCGTTGGTGCCCAACAACGTGTAGAGATCTTGAAAACACTCTATCGTGGTGCTGATATCCTTATCTTTGACGAACCTACAGCCGTATTGACTCCTTCAGAGATTGATGAGTTGATGGCAATCATGAAAAACCTTGTCAAAGAAGGGAAGTCCATTATTTTGATTACCCATAAACTGGATGAGATTCGTGCGGTATCGAATCGAGTGACGGTTATCCGTCGTGGGAAATCAATCCAGACAGTTGAAATCGCAGGGGCAACAAATGCGGACTTGGCAGAAATGATGGTTGGACGCTCAGTCTCCTTTAAAACGGAAAAACAAGCACCACAACCCAAAGAAGTGGTCTTGTCTATCAAAGACTTGGTTGTCAATGAAAACCGCGGTGTACCAGCTGTGAAGAATCTTTCTTTGGATGTTCGTGCTGGTGAAATTGTTGGTATTGCAGGTATTGATGGCAATGGTCAGTCTGAACTCATTCAAGCCATTACTGGTCTTCGTAAGGTTGAGTCAGGTAGCGTTGAATTAAAAGGCAAATCAATCGTGGGGATGCATCCTCGACAAATTACAGAACTAAGCGTGGGGCACGTTCCTGAGGACCGTCACCGTGATGGCTTGATTTTGGAGATGATGATTTCAGAAAATATCGCTCTTCAAACCTACTACAAAGAACCACTCAGCAAAAATGGCATCTTGAACTATGCCAATATCACTTCACATGCCAAGAAATTGATGGAAGAATTTGACGTCCGTGCGGCAAGCGAATTTGTTCCAGCGGCAGCTCTTTCAGGAGGAAATCAACAAAAAGCGATTATCGCTCGTGAGATTGATCGAGATCCTGATCTCCTTATCGTCAGCCAGCCAACTCGTGGTTTGGATGTCGGTGCCATTGAATATATCCACAAACGTTTGATTGAAGAGCGTGATAATGGGAAGGCTGTCCTTGTTGTCAGCTTTGAATTGGATGAGATTTTAAATGTCTCAGACCGAATTGCTGTTATTCACGATGGTAAAATTCAAGGTATTGTATCGCCAGAAACAACTAACAAACAAGAACTTGGTGTCTTGATGGCAGGTGGAAACTTGGGAAAGGAGAAGAGTGATGTCTAAAAAATTACAACAAATTTCGGTTCCCTTGATTTCCGTATTCTTAGGAATCTTGCTCGGAGCCATTGTCATGTGGATCTTCGGATATGATGCTATCTGGGGTTATGAGGAGTTGTTCTATACAGCTTTCGGTAGTCTTCGTGGAGTTGGTGAAATTTTCCGTGCCATGGGTCCTCTTGTCTTGATAGGTCTTGGTTTCGCAGTTGCCAGTCGAGCAGGTTTCTTTAACGTTGGACTTCCTGGTCAAGCACTTGCAGGCTGGATTCTCAGTGGTTGGTTTGCCTTGTCAAATCCAGATATGCCTCGTCTCGTTTTGATTCCATTGACAGTGATCATTGCTTTGATCGCAGGTGGAATTGTTGGTGCGATTCCAGGTATCCTCAGAGCCTATCTCGGTACGTCAGAGGTTATCGTGACCATCATGATGAACTACATTGTATTGTATGTGGGAAATGCCTTTATTCATGCCTTTCCGAAAGATATTATGCAAAGTACAGACTCAACGATTCGTGTTAGTGCCAATGCTACTTACCAGACACCATGGTTATCAGAGTTGACTGGAAATTCCCGTATGAATATTGGAATCTTCTTTGCAATCATTGCTGTAGCTGTGATTTGGTTCTTGCTCAAGAAAACGACTCTCGGTTTTGAAATTCGTGCAGTTGGTCTTAATCCCCATGCTTCAGAGTACGCTGGTATTTCAGCAAAACGTACAATCATTCTATCAATGATTATCTCTGGTGCCTTGGCTGGTCTTGGTGGGGCGGTAGAAGGTCTTGGAACCTTCCAAAACGTTTACGTTCAGGGATCATCATTAGCTATCGGATTTAACGGGATGGCAGTTAGTTTGCTTGCTGGAAATTCACCAATTGGAATTCTCTTTGCAGCTTTCTTATTTGGAGTTTTGCAAGTAGGAGCACCGGGTATGAACGCAGCGCAAGTTCCGTCTGAGCTTGTTAGCATTGTAACAGCGTCTATTATCTTCTTTGTCAGCGTTCACTACATTATCGAACGCTTTGTCAAACCTAAAAAACAAGTTAAAGGAGGTAAGTAAGGATGTCTATTACAACATTACTCACCCTCTTGGTCTCTTCTATGCTGATTTACTCAGCACCACTTATTTTTACGAGTATTGGAGGAGTCTTCTCTGAACGTGGTGGTGTCGTTAACGTCGGTCTTGAAGGAATTATGGTTATGGGAGCCTTTTCTGGGGTTGTCTTTAACCTTGAGTTTGCAGAACAACTTGGAGCGGCGACTCCTTGGATTTCCTTGTTAGTTGCTGGTATCGTGGGAGCTATTTTCTCCCTCATCCATGCCGTCGCTACAGTTCATTTCCGTGCAGACCATGTTGTCAGTGGTACAGTATTGAACTTGATGGCTCCTGCCCTAGCAGTTTTCTTGGTTAAAGTTCTTTATAACAAAGGGCAAACGGATAACTTAAGCCAGACTTTCGGACGTTTTGATTTCCCAGTTTTGGCTGATATCCCTGTGATTGGAGATATCTTCTTCAAGTCAACAAGTTTGCTAGGTTATATCGCGATTGCCTTCTCATTCCTTGCATGGTTTATTCTCTTTAAGACACGTTTTGGTCTTCGCCTTCGCTCTGTTGGTGAACACCCTCAGGCAGCGGATACCTTGGGGATCAATGTCTACAAGATGCGATATCTTGGGGTTATTATTTCAGGATTCCTAGGTGGAATTGGGGGAGCAATTTATGCTCAATCCATTTCAGTTAACTTCTCAGTGACAACTATTATCGGTCCTGGATTTATCGCCCTTGCTGCGATGATCTTTGGTAAATGGAACCCAATTGGTGCTATGCTTTCTAGTCTTTTCTTTGGACTTTCACAAAGTTTGGCAGTTATCGGTTCTCAATTACCTTTCCTACAAGGAGTTCCAGCGGTTTACCTTCAAATCGCGCCTTATGTCTTGACCATTCTTGTCTTGGCAGCCTTCTTTGGAAAAGCAGTTGCGCCTAAGGCAGATGGGATCAACTACATCAAGTCAAAATAAGCATACAAAAAAACGCCAGTTTCAAACTGGCGTTTTATTTATTAGGATTTTGATGGGTTAGGTTCAATCCCCAAGGGACAAGATTTTCAGTTTTATTTTTGATACGTATGATATTATCCTTGTGACGAATGATAATCAAGCTAGCAAGTGCTAGGATAATCAGAATGAAGAGAGGGTCATAGCTACTCAGGATAAATCCAAATAGTGGAAATAGGAGAACTCCGATAACGGCTGCAATAGAAGCAGTAACGCTTGATAGTGAAATCATACTACCTAGATAGAGGCTTCCAAAGAATACGATTGCTAGATAAAAACAGAAAACAGGCGCAAATCCGAAAATCACTCCAGCACTGGTTGCGACAGCCTTGCCACCTTTAAATTCTGCAAAGATAGGAAAGGTATGTCCAATTACGGCCAAAAGACCAAAGACAAGAGGTGATACACCTTGAAGGTGGAAAAGGATTGGAAGGAGAGTGGCCAAGGTTCCTTTAAAGAAATCAATCACAAAGGTTGCCATACCCGCTTTCTTACCTAAAATTCGGAAAGTATTGGTTGTTCCGGTGTTTCCAGAACCATGTTCACGCAGATTTGTTTGAAAGAAGATTTGTCCAATCCAAAGACCAGACGGAATCGAACCTAGCAGATAAGCTAAAATTAATAATACAAATGTCATCATAGTACTATTATACCATGAAATGGTATAGAAAGTCAGAGAATATCCTGTGAAATTGTGACAGCTGAAAGGGAAAAGCTTTGCAAAATCGCTAGAAAACCTGTAAAATAGAAAAGATGAACAAATAGGAGGTTCCTTGTGTCAAAAAAGGAAATCAATATTAATAACTACAATGATGACGCCATTCAGGTGCTAGAAGGGTTGGATGCGGTCCGTAAACGTCCAGGGATGTACATTGGATCGACCGACGGAGCAGGTCTCCATCATTTGGTCTGGGAAATAGTGGACAATGCAGTCGATGAAGCCTTGTCTGGATTTGGTGATCGCATTGATGTGACCATCAATAAAGACGGGAGTTTAACGGTTCAAGACCACGGACGTGGGATGCCAACGGGAATGCACGCCATGGGAATTCCAACTGTTGAAGTTATCTTTACCATTCTCCACGCTGGAGGGAAATTCGGTCAAGGTGGCTATAAGACATCTGGAGGTCTTCACGGAGTCGGTTCTTCGGTTGTTAATGCCCTCTCAAGTTGGTTGGAAGTTGAAATTACCCGTGACGGTACAGTCTACAAGCAACGTTTTGAAAATGGCGGGAAACCCGTCACAACCTTGAAGAAAATTGGTACAGCACCCAAGTCTAAGACCGGTACCAAAGTCACTTTCATGCCTGACGCGACGATTTTCTCTACGACTGACTTCAAATACAATACCATTTCAGAACGACTCAATGAGTCAGCCTTTCTCTTAAAAAATGTGACCTTGTCTTTAACAGATAAGCGAACAGATGAAGCAATCGAATTCCATTATGAGAACGGGGTACAAGACTTTGTTTCTTACCTCAATGAAGACAAGGAAACCTTGACGCCAGTCCTATACTTTGAAGGCGAAGACAATGGTTTCCAAGTGGAGATTGCCCTCCAGTACAATGATGGATTTTCAGATAACATTCTATCCTTTGTCAATAACGTTCGTACGAAAGATGGTGGAACACATGAGACAGGACTCAAGTCTGCCATTACCAAGGTTATGAATGACTATGCGCGCAAGACAGGACTTCTCAAGGAAAAAGATAAAAACCTTGAAGGGTCAGACTACCGCGAGGGACTAGCAGCCGTTCTTTCTATTCTCGTTCCTGAAGAACACCTCCAGTTTGAGGGTCAGACCAAGGATAAACTGGGGAGTCCACTAGCTCGTCCGGTTGTGGATGGAATTGTGGCTGATAAGTTGACCTTCTTCCTTATGGAAAATGGAGAATTGGCTTCCAATCTCATTCGCAAGGCTATCAAGGCGCGTGATGCTCGTGAGGCAGCTCGCAAAGCGCGTGATGAGAGCCGAAATGGTAAGAAAAATAAAAAAGACAAGGGCTTGCTTTCTGGTAAATTGACTCCAGCCCAGTCTAAAAACCCTGCAAAGAATGAACTCTACCTAGTCGAAGGAGATTCTGCCGGTGGTTCTGCCAAGCAAGGTCGTGACCGTAAATTCCAAGCTATCTTGCCTCTTCGTGGCAAGGTTATCAATACAGCCAAGGCTAAGATGGCGGATATCCTCAAAAATGAAGAAATCAATACCATGATTTATACCATCGGTGCTGGTGTTGGAGCAGATTTCTCACTTGAAGATGCCAACTATGACAAGATTATTATCATGACCGATGCCGACACCGACGGTGCCCATATCCAAACTCTTCTTTTAACATTCTTCTACCGTTATATGCGTCCGCTAGTTGAGGCAGGCCATGTCTATATCGCCCTTCCTCCACTTTACAAGATGTCCAAAGGCAAAGGCAAGAAAGAAGAAGTGGCCTATGCTTGGACGGATGGTGAGTTAGAAGAACTTCGCAAGCAGTTCGGTAAAGGCGCTACGCTCCAACGCTATAAAGGTCTTGGTGAGATGAATGCAGACCAACTCTGGGAAACAACCATGAACCCAGAAACGCGTACCCTCATCCGTGTCACGATTGAAGACCTAGCACGCGCTGAACGTCGCGTCAATGTCCTTATGGGAGATAAGGTCGAACCACGCCGTAAATGGATTGAGGATAATGTCAAGTTTACCTTGGAGGAGAGTACTGTTTTCTGATGGTTAGAAAAAATTATTTTGAAATCTTAGATGGTATGAATTTTAACCCGAGCACGGAATTTGATAATCTCTATATTTTGTTATCGAATAGATTGTTAGAGGAACTAAATCATAAATTTCTTAATTATCAAAATCGCAGAACTTTTATAGATTTTGATGAGTTCTTAAAGTTTTGCTTATCTCAAGCGGATAATGAATTAGAAAAACTTTTTATTTTTACTGAGCTTTTAAATGATATGTTGTCGATTATAAACCCGAATCATCCCTTATTAAGGGATGATGTGTATGCTGTTAGAGAAAATATCAACAGAGTTCTAGATTTATCGAATAATGAGTTTCTTACTTTAGAAAGTGGTCGTCAAATCATCGTTGAAAAGAATGTTTATGCCTCAGAAGTTTCTCAGATTGTATCTGAAACGAGTATTCAAGATGCGATAAAGGTTTTAGAATATAATCATTTTGCAAATAAAGGAGATGTTCAGCGTAAGAAAGAAATACTTATTGCTTTAGCGAACTACCTTGAACCGTTTAGGAGAGAATTAAATAATTCTGAAGAATTAAAAGATATTTTGAAAGTTAACAATCAAAAGGTTATCGCGTTTGAAAAACTTTTTGAAATGTATAATAATTTTGGTTTAAGGCACAATAATTCAAATCAATATCATCTTGATTTGGCTGATGATGAACTGGAACAATGGTACGATGACATCTATACTTCGACTTTATTTGTTATTTTAAGCATGGATGAATCTAGAATTTTGTCGAAATTAAAAACTTTGAGAGAAGGATAGCTAAATCTGTTATAATTGATTAACTAATTTAACTTGAGAAATAGTACGCTAATAGACAGCAATATCAAATAAAGAACAGGTGTTAACATGAGAACTGAACCCGAAATGCTTGATTTAATTTTACAAACCGCAAAAACTCTAAAAGTCGAAGCCGTGGCACTATCTGGTTCACGTACAAACCAAAAGGTTCAAACAGATGAGTTTCAAGACTATGATGTTGTTTATGTCGTGGACGATTTAGATAATCTGACGAGTGACCTTGCTTGGTTGGACCAGTTTGGCGCTCGTATCATTGAGCAGCATAATATCCTAGGCAACCGTCGTCTCTATCTCATGCTCTTTGAAGATGGCAACCGTATTGATTTGACTCTATGTCCTAAAGAGTATATCAAGGAGTGGGTAGAAAGCGAAGCGGATTTCACGGTGCTAGAGGACCCTAAGGGCTTATTTTCGCCTTATTCTCCAAATCCTCAGCGTTACTGGACGAATCCAGCTAGTCAGACAGATTTCGAAAAAGCCTGCAATGAATTTTGGTGGGTATCAGCCTATGTGGTCAAGGGAATCTGTCGCAAGCAAGTCATCTATGCGACCGACCATCTCTACGAGATTTGCCAACAAGAACTCTTGAAGGTCTTGGCTTGGCAGGTTGCAAGTGATAATGGAACAGTCGATATCGGCAAGAACTACAAGTATCTTTTTCAGTATTTACCTGCAGAGAAGGAGAAGGAATTCTCTGCTCTCCTTGATTTTTCAAGTGTAGAGAAAATCACTCAATCCCTACTCTCCACAATGAATCTCTTCCACAGAGAAGCTCAAATTCTTGCTCAAAAGATGGGATTTGGCTATGATATGGAAGTAGCTGAGAAGATGATTGAGTATGCTGAGGAGAGACTTCTTAATCGTTAACTAAATAAAGAATCTAATTTTAAAGATTAAACTACAGAAAGGGTCTTTTGGTTACTGAATGTAACTGAACACGGGACTAATTTCCAGTAAATATCCTTTATTTTATAAAAACCTACTCTACATTCTTTGAAAGGAGTTGAACACGCCCTAAATGCTGTGTGAAAAAGATAAATTCTCTTACGAGCATCGCTCGCTTTAAGAATTTCCTATTTTTACTTTGCATTTTACGGGCTTAGTATCCTATGTCTAACATTCAAAACATGTCCCTGGAGGACATCATGGGAGAGCGCTTTGGTCGCTACTCCAAGTACATCATTCAAGACCGGGCTTTGCCAGACATTCGTGATGGATTGAAGCCTGTGCAACGTCGTATTCTTTATTCGATGAATAAGGATGGCAATACTTTTGACAAGAGCTACCGTAAGTCTGCCAAGTCTGTCGGTAACATCATGGGGAATTTCCACCCACACGGTGACAGCTCCATCTATGATGCTATGGTCCGTATGTCTCAGGATTGGAAAAATCGTGAGATTCTAGTTGAAATGCACGGTAATAACGGTTCTATGGACGGAGATCCGCCTGCGGCTATGCGTTATACCGAGGCTCGTTTGTCTGAGATTGCTGGTTATCTTCTTCAAGATATCGAAAAGAAGACAGTTCCCTTTGCTTGGAACTTTGACGATACCGAGAAAGAACCGACGGTTTTGCCAGCAGCATTTCCAAACCTCTTGGTCAATGGTTCGACTGGGATTTCGGCTGGTTATGCTACAGACATTCCTCCCCATAATTTAGCTGAGGTTATTGATGCGACGGTTTACATGATTGACCACCCAACAGCCAAGGTGGACAAACTCATGGAATTCTTGCCTGGGCCAGACTTCCCTACAGGGGCTATCATCCAAGGACGTGATGAAATCAAGAAGGCCTATAAAACCGGGAAAGGGCGCGTAGTTGTTCGATCTAAGACGGAGATTGAAAAGCTAAAAGGTGGTAAGGAACAAATCGTTATCACTGAAATTCCTTATGAAATCAATAAGGCCAATCTGGTCAAGAAAATCGATGATGTTCGTGTCAATAACAAGGTGGCAGGGATCGCTGAGGTTCGTGATGAGTCTGACCGTGATGGTCTTCGTATTGCTATTGAACTCAAGAAAGATGCTAATACCGAGCTGGTTCTTAACTATCTCTTCAAGTACACAGACCTGCAAATCAACTACAACTTCAACATGGTAGCGATTGACAATTTCACTCCCCGTCAGGTTGGGATTGTGCCAATCTTGTCTAGCTACATTGCCCACCGTCGCGAAGTCATCTTGGCGCGTTCACGGTTTGACAAGGAAAAGGCTGAAAAACGTCTCCATATCGTTGAAGGTTTAATTCGCGTGATTTCGATTTTGGACGAAGTCATTGCCCTTATCCGTGCTTCTGAGAATAAGGCTGACGCTAAAGAAAATCTCAAGGTCAGCTATGAGTTTACAGAAGAGCAGGCTGAGGCTATCGTAACCTTGCAACTGTATCGTTTGACCAATACAGACGTGGTTGTCTTGCAGGAAGAAGAAGCAGAGCTTCGTGAAAAAATTGCCATGCTTGCGGCCATTATCGGTGATGAACGGACCATGTACAATCTCATGAAGAAAGAGCTTCGTGAGGTCAAGAAGAAATTTGCGACTCCACGTTTGAGTACTTTGGAAGATACTGCAAAAGTAATCGAGATTGACACAGCTAGTTTGATTGCCGAGGAAGATACCTATGTCAGCGTGACCAAGGCTGGTTACATCAAGCGTACTAGCCCACGTTCCTTTGCGGCTTCTACGCTGGAAGAAATTGGCAAACGTGATGATGATCGTTTGATCTTTGTACAAACTGCCAAGACAACCCAGCACCTCTTGATGTTCACAACTTTTGGGAATGTCATTTATCGACCAATCCATGAATTGGCAGATATTCGCTGGAAGGATATCGGAGAGCATCTGAGCCAAACGATTACAAACTTTGAAACGAACGAAGAAATTCTCTATGCAGAAGTCGTGGATCAGTTTGATGATGCAACTACCTACTTTGCAGCAACTCGCCTTGGTCAAATCAAACGCGTAGAATGCAAAGAATTCTCTCCATGGCGGACCTACAAGTCTAAGTCTGTTAAGTATGCTAAGCTCAAAGACGAGACAGACCAGATTGTAGCAGTGGCTCCGATTAGACTTGATGATGTACTCTTGATTAGTCAAAACGGTTACGCCCTTCGTTTCAATATCGAAGAGGTTCCGGTTGTTGGTGCCAAGGCTGCAGGTGTCAAGGCTATGAACCTGAAAGCAGATGATGCGCTTCAGGCAGCCTTTATCTGTAACACTTCATCCTTCTACCTCTTGACCCAACGTGGAAGCTTGAAACGCGTTTCCATTGAGGAAATTCCAGCGACCAGCCGTGCCAAACGAGGCCTACAAGTCTTGCGTGAGTTGAAAAACAAACCGCACCGAGTTTTCTTGGCTGGAGCAGTTGCAGAGCAAGGTTTCGTTGGTGATCTTTTTAGTACAGAAGTAGAAGAAAATGACCAAACGTTACTTGTCCAATCTAACAAGGGAACAATCTATGAGAGTCGATTGCAAGACCTCAACTTGTCAGAACGTACTAGCAATGGAAGCTTTATTTCAGACACCATTTCAGATGAGGAAGTTTTCGATGCTTACCTCAAAGAAGTCTTTAAAGAGGACAAAACAAATTCGTAAAAAGAATCAGTCCAGAGGGCTGATTTCTTTATGTTGAAAAAATTTTCAGAAAATTACAAATAATACTTGAAATTTTACTAGAAAAGTGTAGAATAGAACACATAGTTTGAATAGTATAAAGGAGAAACACATGACAGTTGCAATTGATTGGGAAAATCTTGGTTTTGCTTATATGAAACTACCTTACCGTTATATCGCTCACTACAAAAATGGTCAATGGGATCAAGGAGAATTGACAGAGGATGCAACCTTGCATATTTCAGAGTCTTCTCCAAGTCTCCACTATGGACAGCAAGCATTTGAGGGATTGAAAGCCTATCGTACCAAGGACGGCAGTGTTCAACTGTTCCGTCCTGACGAAAATGCCAAGCGTTTGCAACGTACTTGTGACCGTCTTTTGATGCCACAAGTTCCGACAGAAATGTTTGTAGAAGCTTGTAAAGCAGTTGTGCGTGCAAATGAAGAATACGTCCCACCATATGGAACAGGTGGAACCCTTTATCTTCGTCCACTTTTGATTGGTGTTGGGGATATTATTGGGGTAAAACCAGCAGAAGAGTATATTTTCACCATCTTTGCTATGCCAGTTGGTAACTATTTTAAAGGTGGTTTAGTCCCAACCAACTTCTTGATTCAGGATGAATACGACCGGGCAGCTCCAAATGGTACAGGTGCGGCTAAGGTTGGAGGTAACTATGCTGCTAGCCTCCTCCCAGGTAAAATGGCCAAGTCGCGCCAATTTTCAGATGTTATCTACCTAGATCCAGCTACTCACACCAAGATTGAGGAAGTCGGATCAGCCAACTTCTTTGGGATTACGGCTGATAATGAGTTTGTAACGCCTTTAAGCCCTTCTATCTTGCCATCTATTACCAAGTACTCATTGCTTTACTTGGCTGAACACCGCTTGGGCTTGACACCGATCGAAGGTGATGTTCCGATTGACAATTTGGATCGGTTTGTAGAGGCAGGTGCTTGTGGAACAGCAGCAGTCATCTCTCCAATTGGGGGTATCCAACATGATGATGAATTCCATGTTTTCTATAGTGAAACAGAAGTAGGTCCTGTTACACGGAAACTCTATGACGAATTGACTGGTATCCAATTCGGTGATGTAGAAGCGCCTGAAGGATGGATTGTCAAAGTGGACTAAAAGACATGAAGTAAAGAAGAACTCCGTAGCAGTTGTAATGGCTGAAATGGAGTTTTTTCTTGCTAGTTTGAGCATTTTCTTGTACAATAGAAAAAGTGAAAAGAGGTACAGTATGAGTAAAAAAGATAAGAAAATTGAAATCCAATTAACCGATGCAAAAGTGACTGTTGGAAAAGACAGCTATGAAGGATACGTTTTGACGATCGGGAAAAAGGTTATTGGGGAAATTGCCGAATTAGATAGCCAATTTGCTATCATAAAGAATGGAAATGTCGATAGTTTTTATAAAAAACTTGAAAAAGCTGTGGAAATTTTGATTGAAAACTATAATTTGACAAAATAATACTTGTTTTATTGAAAATTTCATGATATAATAGTTCTCGTTAAACATTGGAGAGATAGCGAAGAGGCTAAACGCGGCGGACTGTAAATCCGCTCCTTCGGGTTCGGGGGTTCGAATCCCTCTCTCTCCATTCATCAATGGGGTATAGCCAAGCGGTAAGGCAAGGGACTTTGACTCCCTCATGCGTTGGTTCGAATCCAGCTACCCCAGTTCTTAGGTAATAAATTCAAGATAAAAAGAAAAATATCTTAGGGTATTTTATTTTTATAATTGAAAGACGTGAACGATATGAACATGTCTTTGCGGGTGCTTAGGAAAAAAATTATAAGTATGTCAAGTTTGGAAAAACTTGATTGTTGGAGGATTTTTTAGATGAACGAATTTGAAGATTTGCTAAATAGCGTTAGCCAAGTTGAGCCTGGTGATGTTGTTAGTGCTGAAGTATTGACAGTTGATGCGACTCAAGCTAACGTTGCAATCTCTGGGACTGGTGTTGAAGGTGTCTTGACTCTTCGCGAATTGACAAACGATCGCGATGCAGATATCAATGACTTTGTGAAAGTAGGAGAAGTATTGGATGTTCTTGTACTTCGTCAAGTAGTTGGTAAAGATACTGATACAGTTACATACCTTGTATCTAAAAAACGCCTTGAAGCTCGCAAAGCATGGGACAAACTTGTAGGACGCGAAGAAGAAGTTGTTACTGTTAAAGGAACTCGTGCCGTTAAAGGTGGACTTTCAGTAGAATTTGAAGGTGTTCGTGGATTTATCCCAGCTTCAATGTTGGATACTCGTTTCGTACGTAACACTGAGCGTTTCGTAGGTCAAGAATTTGATGCTAAAATCAAAGAAGTTGATCCTAAAGAAAACCGCTTCATCCTTTCACGTCGTGAAGTTGTTGAAGCAGCTACTGCAGCGGCTCGTGCTGAAGTATTCGGTAAATTGGCTGTTGGTGATGTCGTAACTGGTAAAGTTGCTCGTATCACAAGTTTCGGTGCTTTCATCGACCTTGGTGGGGTTGACGGATTGGTTCACTTGACTGAATTGTCACACGAACGTAATGTATCACCTAAATCAGTTGTAACTGTTGGTGAAGAAATCGAAGTGAAGATCCTTGATCTTAACGAAGAAGAAGGTCGCGTATCACTTTCACTTAAAGCAACAACACCTGGACCATGGGATGGCGTTGAGCAAAAATTGGCTAAAGGTGATGTAGTAGAAGGAACAGTTAAACGTTTGACTGACTTCGGTGCATTTGTTGAAGTATTGCCAGGTATCGATGGACTTGTTCACGTATCACAAATTTCACACAAACGTATCGAAAATCCCAAAGAAGCTCTTACTGTTGGTCAAGAAGTTACTGTTAAAGTCCTTGATGTTAACGCTGACGCAGAACGTGTATCACTTTCTATCAAAGCTCTTGAAGAACGTCCAGCTCAAGAAGAAGGACAAAAAGAAGAAAAACGTGCTGCTCGTCCACGTCGTCCAAAACGTCAAGAAAAACGTGATTTCGAACTTCCAGAAACACAAACAGGATTCTCAATGGCTGACTTGTTCGGTGATATCGAACTTTAATCAATTGATAATCACAAAATCCTTTGTTTAAAACAAGGGATTTTTCTTTTGTCTCTTTCCCATTTTTGATATAATAGTTCTATGTTAGATTCAGAAAAACAATCACAATATCAAATGTTAAATGAGGAACTCTCTTATTTACTAGAAGGTGAGACCAATGTTCTTGCCAATCTTTCAAATGCTAGTGCCCTCCTAAAATCTCGCTTTCCCAATACTGTATTTGCAGGGTTTTATCTGTTTGATGGTAGCGAGTTGATTTTAGGGCCTTTTCAGGGTGGTGTTTCTTGTATTCGCATTCCGCTTGGGAAAGGCGTGTGTGGAGAAGCTGCTGAGTTTCAAGAGACTGTTTTGGTTGGCGATGTGAGCACCTATCCAAACTATATTTCTTGTGATAGTATGGCCAAGAGTGAAATCGTAGTTCCCATGCTCAAGAATGGTCGATTGCTGGGTGTCTTAGACTTGGATTCTTCACTTATTGATGATTACAATGCCATTGACCGTGATTACTTGGAACAATTTGTCGCTATTTTGCTTGAGAAGACAGAATGGGACTTTACGATGTTTGAGGAGAAAGCCTAATGTATCAAGCACTTTATCGAAAATATAGAAGCCAAACTTTTTCACAACTGGTAGGTCAAGAGGTTGTGGCTAAAACCCTAAAACAAGCGGTCGAGCAGGAAAAGATTAGTCATGCCTATCTCTTCTCAGGCCCTCGTGGAACTGGGAAAACTAGCGTAGCCAAGATTTTTGCCAAGGCCATGAACTGCCCAAATCAAGTGGATGGAGAACCATGTAATCACTGCTATATCTGTCAGGCAGTGACAGAAGGTAGTTTAGAAGATGTTATCGAAATGGATGCAGCTTCGAATAATGGAGTTGATGAAATCCGTGAAATTCGTGACAAATCTACCTATGCACCTAGCTTAGCACGTTACAAGGTCTATATTATTGACGAGGTCCATATGCTGTCTACGGGAGCCTTCAATGCGCTTTTGAAGACTCTTGAGGAGCCAACTCAGAATGTTGTCTTTATCTTGGCGACCACTGAATTGCATAAGATTCCTGCAACCATTTTATCGCGTGTTCAACGTTTTGAGTTCAAATCGATTAAAACTCAAGATATCAAGGAGCATATTTATCATATTCTAGAAAAAGAAAATATCAGTTCTGAACCGGAGGCTGTGGAAATCATTGCCAGACGAGCTGAAGGTGGAATGCGGGATGCCTTGTCCATTCTGGATCAAGCTTTGAGTTTAACACAGGGAAACGAGCTCACGACTGCTATCTCTGAGGAGATTACAGGCACCATTAGTTTATCAGCACTAGATGACTATGTAGCTGCCTTGTCTCAACAGGATGTTCCAAAAGCACTTGATTCTTTGAATCTTTTATTTGAGAATGGCAAGAGCATGACTCGTTTTGTGACGGATCTCTTGCTGTATTTGCGTGATTTACTGGTCGTCCAGACGGGTGGCGAAAATACTCATCATAGTCCAGTTTTTATGGACAATCTAGCTTTATCTCAGGGAAGCCTCTTTGAAATGATTCGAATAGCGACTGTGAGCTTGGCAGATATGAAAGCAAGCCTGCAACCTAAGATTTATGCTGAGATGATGACCATTCGTTTAGCTGAGATTAAGCCTGAACCAGTGCTTTCAGAAGCTGTCGAAGGTGAAATAGCTGCACTGAGACAGGAAGTCGCTCGTCTCAAACAAGAACTTGCCAATGTTGAAACAGCTCCTAAACAAGTGGTGCCAGTTCCTAGCCGTCCAGCCACTTCCAAGACAGTCTATCGAGTGGATCGCAACAAAGTTCAGACTATCCTGCAAGAAGCTGTCGAAAATCCTGATTTGGCACGGCAAAACTTGATTCGCCTCCAAAATGCATGGGGAGAAGTGATTGAAAGCTTAGCTGGTCCGGATAAGGCTCTGCTCGTTGGTTCTCAACCAGTTGCGGCAAACGAACACCATGCTATTTTAGCCTTTGAGTCTAATTTCAATGCAGGGCAAACCATGAAACGGGACAATCTCAATACCATGTTTGGCAACATCCTCAGTCAGGCAGCAGGTTTTTCACCTGAAATCTTGGCGATTTCCTTAGAGGAATGGAAAGAGGTTCGAGCGGCCTTTTCAGCTAAAGCTAAATCTTCTCAAGTTGAAAAAGAAGCAGAAGACAGTCTGATTCCAGAAGGATTTGAATTTCTGGCTGATAAAGTCATGGTCGAAGAAGACTAAAAGTGGATTTCATGGTACAATAATCCTATGACTAGACAACAATTTATCGTGATAGCACTATTTACTGCTGCTGAGACTTATTTTTTCAATGAAGCTTGGATGACGGGTCGCTATTTCATGGCAGCCTTTTGGGCCATTCTACTTTTTCGAAACTTTAGGTTAAGTTATGTAATGGGGAAAATAGTAGATGCCATTGATCAGCACCTAAACCGCAAGGATTAGTCACTAGCTTCTAAACAAAATCAAAGCCTTTTAGGCTTTTTTTTGTTATACTAGTAGAGTATATTTATGGACCTTTTCTTGTATTTTTTAGAGAAATGTAAGTGATTTCTCTAAGGATAAAGGAAGTAGGCCAGAAAAAGAAAGGAACTATCATGTCAGTATTAGAGATCAAAGATCTTCACGTTGAGATTGAAGGAAAAGAAATTTTGAAAGGGGTTAACCTGACCCTGAAAACAGGAGAAATCGCAGCTATCATGGGACCAAATGGTACTGGTAAATCGACTCTTTCTGCCGCTATCATGGGGAACCCTAACTATGAAGTTACTAAAGGTGAGGTCTTGTTTGATGGTGTAAACATCCTTGAATTGGAAGTAGACGAGCGTGCGCGTATGGGTCTTTTCCTTGCTATGCAATACCCATCTGAAATCCCTGGAATTACCAACGCAGAGTTTCTTCGTGCAGCCATGAATGCTGGTAAAGAAGATGATGAAAAGATTTCAGTTCGTGAGTTCATCACTAAACTAGACGAGAAAATGGAATTGCTCAACATGAAAGAAGAAATGGCAGAGCGTTACCTCAACGAAGGTTTCTCAGGTGGTGAGAAAAAACGTAATGAAATTCTTCAACTCTTGATGTTGGAACCAACATTTGCCCTTTTGGATGAGATTGACTCAGGTCTTGATATTGACGCCCTTAAAGTTGTGTCTAAAGGTGTCAATGCCATGCGTGGTGAAGGCTTTGGTGCTATGATTATCACTCACTACCAACGTCTCTTGAACTACATCACACCAGACGTGGTCCACGTGATGATGGAAGGTCGTGTTGTCCTTTCTGGTGGTCCAGAATTGGCTGCACGCTTGGAACGTGAAGGATACGCGAAACTAGCTGAAGAACTTGGATATGACTACAAGGAAGAATTGTAATTCCCTCGTATCTTTTAGGAGAAGTAAATGACTAAAGAGAATATTAAACTTTTTTCAGAAATGCACGCTGAACCAAGCTGGTTGGCTGACCTCCGTCAAAAAGCTTTTGATAAGATTGAGAGTTTGGAATTACCAGTCATTGAGCGTGTCAAATTTCACCGTTGGAATCTGGGAGATGGAACCATCACAGAAAGTGAGCCTTCAGCAAATGTTCCTGACTTCACGGCTCTAGATAATCACTTGAAGTTGGTGCAAGTAGGAACGCAGACTGTTTTTGAACAAACTCCAGTTGAATTGGCTGAACAAGGAGTAATCTTTACAGACTTCCACTCAGCTTTAGAAGAAATTCCCGAACTTATCGAGGAATTCTTCATGTCATCTGTTAAGTATGACGATGACAAGTTGGCAGCCTACCATACAGCTTACTTTAACAGTGGTGCTGTTCTCTACATTCCTGATAATGTTGAAATTACAGAGCCAATCGAAGGAATTTTCTACCAAGACAGTGATAGCGATGTGCCATTTAACAAGCATATTATGATTATCGCTGGTGAAAATTCTAAGATTAGTTATCTTGAACGTTTAGAGTCACGAGGTGAAGGTAGTGCGAAGGCAACTGCCAATATCACAGTTGAAGTGATTGCTCGTTCTGGTGCACAAGTGAAATTTGCTGCTATTGACCGTTTAGGTGAAAATGTCACTGCCTACATTAGCCGCCGTGGTAAACTAGGCAACGATGCAAGCATTGACTGGGCAATCGGTGTCATGAACGAAGGAAATGTTGTTGCTGATTTTGATAGCGATTTGATTGGAAATGGTAGCCATGCTGACCTTAAAGTCGTAGCTCTTTCAAGTGGTCGTCAGGTTCAAGGGATTGACACTCGTGTGACTAACTATGGTTGCAACTCAATCGGAAATATCCTTCAACATGGGGTTATCCTTGAAAAAGCAACTTTGACCTTCAATGGGATCGGTCACATCATCAAGGGTGCCAAGGGAGCAGATGCGCAACAAGAAAGCCGTGTTCTCATGCTTTCAGACCAAGCGCGTTCAGATGCCAACCCAATTCTTTTGATTGATGAAAATGACGTTACTGCAGGTCACGCGGCTTCTATCGGTCAGGTGGATCCAGAAGACATGTACTACCTCATGAGTCGTGGTTTGGATAAGGCGACTGCGGAACGTTTGGTTGTTCGCGGTTTCCTTGGCTCCGTAATTGTTGAGATTCCAGTCAAAGAAGTTCGTGACGAAATGATTGCAACTATTGAAGAAAAATTGTCAAAACGCTAAGGGGAAGCCTATGTTAGATGTAGAAGCGATTCGTAAGGATTTTCCAATTTTAGACCAGATTGTCAACGATGAACCTCTGGTCTATCTGGACAATGCTGCGACGACACAAAAACCACTAGCAGTTCTGGAAACAATCAACCGCTACTATGAGCAGGACAATGCCAATGTTCACCGTGGTGTTCATACCTTGGCTGAGCGAGCAACAGCTTCTTATGAAGCTGCTCGTGAAACCATTCGTAAGTTTATCAATGCAGGCTCTACAAAGGAAGTTCTCTTTACCAGAGGAACGACAACCAGCCTTAACTGGGTGGCACGCTTCGCTGAGGAAATTCTGACTGAGGGAGACCAAGTCTTGATTTCAGTAATGGAACACCATTCTAATATCATTCCATGGCAGGAAGCTTGTCGCAAGACTGGGGCAGAGCTTGTCTATGTTTATCTCAAGGACGGGGCTCTGGATATGGAGGATTTGCGCGCTAAATTGACTGATAAAGTCAAGTTTGTCTCTCTAGCTCAAGCCTCAAATGTTCTTGGTGTGGTCAATCCGATCAAGGAAATCACGCAATTGGCCCACCAAGTTAGAGCTATCATGGTAGTGGATGGTGCTCAATCTACACCTCATATGAAGATTGATGTCCAGGACTTGGATGTGGACTTCTTTGCCTTTTCGGGTCACAAGATGGCTGGTCCGACTGGTATTGGTGTTCTTTACGGTAAAGAAAAGTATCTGGAACAAATGTCACCAGTTGAGTTTGGTGGCGAGATGATTGATTTCGTCTATGAGCAATCTGCTAGTTGGAAGGAATTGCCTTGGAAATTTGAGGCTGGAACGCCGAATATGGCAGGTGCTATCGGACTTGCTGCAGCAGTGGATTATCTGGATAAGATTGGTATGGATGCCATTGAAGCTTATGAACAGGAATTGATTGCATACGTCTATCCAAAATTGCAGGCCATTGAAGGTTTGACCATTTATGGTTCGCAAGACCTGGCTCAACGTTCAGGTGTCATTGCCTTTAACCTAGGGGATCTTCACCCCCACGATCTTGCGACGGCTCTGGATTATGAAGGAGTGGCTGTTCGTGCTGGTCACCATTGCGCCCAACCTTTGCTTCAGCATTTGGAAGTCCCAGCAACAGCTCGTGCAAGTTTTTATATCTACAATACCAAGGCAGATTGTGACAAGCTAGTCGATGCCCTACAAAAGACAAAGGAGTTTTTCAATGGCACTTTCTAAACTAGATAGCCTTTATATGGCAGTGGTGGCAGACCATTCGAAAAATCCACATCACCAAGGGAAGCTGGAAGATGCTGAACAAATCAGTCTCAATAATCCAACCTGTGGCGATGTCATCAACCTCTCTGTCAAGTTTGATGCAGAGGACCGTTTGGAAGATATTGCTTTTCTAAATTCAGGATGCACGATTTCAACTGCTTCTGCTAGTATGATGACAGATGCAGTTTTAGGCAAGACCAAACAAGAAATTCTAGAACTTGCGACCATTTTTTCAGAAATGGTTCAAGGGCAAAAAGATGAGCGTCAAGACCAACTTGGAGACGCGGCTTTCTTATCAGGTGTTGCCAAATTCCCACAACGGATTAAGTGTGCAACCCTGGCTTGGAATGCCCTTAAGAAGACAATTGAAAATCAAGAAGATAAATAAGAAACATAGAAATATATAATGAAAGAAAGGATATTATGGCTGAAGAAAGAGTAGAACCAAAACCAATTGACCTTGGTGAATATAAATTTGGTTTCCATGACGATGTAGAGCCTGTCCTATCGACAGGAAAAGGATTGAACGAAGAAGTCATTCGCGAATTATCAGCTGCTAAGGGTGAACCTGAGTGGATGTTAGAATTCCGTTTGAAGTCTTATGAAACCTTCAAAAAAATGCCTATGCAAACCTGGGGAGCAGACTTGTCAGAGATTGACTTTGATGACTTGATCTACTACCAAAAACCATCTGACAAACCAGCCCGTTCTTGGGATGAAGTTCCTGAGAAAATCAAAGAAACCTTTGAACGTATCGGAATTCCAGAAGCTGAGCGTGCTTATCTAGCGGGGGCTTCTGCTCAGTATGAATCAGAAGTGGTTTACCATAACATGAAGGAAGAGTTCCAGAAATTGGGGATTATCTTTACTGATACGGATTCTGCCCTCAAGGAATATCCAGACTTGTTTAAACAATACTTTGCCAAGTTGGTACCGCCGACAGATAACAAGTTGGCAGCCCTCAACTCTGCAGTATGGTCAGGTGGAACCTTTATCTATGTACCAAAAGGGGTCAAAGTGGATATTCCACTTCAAACCTACTTCCGTATCAACAACGAAAATACAGGTCAGTTCGAACGTACCTTGATTATCGTTGATGAAGGAGCGAGTGTCCACTACGTAGAAGGCTGTACAGCACCAACTTATTCTAGCAACAGCTTGCACGCTGCCATTGTAGAAATTTTCGCTTTGGACGGAGCTTATATGCGTTATACAACCATCCAAAACTGGTCTGATAATGTCTATAACTTGGTAACAAAACGTGCCAAAGCTTTGAAAGATGCGACTGTTGAGTGGATCGATGGTAACTTGGGTGCCAAAACAACAATGAAATACCCATCTGTTTACCTTGATGGAGAAGGGGCGCGTGGTACTATGCTCTCTATCGCCTTTGCTAACGCAGGGCAACATCAGGATACTGGTGCCAAGATGATCCACAACGCTCCACACACAAGCTCCTCTATCGTGTCTAAATCCATCGCAAAAGGCGGAGGAAAGGTGGACTACCGTGGACAAGTAACCTTTAACAAGAACTCTAAGAAATCTGTTTCTCATATCGAGTGTGATACCATTATCATGGATGACTTGTCAGCGTCAGATACCATTCCATTCAATGAAATCCACAACTCGCAAGTCGCTTTGGAACACGAAGCTAAGGTATCTAAGATTTCAGAGGAACAACTCTATTACCTCATGAGCCGTGGTTTGTCAGAATCTGAGGCAACTGAGATGATCGTTATGGGATTTGTAGAGCCCTTCACAAAAGAACTTCCAATGGAATACGCAGTTGAGCTGAACCGCTTGATTAGCTATGAAATGGAAGGTTCAGTCGGATAAAAGAAAAAGGAGAAGCAAATGGGATTTTTAAAGCGTTTATTTGGAACGATTGAAAAAGTGAATAAGGGAGAAGCCCCGATTGAAGAGTTGGATCAGGCATTTGTTTTTGATCTTGAAGCAGAAGCTGATGATTATTGGCGACAAATGGAACAAAACCTCTTGATAAACGCTGTAAAAGGCGTTGGTGGTCCTGAAGCCGTGGAACGTGCTTTTGTTCTTACTAATTTCAAAGAAAATCAAGAAACCTTTGAGCTCTTTTATCAGGTAAATGGTCAACTTCTTTCATGGAGAGAGATGGATGCGACAGTTGTTGATAAAATCAGCAATCAACTCCTTCCGCAAGCGGCAGAAGTAGCGCGTGCAGTAAATGAAAATTATGAAGAGGCAAATGTACCAGTAATCCAGTACGCTATGCTTCAGTTTGAAACTGCAACCATGGCTTGGTTTGGTCGGAAGCTGACAACAGCTTCTCCAGAAGCCCAATTGACTTTTGAAGAATTGGTATCAGGTTGGCGCGCTATTTTGGAACAAGAAGTTCCAAATCGTCCTTTAGATAGTGACCGTCCCTTCCCTTACTTTGAAGTTTAAAAAATCCCAAATCCCCAAAAACTTTCAATGGAGTATACTGTTGAGCTTACTCGCTTGATAGGTAACAAATTGAAAGAATCAGTGGGTAAAAATGCAAATTCTGAACAGGAATCCTTTCTGTTCAGATTTTTTTCAAAAAAGAACCTAATAAATATTCACAAAAATGCTTTTATATGGTAAAATAAAACAATTACATTTAGTGGAGATGAAGTATGAATATTTTTAGAACCAAGGATGTTAGTCTGAGACAGACAGAGATGCGTCGCCATTTGAAATTGTGGGATTTGATTTTATTGGGAATCGGTGCCATGGTAGGGACGGGGATTTTCACCATTACAGGAACAGCAGCGGCTACTCTAGCTGGTCCCTCACTAGTGATTTCCATTGTGATTTCTGCCCTGTGTGTTTCTCTATCAGCTCTCTTTTTTGCAGAATTTGCCTCTCGTGTACCCGCAAATGGGGGTGCTTATAGTTATCTCTATGCGATTTTGGGAGAATTGCCAGCCTGGATTGCTGGCTGGTTGACCATCATGGAATTCATGACGGCTGTTTCAGGTGTGGCGTCTGGCTGGGCAGCTTACTTTAAGGGATTGCTCAGTGATTATGGTATCTCCATGCCCCAAGCCTTGAATGGAACCTTTAACCCTAAACAGGGAACCTATATTGATCTTCTACCTATTTTAGTACTGACATTGGTAACGGGATTGGTTTTATTAAATTCTAAGGCAGCTTTGCGATTTAATTCGCTTTTAGTGGTCTTGAAATTCTCAGCTCTCGCCTTATTTATCCTAGTTGGTATTTGGTACATCAAGCCAGAAAATTGGGCGAATTTTGCTCCATTTGGCTTTGGTCAACTATATGGTGGAAGTACTGGGATTATGGCGGGTGCATCTTTGATGTTCTTTGGTTTTCTCGGATTTGAGTCTATTTCCATGGCAGTTGATGAAATTCAAAGTCCTCAAAAAAATATTCCTCGCGGAATCGTACTTTCTCTGACAATCGTCACCATTCTTTATGCCTTGGTAACTTTAGTATTGACAGGGATTGTTCACTACAGTAAGCTCAATGTGGACGATGCAGTAGCATTTTCATTACGGAGTATTGGTATCGGCTGGGCGGCCAATTATGTTTCGCTTGTAGCCATTCTAACCTTGATAACCGTATGTATCTCCATGACTTATGCTTTATCTCGGATGATTTATAGCTTAGCACGTGATGGACTTTTACCTCAAAGTTTCAAACAATTAAGCAAGACTAGTCGCGTTCCTAAAAATGCGACCCTCTTGACAGGAGTTGCTTCAGCCATTGCTGTAGGAGTCTTTCCTCTAGCCAGTATTGCAGCCTTCTTAAATATTTGTACGCTAGCTTATCTCATTATGCTAGCCTATGGAATAATAAAACTCAGAAAGGATAAGGGCATGCCAAAAGAGGGAGAGTTTAAAACTCCTTTGGTACCACTCTTGCCAATTCTTTCCATCCTTATCTGTGTTTCCTTTATGCTTCAATATAGCCTAGATACCTGGATTGCTTTTGGCATTGCTCTTGTAGTTGGTCTAGTCATTTACTTTGCTTACGGGGTTCGCCATTCAACCCTCGCAGAAGAAGAATAAAAGCTGGGAATTCCCAGCTTTTTTAATCTTTCACATAAGTAAATCCTTCACCCAGAATTTCATGAGCCTCAGTGATGGTGATAAAGGCTTGAGGATCAATTTTGTGAATCATATCTTTCATTTTTACGATTTCGTTTCGACCGACGATACAGTAGATAATTTTTAAATCCTTTTTGCTGTAGTAGCCTTGACCAGATATAAAGGTAACGCCACGTCCGAGTTCATCGTTAATCTCTTTGGCCAATTGATCAGGATATTGGGTAATAATCATAAATCCTTTACCAGCATAACCTCCTTCGCCGATCAAGTCGATAACACGAGCGATGATAAAGTCAAATAAGAGGGTATAGGTAACTAGACGAAGATCCTGGAAGATAATCAAAATCAACATTAGGATAAAAAAGTCAATCCCAAAAAGCAATTTACCAATCGAAATATTGGTGTATTTGTTGAGGATACGGGCAACGATATCAGAGCCACCAGTGGTTCCACCAGCATTAAAGATAATTCCTAAACCAACTCCTAGTAAGACACCTGAGACTAAAGCGACAATGATGAGATCCCCTTGCAAGTCGATGTGCAAAGGAATGCGCTCAAAGATTGCTAGCCAAACGGAAAGTGAAATAGATCCTAGAAGGCTGGAGTAGAGGGTCTTAGGTCCAAATATCTTCCAAGCCAGGATAAATAAAGGGATATTAATCAAGAGGTTCATCAATGAGACAGGAATCTTAAAGAGATAGTAGGTAATCAAGGTAATACCTGTCGCCCCACCCTCAAATAAATGATAAGGAACAACAAAGTAAGTAAGACCGAAGGCATAGATAGCAGCTCCCAAAATAATCGTGATAATCGGTTGAAGTTTTCGAATCATAGCTGTTCCTCACTTTTCTATAGATAGATTATACCAAAAATTCAGTTCTTTTCATCGGATCACTTATGATTTTTTATCATTTTTTTGATATAATAAAGGAGAAAATCCCAATCCTATCGAGAAGAATAGAAAGATTGAATTATGACACAAGTAAAAATTGTAACGGACTCTTCTGTTACTATCGAACCAGAAGTAGTTAAAGAATTAAATATCACCGTTGTTCCTCTATCAGTTATGATTGATAGTGTGCTTTATTCGGATGCAGATTTGAAAGAGGGAGAATTCCTTCATCTTATGCAACAAAGTAAGAATCTGCCTAAAACAAGCCAGCCCCCTGTGGGAGTGTTTGCTGAGGTCTTTGAAGAACTAGGTAAAGATGGCAGTCAAATTATCGCCATTCACATGTCCCATGCCTTGTCTGGAACTGTGGAAGCTGCTCGACAAGGGGCAAGCCTCTCAACTGCTGATGTAACGGTTATTGATAGTTCCTTTACAGATCAAGCGATGAAGTTCCAAGTTGTTGAAGCCGCAAAACTTGCCAAAGAGGGTAAAGATTTAGAAACGATTCTAGCTCATGTAGAGAACGTCAAAAATCATACAGAACTTTATATCGGTGTTTCGACGCTAGAAAACTTAGTTAAGGGTGGTCGTATTGGACGTGTGACAGGATTACTAAGCTCACTCTTGAATATTCGTGTAATAATGCAGATGAAAAACCACGAACTCCAACCAATCGTCAAAGGACGTGGAGCGAAAACTTTTAAAAAGTGGCTTGAGGAATTAACCAATACTCTTTCTCAAAAATCAGTTGCAGAAATTGGAATTTCCTATGCTGGAACGAACGAATGGGCGAATGAGATGAAGGCATTATTGCAACCTTATGTTGAGAAACCAATCTCTGTATTGGAAACTGGCTCTATTATTCAAACTCATACTGGAGAGAATGCTTGGGCGATTCTAATTCGCTACAATTCCTAAAAAAATAGAGAAAAAATGGTCAAAATAGTGTTTTTGACTTGACCTATAGCCGATTTTAGGATATGATTATATTTGTTAATTAGAAATTATTTGGAGGATTTATTAACATGGCAAACAAACAAGATTTGATCGCTAAAGTAGCAGAAGCTACAGAATTGACTAAGAAAGATTCAGCAGCAGCAGTTGACGCTGTATTCGCAGCAGTAACTGAATACCTTGCAGCTGGTGAAAAAGTTCAATTGATCGGTTTTGGTAACTTTGAAGTTCGTGAGCGTGCTGCACGTAAAGGTCGCAACCCACAAACTGGTAAAGAAATCAAGATCGCAGCTTCTAAAGTTCCAGCATTCAAAGCTGGTAAAGCTCTTAAAGACGCTGTTAAATAATGAATTTTCAAAAAGCCTGTCATATCAAGCATTCGAGCTTGTCTGACAGGCTTTTTTTTATTGTTTATTTGAAAAGTTGATGTTATGATTCTTTGCAAAAAGAAAAAGGTTCCCATGTTTGAGAACCTTCTTTTCATTAGTTTTTAGAAGCTGCTTGGAATTCAGGGTTTTTCCATGCTTCATCAATGATTGCTTGCAATTCTTTAGCAGATGCTTGCATTTTTTGAGTTTCAGCATCGTTCAATGGGATGTTTACTGGACGAACGATACCGTGTGCACCAACAACAGCTGGTTGACCGATAAAGACGTTTTTAACACCGTATTGACCTTCTTGGAAGACTGAAAGTGGAAGTACTGCATTTTCGTCATCAAGGATTGCTTTTGTGATACGAGCAAGTGCTACTGCGATACCGTAGTATGTAGCTCCTTTTTTGTTAATGATTGTGTAAGCAGCGTCACGAACACCTTCGAACAATTCAATCAATTCAGCTTCTTGAACGTTTTGAGTATCTTTAAGGAACTCTTCAAGGTTTACACCAGCGATGTTGGCATGTGACCAAACCGCAAACTCAGAATCTCCGTGTTCACCCATGATGTAGGCGTGAACGGAACGAGCATCAACATCCAATTTTTCAGCAAGTGCTTGACGGAAACGTGCTGAGTCAAGTGAAGTACCTGAACCGATAACACGTTCTTTAGGGAATCCAGAGAATTTCCAAGTTGAGTAAGTCAAAACGTCAACTGGGTTAGCCGCAACAAGGAAGATACCATCAAAACCTGATTCAACAACTTGTGTTACGATTGACTTGTTGATAGCCAAGTTTTTACCTACAAGGTCAAGACGAGTTTCACCTGGTTTTTGAGGAGCACCTGCAGTGATAACAACAAGGTCAGCGTCTGCACAGTCAGAGTATTGAGCAGCGTAGATTTTTTTAGGTGAAGTGAAGGCAAGGGCGTGGCTAAGGTCAAGCGCATCACCAACAGCTTTTTCGTGTAATTGTGGAATTTCGATAATTCCAAGCTCTTGTGCAATTCCTTGGTTAACAAGTGCGAAAGCGTAAGATGAACCTACGGCACCGTCACCAACAAGGATCACTTTTTTGTGTTGTTTAGTTGAAGTCATTATCTAAACATCTCCTTCATTTTTTTTAGGGGAATCCCTAGACACTTTCATTCTATCACTTTTAAAAAACTTTGTCACGAATATTCTATTCGGTTCTCGATGTAAACGTTTTAGTGGTTTTCAAAGACTGAAATGAAGGACAAATTATGGTATAATATATCTAATTACTAATAGTGAAATGAGGCATTTATTAATGCAGGATAGAAATTTAGTGAATGTCAATCTGACAAAGGAGATGAAGACCAGCTTTATCGATTACGCCATGAGTGTTATCGTTGCGCGGGCTCTTCCTGATGTTCGAGACGGTTTAAAGCCTGTTCATCGTCGTATTCTTTACGGAATGAATGAACTAGGTGTTACACCAGACAAACCTCATAAAAAATCAGCCCGTATTACAGGGGATGTTATGGGTAAATACCACCCACATGGAGATTCCTCTATTTACGAAGCTATGGTTCGTATGGCTCAGTGGTGGAGCTACCGTTATATGCTTGTCGATGGACATGGAAACTTTGGTTCTATGGATGGAGACGGTGCCGCTGCGCAGCGTTACACTGAGGCACGTATGAGCAAGATTGCTCTTGAAATGCTTCGTGATATCAATAAAAACACAGTTGATTTCGTAGATAACTACGATGCTAACGAACGTGAACCCTTGGTCTTGCCAGCTCGTTTTCCAAACCTTTTGGTCAATGGGGCAACGGGTATCGCTGTTGGGATGGCAACCAATATTCCACCTCACAACTTGGGTGAAACCATTGATGCAGTGAAGTTGGTTATGGATAATCCTGAAGTGACGACTAAGGACTTGATGGAAGTCTTGCCTGGTCCAGATTTTCCGACTGGTGCTCTTGTCATGGGGAAATCAGGGATCCATAAGGCTTATGAGACTGGTAAAGGTTCCATTGTCCTTCGTTCTCGTACAGAGATTGAAACCACTAAGACGGGTCGTGAGCGCATCGTTGTAACGGAATTTCCTTATATGGTTAATAAAACCAAGGTGCATGAGCATATTGTTCGCTTGGTTCAGGAAAAACGAATTGAGGGCATTACAGCTGTACGTGATGAGTCCAACCGTGAAGGCGTTCGCTTTGTAATAGAGGTTAAACGCGACGCGTCTGCCAACGTTATCCTTAACAACCTCTTCAAGATGACCCAGATGCAAACCAACTTTGGTTTCAACATGCTCGCGATTCAAAATGGTGTGCCAAAAATTTTGTCCCTTCGTCAAATTTTGGATGCTTATATCGAGCACCAAAAAGAAGTGGTTGTTCGCCGTACTCGTTTTGACAAGGAAAAGGCGGAGGCGCGTGCGCACATCTTAGAAGGTCTTTTAATTGCACTTGACCATATCGACGAAGTGATTCGTATCATTCGTGCCAGTGAAACAGATGCGGAAGCGCAAGCTGAGTTGATGAGCAAGTTCAAACTTTCTGAACGTCAAAGTCAAGCTATCCTTGATATGCGTCTTCGTCGTTTGACAGGATTGGAACGTGATAAGATTCAATCTGAATATGATGAGTTGATTGCCTTGATTGCAGATTTGGCTGATATTCTTGCCAAACCTGAGCGCGTGGCGCAAATCATCAAAGAGGAATTGGACGAAGTCAAACGCAAGTTTGGTGACAAGCGTCGTACGGAGTTGATGATCGGAGAAGTTCAAACTCTTGAAGATGAAGATTTGATTGAAGAAACGGATGTCTTGATTACCCTATCTAATAAGGGCTATATCAAACGTTTGGACCAAGGTGAGTTCACTGCTCAAAAACGTGGTGGCCGTGGAGTTCAAGGTACGGGAGTTAAGGATGATGACTTTGTGCGTGAGTTGGTTTCAACCAGCACCCATGATCATCTGCTCTTCTTTACCAATAAAGGACGCGTATATCGACTAAAAGGTTATGAAATTCCTGAATACGGTCGTACTGCTAAGGGCTTGCCAGTTGTCAATCTATTGAAGTTGGACGAAGGTGAGAGCATTCAGACCATCATCAACGTTGAGTCTGAACGTAGTGATGACGCCTATCTCTTCTTTACAACTCGTCACGGTATTGTGAAGAGAACCAGTGTTAAAGAGTTCGCTAATATTCGTCAAAATGGACTGAAAGCCTTGAATCTCAAGGATGAAGACGAATTGATTAATGTCTTGCTGACAGAAGAAGATACGGATATTATCATCGGTACCAAGTTTGGTTATGCCGTTCGCTTTAATCAATCAGCTGTTCGTGGCATGAGTCGTATCGCGACAGGTGTTCGAGGAGTCAATCTTCGTGAGGGTGACACAGTAGTTGGTGCTAGCGTGATTACAAACCAAGACGAAGTTCTTATCATCACTGAAAAAGGATATGGTAAACGTACACTTGCTACTGAATATCCTACTAAAGGCCGTGGTGGTAAAGGGATGAAGACAGCCAATGTTGCTGAGAAGAATGGTCCTCTAGCAGGTCTCCTCACTGTTAAGGGGGATGAAGACCTGATGATTATCACAGATACAGGTGTCATGATCCGTACAAATGTTGCCAATATTTCACAAACTGGACGCTCAACTATGGGAGTTAAGGTGATGCGTCTAGATCAGGATGCTAAGATTGTGACCTTTACAACGGTTGCTGCGGCAGAAAAAGAAGAAGTTGGGACTGAAATTGAAACAGAAGGTGAAGCATAATGTCTCATAGAAGAACGAAAAATAAAAAGAGTAAGAAAAATAAGCGCAGAAATCTATTTATCAATATTTTAGCGGGTTTCTTAATTCTTCTTTCCTTAGCCTTGATTTTTAATTCAAAGATTCGCGATATCTTTTTGGTATGGAATACCAATAAATACCAAGTCAATCAAGTCACTAAGGAAAATATAGATGAAAACCTAAAATCCGAGGGAAATTTTGATTTTGACTCTGTTAAGTCTATTTCATCCGAAGCTGTATTGGCTTCACAATGGGATGCTCAGAAACTTCCTGTTATTGGAGGTATCGCTATTCCTGAGGTGGAGATTAACCTCCCTATTTTCAAAGGGTTGGATAATGTAAACTTGTTCTACGGAGCAGGGACCATGAAACCAGACCAAAAAATGGGAGAAGGCAACTATTCTCTAGCCAGTCACCATATCTTTACTGCTGAAAATGCCAGTCAAATGCTCTTCTCACCTTTGGTCAATGCCAAAGCAGGTATGAAAATTTATCTGACGGATAAGGATAAAGTTTATACTTATGAGATTACAGAAGTTAAACGTGTTACACCAGACCGTGTAGATGAAATCGAAGATCGTGATGGCGTAAAAGAGATTACTTTGGTTACCTGTGTTGATTATAATGCGACTGAGCGTATAATCGTCAAAGGAATCTTTAAAGAATCAAAAGCTTATTCTGAGACTTCTGAGGATATTTTGAAGGCCTTTAATCAACCGTATAGACAACGTTATTAAGAATGAATGAACCAGTGAAGTGCCATTTCACTGGTTTTTTATATGAATAAATAGAATCAAAATAGTTCGTATGAAAAAGGATAAGAAGGCTTAAGATAAATATTTTAGAATTTTACAGAAAACGCTTTCTAGAAAACAAGAATTATGTTATAATTATCACAAATAAAAGTTTAGGAGTTTTTTATGGTCTCTTCAGAATTTATTTCAAAGATTGAATTTGCTTGCAAGAAGAAAGAAAGTCTTTATAGCCAAAGCAAGTTTAAGTATGCGATTCGTTCCATGTTTGCAGGTGCTTTTCTGACATTTAGTACGGCTGCAGGTGCAGTTGGTGCTGACTTGATAAATAAAATCGCACCAGGCAGTGGTCGCTTCCTCTTCCCATTCGTTTTTGCTTGGGGATTAGCCTACATTGTTTTCTTGAATGCTGAACTGGTAACTTCAAATATGATGTTTTTGACAGCTGGTAGTTTCTTGAAAAAAATCTCATGGAGAAAAACAGCTGAGATTTTGCTTTACTGTACTTTGTTCAACCTTATCGGAGCCTTGATAGCAGGTTGGGGCTTTGCCCACTCAGCAGCCTATGCAAATCTAACACATGATAGCTTCATTTCAGGAGTTGTAGAGATGAAGTTAGGCCGTTCCAATGAGCTAGTCTTACTTGAAGGTATTTTAGCCAATATCTTTGTAAACATTGCCATTCTTTCCTTTGTTTTGGTGAAAGATGGTGGGGCCAAACTTTGGCTTGTCTTATCAGCAATTTACATGTTTGTATTCTTAACAAACGAACACATTGCTGCGAACTTTGCTTCTTTTGCGATTGTTAAGTTCAGCGTTGCAGCAGATTCAATTGCTAACTTTGACATTCCTAATATTCTTCGTCACTGGGGTGTAACCTTTGTCGGAAACTTTATCGGTGGGGGTCTCTTGATGGGCTTACCATACGCCTTCCTCAACAAAAACGAAGATACTTATGTCGATTAAAGAAATGAGCACGAGTGAATCGTGCTTTTTTGTTTGATGTGTAAGACTAGTCATAGTTGTTCCTTATATCAAAATATAGAAAAACGGTATTGGAAAAGACTAGCCCAAGATGATACAATATCCCTAATGAAGCTATTTGGAGGTCGTCATATGACTCGTGATTTTAAATTTGAAACTCTACAATTACATGCTGGGCAAGTAGTTGATCCAGCGACCAAGTCTCGTGCAGTACCGATTTATCAAACAACATCCTTTGTTTTTGATGACACGCAAGAAGGTGCCGATTTGTTTGCCTTGAGAAAACCAGGGAACATTTATACTCGTATTACCAACCCTACAACAGCGGCATTTGAAGAAAGAATCGCTGCTCTTGAAGGTGGTGTTGGAGCACTAGCGACAGCATCAGGAATGGCTGCTGTAACCTACACTATTTTGGCGCTTGCTCACGCAGGTGACCATGTGGTAGCGGCGTCAACTATTTACGGTGGGACCTTCAACCTCTTGAAGGAAACCCTTCCTCGTTATGGGATCACAACTACTTTTGTGGATGTGGATAATTTGGAAGAAGTAGAAGCAGCTATCAATGACAATACCAAGCTTGTCTTGATTGAAACCTTGGGGAATCCCTTGATTAACATTCCTGACTTGGAAAAATTGGCTGAGATTGCTCATAAACACCAGATTCCTCTCGTTTCGGACAATACTTTTGCCACACCATATTTGATTAACGTCTTCTCTCACGGTGTAGATATTGCCATTCACTCAGCAACTAAGTTTATTGGTGGACATGGTACGACTATTGGAGGAGTGATTGTCGATAGTGGTCGTTTTGACTGGGCAGCTTCAGGGAAGTTCCCTCAATTTGTTGAGGAAGACCCAAGTTACCATAACTTGAGCTATACTCGTGATGTGGGTGCAGCAGCCTTTATTATCGCTGTTCGTGTTCAATTGCTCCGTGATACAGGTGCTGCCTTGTCGCCATTTAATGCCTTTCTCTTGCTTCAAGGGCTTGAAACTCTCTCTCTTCGTGTTGAACGCCATGTGCAAAATGCAGAGAAAATTGTTGATTTCCTTGTCAATCATCCTAAGGTAGAGAAGGTAAATTATCCAAAACTTGCTGACAGTCCTTACCATGCCTTGGCTGAGAAATATTTGCCAAAAGGTGTTGGTTCAATCTTTACCTTCCATGTTAAAGGCGGAGAGGCAGAAGCTCGCAAGGTTATTGATAATTTGGAAATCTTCTCTGACCTTGCAAACGTGGCAGATGCCAAATCTCTTGTTGTCCATCCTGCGACAACCACTCACGGTCAGTTGTCAGAAAAAGATCTAGAAGCAGCAGGTGTCATACCAAACCAAATCCGCTTGTCGATCGGTCTTGAAAATGTAGAGGATTTGATTGAAGATTTGCGTTTGGCCTTGGAAAAAATTTAAAGTAACAGATATAAACAGTGGGTTTCGACTCGCTGTTTTTGATTTTCCCTAAGGCATGATATAATGGTTACAGAAGTCTAGAAAGAGGAAAGTTATGAACGAAATCAAATGTCCCAACTGTGGGGAAGTCTTTACAGTAAATGAGAGCCAGTATGCCGAACTTTTATCCCAAGTGAGAACTGTTGAGTTTGATAAGGAATTGCACGATCGCATGAAGCAGGAGCTGGCCTTGGCTGAGCAAAAGGCCATGAATGAGCAACAGTCTAAACTGGCTCAGAAGGACCAAGAAATTGCGCAATTGCAGAGTCAAATCCAAAACTTTGATACAGAGAAAGAGTTAGCTAAGAAAGAAGTTGAGCAGACAAGTCACCAGGCCTTATTAGCAAAGGACAAGGAAGTACAGGCCTTGGAAAACCAATTGGCTACATTGCGTTTAGAGCATGAAAATCAACTGCAAAAGACTCTCTCTGATTTAGAAAGAGAGCGTGATCAGGTTAAAAACCAGCTCCTCTTGCAGGAAAAGGAAAATGAGTTATCTTTGGCTTCTGTTAAGCAAAATTACGAAGCTCAGCTCAAGGCAGCCAGTGAACAGGTCGAGTTTTACAAGAATTTTAAAGCTCAACAATCCACAAAAGCTATCGGTGAAAGCCTGGAACAGTATGCAGAGAGTGAGTTTAACAAGGTTCGTAGTTTTGCCTTTCCAAATGCCTACTTTGAGAAGGATAACCAGCTCTCTGCGCGTGGATCTAAGGGAGATTTTATCTTCCGTGAATGCGATGAAAATGGCATTGAAATCATTTCCATCATGTTTGAGATGAAAAATGAAGCGGACGGGACAGAAAAGAAGCATAAGAATGCAGATTTTTATAAGGAATTGGACAAGGACCGTCGGGAGAAAAATTGTGAATATGCAGTTTTAGTGACCATGCTTGAGGCAGATAATGACTACTTTAACACTGGAATTGTTGACGTCAGCCACGAGTATGAAAAGATGTATGTGGTTCGTCCCCAGTTCTTTATCCAGCTGATTGGTCTCTTGCGAAATGCGGCGCTTAATTCCCTAAAATACAAACAAGAGTTGGCCTTGGTTCGAGAGCAAAATATCGATATTACACATTTTGAGGAAGATTTGGATGCCTTTAAACTAGCCTTTGCCAAGAACTACAATTCGGCTTCAACTAACTTTGGTAAAGCCATCGACGAAATTGATAAGGCCATCAAACGCATGGAAGAGGTTAAGAAATTCCTAACCACATCCGAAAACCAACTCCGCCTCGCCAATAACAAATTGGAAGATGTTTCAGTCAAAAAATTGACCCGAAAAAATCCAACTATGAAAGCGAAATTTGAAGCGCTGAAGGGGGAGTGAGGAAATAAGTTATGGAAGATAATCTTAATTATGAAAATTTGATAGATGATGTAACCGAGGCTATAAAAAAGTTAAACTTAGTAATTTTTATTGGCGCAGGAGTTTCAATTGCTCAAGGTTATCCTAATTGGAACAATTATATTGAACACCTTATTAAGTATTGGCAAGGACAAGTTTTATCGGTAAGTGGTGAAAAAAGGCTTGGAAGAGAACATCACGTAGTTTTTGATTTAATTAGCAAATCTAGTATTAGTAATAAACGTAAAGTGGATCTTGTAAACTATGAATTAAAAAAAGTTTTTGGTGAAGATTTTGAAAAGCGACGACTAGATTTTGAAAAAGGATATTTTAAAAATCTATTACCATATTCAATAGTTAATCAAACAGTAGAATCTTTAGCAAGTTTGAATGCAGTATTTATTACTTCTAACTACGACTATGAAATTGAAAATCATATAAAACGTTTAAAAAATTCTGTAGTTACTATTAATGATCTCAATGAATTTACTAAGAACAAGAATGGGAAGCTACAATTTGGTGATGTTCTACATATCCATGGAACACCAGATTGTGATGTAAAGTATTTTGTAAGTTCATCCGCAGATTATTCAAAAACCTATTTAAAAAATAGGGAAAATTTTGAAAATCTAGTAACATGGTTTAAAGAGACAAAACCTACTGTTTTATTTATTGGAGCAGGTCTTGAAGAAGATGAAATTTTATCTTTACTTTGTAAAGATAGTAAGAACTATGCCTTGATGAAGTCAGAGAACACAGGTAATCAGAGAGCTGATGAACATTATAGAGGTGTTGTTGAAGGATTTTTTAGCTCAGAAAATCATACTCAGATTATTTGGTACGGAGATGAATTTGAGAAATTACCTCTTTTTGTAAAAAAATTAGTTGCTGATATTAATGAAAAATTGGGCACACATGATTTTTATAATCAGTGGAACAATCTTTTGAATCCTTCTATAAATCAAGAAGAGTATAATAAGAATCTAGATAGTATTTCTAATGATTTTAAGTATCTAAGCTCTGTTTTAGATAAGGTTATTGAAAATGATAATAATCAACTAGATCAGCTAATGTTAAATGCTCTGCTTCGGGGTGAAACTCTAACAGTAATTAAAAAAAGTTTTGTCCTTGCATTTTGGAAGTTTATTGTTAAGAATATTGAAAAGTTAAGTGATAATGAGTGGGATGTGATTTATCTAATAATTTATGAAGGCTCTCAAAATTACTTTATAGATGATGTATTCTTTGTCTATAATTATGCGATAGATAATAAAATTTCTAGTTTTACAAATAATAATAAGCTTAATGAACTGAGAGAAATTATATCCAAAGATGGATATATCGTTAATTCTAACTTTAATAAAGATAAAACTCTTTTGGGTTACTGGCTAGTAAGTACTTTTGAACAGCAAAATCGTGATTTATATATAGAGGAAGATAGTGAAGTAGAAGTTAACTTAAATTACGAATGTGTTAACAAATTAATGTCCATACTAAATAATCCAGAATTTTTAAGTTATAATTACTACTCTATAGAGTATCAATTAAAAGAGTATGATGTTGTTAAATTTCTTTATGATCTTCTAAAGTCCAAAAAATTATTTATTGAAGAGGAAGAGTTTTTAGAAAGTGATTCTGAAGACTTAATAAGTACTATATTAATTCAAAAATTGCTTGTTCAATTGGATAATGAAATTAATTTGGATTTAGAATTTATCAAGAGGTTAATTGATAAAATTGATTTTTCAAATATTTACTTTGGAGAGGAATTAAACACTTTTATCAAAGAACACAGAAGTATTATTAGAGAAAAAAATATTGAAATACCAAAAAAACCTTATAGAAATTGGATATCTTCACTAGAAGGAGGTTTTGTTTCACAATTTTCATATTTAACTCAAGAAAATCTTGTAGAGTATGATGAATCTAGAGTATTAGAGATATTAGTCAACGCCGAAAAGGAACAAAGAGGTTCTTCATTTTTGGAAGAAAAGACGATAAATGAAACGGAAAATTTCTTGATTACTGTTCTAAAAGAATCAAATGAAATATCTAAAAAGGTTTCTGATTTATTGAAAAATCATATAGATGACTTATATCCAAAATATAAGAGATTATATGTAAAAATTATCAGTTCTCCTGAAATAGAAGAAAATTTGAGAAATATTGTTAGAGGAAAATATTTAAAAAGATTTAACAAAGAAAGTTTTGATTCTAACGATCGGAAATTTTTTGAATATCATATAAAACAACAAAATACGGATATAGATATTTTTGAAAAATTACTTAGTATCAATGTGAATGAACTCTCAACACCAAAAGGTGATAATAAACAATTAGATATACTTCATTTTATAAATAGTGAAATGGGATCATATTTTCAATGTTTAATATCATTATTTATAAATCATTCAAGTTATAGAGATGTAATTATTCAAATAATAAATTCAGTAACAGATACCGATTATAGGGAGTTTGCTCAAGGTATTTTATTAAATGAATACAATCCAAACAGAATCAATGTAACTTACAACACCTTTTTAGGATTTGCGTATTATCATTCTACAATTACTGTCGAAGCTGCGGATGTTTTCACAGATGTAGTAAGGGATATTCTAAACAAAAAAATTGAGGACAATCAAATTCTTGATAGAGTTTATCTAGTTGCTTTAGAGAGGGTAGATCCAACTATTGATTCGTTTTCTATATCAAAGAATAACTATAGTCAAATGATAAATATCATTTTTACAGAAGACTATGAATTTAGATATTCTAAAGAATGGTTGCGAGCATTATTCAAATCTGACTCAAGTGCGAACTATCTGGTGACAATTTTTTATTTATTATATAATGAAAATCTTAAAGAAAATAGATTTGCTTTATTCATAGAGGAATTAAGTGATTATGTAACAACTTATAATCAGAAATTATCTTTACGAGGGATGAATTATAAATTAAATCATGAAGAATTTAACAATTTTGATTTGTTGAAAAAAATGTTTCTGAAATTAATGGAGACTGATAAAATAGAGAATGATATTTTCTATCTAGATGGCATCAAAAGTATACTCCCATTATTATCTTTAGATGAAAGACGAAATGTATTACAACATATTCAAAAACAGAACAATTGTCCTCCTCCAGAGATTGAGGAATTACAAAGAATTATAGTTAATTAAAATTTGTAAAAAAGAGAATAAAAGGTAGACGACGCCTCAGTAAAAATTGACTCGTAAGAACCCAACCATGAAAGCGAAATTCGAAGCACTGAAGGGGGAGTAGAAAGCAAAAATGAACGGTATTATCAACTTAAAAAAAGAAGCGGGGATGACTTCGCATGACGCGGTTTTTAAACTGCGTAAGATTTTGGGAACCAAGAAAATTGGTCATGGTGGGACCTTGGATCCAGATGTGGTGGGTGTTTTGCCCATTGCGGTTGGCAAGGCGACCCGCATGGTCGAATTTATGCAGGATGAGGGTAAGGTCTATGAGGGGGAAATCACTCTTGGTTATTCAACGACGACTGAGGATGCCAGCGGAGAAGTGGTCGCAGAGACACCCGTTTTGTCTCCCTTGGATGAAACCATTGTCGATGAAGCGATTGCGAGGCTGACTGGGCCTATCACTCAGATTCCACCGATGTACTCGGCTGTCAAGGTCAATGGTCGCAAGCTCTATGAGTATGCGCGTGCTGGTCAGGAAGTGGAGCGTCCAGAACGTCAGGTGACCATTTATCAATTTGAGCGGACAAGTCCGATTTCTTATGAGAGCGAACTTGCGCGTTTTACCTTTCGTGTGAAATGCAGTAAGGGGTCTTATATCCGTACCTTGTCTGTTGACTTGGGAGAGAAGCTGGGTTATGCGGCCCATATGTCCCATTTGACACGGACGAGTGCAGCCGGTTTGCAGCTAGAAGATGCTCTTACCTTGGACGAAATTGCTGCAAAAGTGGAGACTGGTCAGTTGGACTTTCTCCATCCTCTAGAGATTGGAACGGGGGATCTTGTTAAAGTTACCCTAACTCCAGAACAAGCTACAGAAGTGCGCTTTGGTCGTTTTATTGAGCTTGATCAGTCAGATAAGGAATTAGCTGCCTTTGAAGGAGATACATTGCTAGCCATTCTAGAAAAACGAGACAATTTCTACAAACCAAGGAAGGTTTTGGGCTAGTCTAACTGGAGTGTGGGGATGGATTTGTTTCCCCTAGACTATCCAAATCAGACTATAAATTTTGCAAAAAATGTGATAGAATAGACCACGGATAAAAAAACGGAGGATAGCATGCAAAATAGACCAATCATTATCGGAGTGACAGGTGGTTCTGGTGGTGGTAAAACCAGTGTTTCTAGGGCCATTTTATCGCACTTTCCTGATGAAAAGATTTCCATGATTGAGCACGATTCATACTACAAGGATCAGTCTCACTTGACCTTTGAAGAGCGTGTCAAAACCAACTACGACCATCCATTTGCCTTTGATACAGACTTGATGATCGAGCAGATTAAGGAATTGTTGGCAGGACGTCCGGTGGACATTCCAACTTATGACTATACAGAGCATACGCGGAGTAGCAAGACCTATCGTCAGGAGCCTCAGGATGTCTTTATCGTTGAGGGGATTCTGGTCTTGGAGGACAAGCGTCTGCGCGATTTGATGGATATCAAGATTTTTGTGGATACAGATGATGATGTGCGTATTATTCGTCGTATCAAGCGTGATATGGAGGAGCGTGGCCGTAGTCTAGACAGCGTTATTGAGCAGTATTTGGGCGTGGTCAAACCCATGTACCACCAGTTTATCGAGCCGACCAAGCGTTATGCCGATATCGTCATTCCTGAGGGAGTCAGCAATACCGTTGCTATAGACCTTTTGACGACAAAAATTGCAAAGATTTTGGAAGAAGCACGAAACAGTAAATAATTAGATGAGGAGGCCTTGCCTCCTTTTTCTATTTTTCCTTTAGTTTCAGTAGGAAAAAGGTGATTTTTAAGCATGTTTTTGGTATAATAATACCCATGGAAAAGCAAGAAAATGAATAGTAGGTGGAGATGGAAAAGTATTTATCGGTAACAACTTTGACCAAGTATCTGAAAATGAAATTCGATAAAGACCCTTACTTGGAACGGGTCTATTTAACTGGTCAAGTTTCCAACTTTCGTAAACGACCTACTCACCAATATTTCTCCTTGAAAGATGACCATGCAGTTATTCAAGCAACCATCTGGTCAGGGATTTATCAAAAATTAGGTTTCGACCTGGAAGAAGGAATGAAGATCAATGTAATTGGGCGTGTGCAGGTCTATGAACCAAGCGGTAGCTACTCTATCATCATTGAAAAAGCTGAACCTGATGGGGTTGGGGCGCTAGCGATTCAGTTTGAACAACTTAAGAAAAAATTGACGGAAGAAGGTCTATTTCAAGAGAGATTCAAGCAACCTCTTCCCCAGTTTGCTAAGCGAATCGGTGTGGTAACCAGTCGCAGTGGAGCTGTTATTCGAGATATTATCACAACCGTCAGTAGACGTTTTCCTGGTGTCGATATCCTTCTCTATCCAACCAAGGTGCAAGGAGATGGAGCTGCTGAGGAAATAGCTCGGAATATTGCGCGTGCCAATCAACGTGAGGACCTAGATGTCCTCATCATTGGTCGTGGTGGGGGTTCCATCGAGGATCTCTGGGCTTTTAACGAAGAGATCGTGGTACGGGCTATTTTTGAATCTCGTTTGCCAGTTATTTCTAGTGTTGGGCATGAGACGGATGTGACCTTGGCAGACTTTGTGGCCGATCGTCGTGCTGCGACGCCAACAGCTGCGGCTGAATTGGCAACGCCTGTGACCAAGTTGGATCTTTTGACCCATTTGCAAAATCAGGAAAAACGGATGGCAACAGCAGTCCGAAATGTCCTATCTAAGAAACAAGAAGCTTTGAAAAAATGCAGTCAGTCAGTCATCTTTAGACAGCCAGAGCGCTTGTACGATGGATATTTGCAACGGTTGGATCAACTGCAACTGCGATTAAAACAAAGTTTGCGAACACGGATTTCTGATAGCAAACATTTAGTCCAAGCAAGGACACACCAATTGGTGCAATTATCACCTGTTCCCAAAATCCAACGCTATCAGGATCGGCTTGCTCAGTTGGACAAGCTCCTCCGTAGCCAAATAGCTCTGGTTTATGATGCCAAGGTTGCTGAGGTCAAGCGACTCTCGGAAGCTCTTCTGATGCTGGATACGAGCCGAATTGTGGCGCGTGGCTATGCTATTGTCAAAAAAGAAGAGTCCGTTGTGGATTCGGTTGAGAGTTTGAAGAAAAATGACCAAGTGACGCTTTTAATGCGAGATGGTCAAGTAGAATTAGAGGTTAAAGATGTCAAAACAAAAGAAATTTGAGGATAATCTAGCAGAACTTGAGTCCATTGTCCAAAGTTTAGAAAATGGCGAAATCGCTCTAGAAGATGCGATTGCGGCCTTTCAAAAGGGCATGGTTTTGTCAAAAGAGCTCCAAGCGACGCTGGACAAGGCTGAAAAGACCTTGGTCAAGGTCATGCAAGAAGACGGAACAGAAAGTGATTTTGAATGAAGAAGCAAGAAAAATTAGCTCTTGTTGAGTCGGCTTTGGAAAATTTTTATGGAGACCAGCAGTTTGCCTCTAGTTTGCGAGAGTCCGTTCTTTATTCCATTCATGCTGGTGGCAAGAGAATTCGGCCTTTTCTCTTGTTAGAAGTTCTGGAAGCCTTGCAAGTCGCTATTAGACCAGCGCATGCACAGGTAGCTGCGGCCTTGGAAATGATTCATACAGGGAGCTTGATTCACGATGATCTTCCTGCCATGGATGATGATGATTACCGTCGGGGACGCTTGACCAATCACAAGAAATTTGGCGAAGCAATGGCAATATTGGCAGGAGATGCCTTGTTCCTAGATCCCTATGCCTTGATCGCGCAGGCAGATTTGCCAAGTCGGATTAAGGTGAATTTGATTGCCAACTTATCCCTTGCTTCAGGTAGTCTAGGCATGGTGGCAGGTCAGGTTTTAGATATGGAAGGCGAACACCAGCATTTGTCTTTGGAAGAACTCCAGACCATTCATGCCAATAAAACTGGAAAATTACTAGCCTATCCTTTCCAAGCCGCCGCTATCATAGCTGAATTAGAACCAGAAATCCAAGTAAAACTGAAAACTGTGGGTGAATTGATTGGGCTTGCCTTTCAAGTTCGAGATGATGTACTGGATGTGACAGCTAGTTTTGAGGAAATCGGCAAGACACCGCAAAAGGATTTACAGGCAGAAAAGTCGACCTATCCAGCCTTGTTGGGCTTGGAAAAGGCCATTGCCTTTTGTAACCAAACTCTGAATCAAGCCGAGGCTAAATTAGAAGAAATTGCCCAGCAGGTTCCCTTTGAAACAGCACCGATTGTGAAAATAGTAGAAGGTTTGAGAATCAATGGCTAAGGAAAGAGTGGATGTACTAGCTTATAAACAGGGCTTGTTTGAAACGCGAGAACAGGCCAAGCGCGGTGTCATGGCTGGACTAGTCGTAGCAGTCCTTAATGGAGAACGCTTTGATAAACCAGGAGAAAAAATCCCAGATGATACTGAACTAAAACTCAAGGGTGAAAAACTCAAGTATGTCAGTCGAGGTGGTCTAAAACTAGAGAAGGCCTTGGAGGTCTTTGATTTGTCAGTCGAGGGAGCAACCACGATTGATATTGGGGCTTCCACTGGAGGATTTACTGATGTCATGTTGCAAAATGGTGCTGAGTTAGTCTTTGCAGTCGATGTCGGTACCAATCAGTTAGCATGGAAACTGCGCCAAGATTCTCGGGTTGTTAGCATGGAGCAGTTTAATTTCCGCTATGCTGAAAAGACTGATTTTGAGCAGGAACCAAGCTTTGCCAGTATTGATGTGAGTTTCATTTCCCTCAGTCTGATTTTGCCTGCTTTGCATCGTGTCTTGGCTGATCAAGGTCAGGTGGTGGCACTTGTCAAACCCCAGTTTGAAGCAGGTCGTGAGCAGATTGGGAAAAATGGAATCATTCGAGATGCTAAGGTTCATCAAACTGTCCTTGAATCTGTCACTGCTATGGCAGTTGAACAAGGTTTTTCAGTGCTTGGATTAGACTATTCACCAATCCAAGGTGGACATGGAAACATCGAATTTCTGGTATATTTGAAAAAGGAAGAGGGAGCAAGTAACCAAGTTGCCCCTGAAATAGAAAAAGTTGTAGAGAGAGCACATAGAGAATTTAAAGATGAATAAAAAAGAGAGACTTGAAAAAATTAGAAGATTTGTTACGGATTATCAAATCGGGACTCAGGAAGAAATTGTTGAGCATTTGAAGGAAGCAGGTATTTCTGCTACTCAAGCCACTGTCTCAAGGGACATCAAGGAGCTTGGGATTGTTAAAATTCCTTTGAAGAACAACACCTATATCTATGAGTTGCCAAAATCAATCGTCAAAAGTTTGCAGTTGGCTGAGGACAATATTGTGAGTTCTGAGTTAATGGGAAATATGATCAACCTTGCTGTCATTCCTGGAAATACTATTTTTGTGAAGAGTCAGTTGGTTGAGGCATTCTCTGAACAGATTTTTAGCTGTCTAGCTGATGATGATTCTATCTTAATTGTAGCTAGAACAGCAGAGGAAGCTGAAGAAATTGTTGAACAAGTCAAAAAATGGTAGGTCAGTATGTTACTTGAAATTTCGATAAAAAACTTTGCCATTATTGAGGCGATTTCCCTCAATTTTGAAAAGGGTATGACTGTTTTGACCGGGGAAACGGGTGCCGGAAAGTCTATCATTATCGACGCTATGAATCTCATGTTGGGGGCTCGTGCAACGACAGACGTTATTCGTCACGGTGAGCCAAAAGCAGAGATTGAGGGGCTTTTCTCAGTTGAAAATAGTCGCCTTTTACAGGAACTTTTTGATGAGCAAGGTTTAGAATTGGGTGATGAGATCATCATCCGGCGTGAAATTCTGCAAAATGGTCGTAGTGTTAGTCGCGTGAATGGCCAGATGGTCAATCTTTCTGTCTTGCGTGCCATTGGGCAACACCTTGTGGATATCCATGGTCAGCATGACCAAGAGGAGTTAATGCGTCCTCAACTGCACATCCAGATGTTGGATGAGTTTGGTGATGCTGCTTTCTTGGACTTGAAGGAGACCTATCAGACGAGCTTTGATGCCTATCGCAAAATGCGCAAGCAGGTTTTGGAAGTCAAGAAAAATCAGCAGGAACATAAGGCTCGTATTGAGATGTTGGAATTTCAAATGGCAGAGATTGAGGCAGCGAACTTACATGCTGGTGAAGACTTGGCTCTCAACCAAGAACGAGATAAACTCCTCAATCATAAGAATATTGCGGATACGCTAACCAATGCCTACAGTATGCTGGACAATGAGGAATTCTCCAGTCTTGCTAATGTCCGTTCAGCCATGAATGACATGGAAAGTGTTGAAGAATACGACCCTGAATACCGTGAAATTTCAAGTTCTCTGTCTGAGACCTACTATGTTTTAGAAGATATTACAAAGCGTTTGGAAGATATTATTGAGGACTTGGATTTTGATGGCAATCGTCTCATGCAGGTTGAAAATCGCTTAGACCTTATAAATACTATTACACGCAAGTACGGTGGAACTGTGGACGATGTTTTGCTTTATTTTGCCAAGATTACGGAAGAGTACAATCTCTTGACTGGAAATAATCTTTCTTCCGAAGATATGGAAGCAGAACTCAAGAAATTGGAAGTTAATCTTGTTGATTTGGCAGGTCAGCTTGCATCTGCTCGCCATGATTTGGCCCAGCAGCTTGAGGCAGAGATTAAACAAGAACTGCAAGATCTCTATATGGAGAAGGCTCAATTTCAGGTTCGCTTTAGTAAGAGTAAGTTCAGCCGTGAAGGAAATGAAGCAGTCGAATTTTACATTTCCACCAACCCAGGTGAGGACTTTAAGCCTTTGGTCAAAGTTGCATCTGGTGGGGAATTATCCCGCCTCATGCTAGCTATTAAATCCGCCTTTTCTCGCAAAGAAGGTAAGACTAGTATTGTCTTTGATGAGGTGGATACGGGAGTTTCAGGTCGTGTGGCCCAAGCCATTGCTCAAAAGATTCATAAGATTGGTCAGCATGGTCAGGTTCTTGCTATTTCTCACCTTCCACAAGTGATTGCCATCGCGGATTATCAATTCTTTATTGAGAAGATTAGCGATGAGCACTCAACGGTGTCGACGGTTCGCCTTTTGACTTTAGAAGAGCGAGTAGAGGAAGTAGCTAAGATGTTGGCTGGGGAAAATGTAACCGAAGCTGCCCTTACCCAAGCCAGAGAATTATTGCAAACGAGGATGAAATAAATGACAGACTATTATGTAATTGGAGATGTTCACGGAAAGGCAGGTATGCTAGAAGATCTGCTCAAGACCTGGGATGGTCAAACTCAGTTGCTCTTTCTAGGGGATTTGATTGACCGAGGTGAAGACAGTCGCCGTGTTCTAGAGATGGTCAAAGACTTGGTCGACAATCAAGGAGCTATTTGTTTATCAGGTAACCATGAGTATATGTTTCTGACTTGGCTTGATGACCCAGAAGAAAGCTATGACCATTATCGTCGCAATGGTGGTGATACAACCATTAACTCAATTTTAGGTCGTCCCTTGGATGCACCAGTTGATGGCGTAGAAGATGCCAAGCGTGTTGCGACTGAAGCGGCAGACTTGGTCGAATTTATTCGTCAAATGCCATTTGTGGTAGAGACAGACAAATATATCTTTGTTCACGCAGGTATTGATTTGACCTTGGATGATTGGCATGAAACGACTGATTACAAGAAAGTCTGGCTCAGAAAGCCATTCCACGAAGCCGAAAATCATACTGGGAAAATCATTGTCTTTGGGCATACACCAGTTTATGGTTTGCTAAAGCAAGACCGAGGTACTGCTGAGCTTTGGATGACAGAAGATGGCAAGATTGGCATGGATGGAGGAGCTGTTTATGGTGGTGTCCTTCATGGAATCGTCTTTACAGACCAAGGAATGACCGAACACCACTTTATCGAAAATGATGGTTTTATTGCCGAAGATTAGTACTCCTAGCAGGGTATGGTCTTGTCAAAATGTTAAAAACAATTTATAATTAATAGATACCCTGAAAGGAAGAGCATCATGAACTTAGAAGAATTGAAGAAACGACAGGAGAAGATTCGGAACTTCTCTATTATCGCCCATATTGACCATGGGAAATCAACCCTAGCAGACCGCATTTTGGAAAAGACGGAGACCGTTTCTAGTCGTGAAATGCAAGCCCAACTTCTAGATAGTATGGATCTTGAGCGTGAACGTGGGATTACCATTAAACTCAATGCCATTGAGCTCAATTACACTGCAAAAGATGGCGAAACCTATATTTTCCACTTGATTGATACACCAGGACACGTGGACTTTACCTATGAAGTGTCGCGTTCGCTAGCTGCCTGTGAAGGAGCGATTTTGGTGGTTGATGCGGCTCAAGGGATTGAAGCTCAAACTCTTGCTAACGTTTATCTAGCCTTGGACAATGATTTGGAAATTCTGCCAGTCATTAACAAGATTGACCTTCCAGCAGCTGATCCAGAGCGTGTTCGTACAGAGATTGAGGATGTCATCGGACTGGATGCCAGCGAAGCAGTCTTAGCTTCAGCCAAAGCTGGTATTGGTATTGAAGAAATTCTTGAGCAGATCGTTGAAAAAGTGCCAGCACCAACGGGTGATGTTGCAGCTCCATTAAAAGCCTTGATTTTCGACTCAGTTTATGATGCCTATCGTGGGGTTATCCTCCAAGTGCGTGTTATGGACGGAGTGGTTAAACCTGGCGATAAGATTCAGCTCATGAGCAATGGCAAGACCTTTGATGTGACGGAGGTCGGTATTTTCACGCCGAAAGCAGTTGGTCGTGATTTTCTTGCGACTGGTGACGTTGGTTATATTGCGGCTTCCATCAAGACGGTTCAAGACACGCGTGTCGGAGATACAGTGACCCTAGCAAGCAATCCTGCCGCAGAGCCATTGGATGGCTATAAGCAGATGAATCCTATGGTCTTTGCAGGTCTTTATCCAATCGAATCAAACAAGTACAATGACCTTCGTGAAGCCCTTGAAAAATTGCAGCTCAACGATGCCAGCCTGCAGTTTGAACCAGAAACATCTCAGGCCCTTGGATTTGGTTTCCGTTGTGGATTCCTTGGACTTCTCCATATGGATGTTATCCAAGAGCGTTTAGAGCGTGAGTTCAACATTGACCTCATCATGACAGCTCCATCTGTTATCTATAAGGTTAACCAAACTGACGGTGAATCTATGGATGTGTCTAACCCCTCTGAATTTCCAGATCCAACCAAGATTGCGACTATTGAAGAACCGTATGTCAAGGCGCAAATCATGGTACCGCAGGAGTTTGTCGGAGCAGTGATGGAACTGGCTCAGCGCAAGCGTGGGGATTTTGTGACCATGGACTATATTGATGATAATCGTGTCAATGTTATCTATCAAATTCCACTTGCTGAAATCGTCTTTGACTTTTTTGATAAGCTCAAGTCTTCGACACGTGGTTATGCAAGCTTTGACTACGAATTGTCAGAGTATCGCCCATCTAAACTGGTCAAAATGGATATTCTTCTCAATGGAGACAAGGTGGATGCCCTCAGCTTTATCGTTCACAAGGACTTTGCCTACGAACGTGGGAAACTCATCGTGGATAAGCTCAAGAAAATCATCCCTCGTCAACAATTTGAGGTGCCGATTCAAGCAGCTATTGGGCACAAAATCGTGGCTCGTACTGATATCAAGGCCCTTCGTAAGAACGTACTTGCCAAGTGTTACGGTGGTGACGTTTCTCGTAAACGCAAACTCCTTGAAAAACAAAAAGCTGGTAAGAAACGCATGAAAGCTATCGGATCAGTAGAAGTCCCACAAGAAGCCTTCCTTAGCGTCTTGAGCATGGATGAAGAATAGAAATAAAAAAACTCTTGAAGATTTTTCAAGAGTTTTTGCTTTAAATGAGAGTGATAAAATCGGAAGCTAACAGAATAGATCAGGTTAGAATTTGACAGAAGTCCCTATTTTTCTTATAATGCAGATGGAAAGGTGGTAGGATGAAAAAATTATTAATTTTAGGTACTGTAGTTACTGCTAGTGTTTTTCTAGCTTCATGCTCTAATAAATCGCAAACAGCAACCGAAGAAAGTTCGACTGCGGTTGTTAGTTCTTCAAGAAGTCAGGAAACGAATAGCACTAGTTCTGCTGTTTCTGAAGCGAAAAAGGAAGAGACGCAAATCATCGGTTCGAATGAATATGGATTTGTCAAGGTACCCAAATCATGGGTTCGATTCCATGAAGTAGAAGGTGGAAATGATATACAGTATTGTGATGGAACAGATATCAACATTGTTACGCTGAATACCTTTAAGGCTGAGCAGTTCAATATCAGCGAAGAAGAATATGCTAAACTGGATGTTGTGACTGTCTCATCTAGTATTTTAACTTCCAAAGAACAAAGCTCTGATTTCAGTAAGGTTTGGGGCTCCAAATCGACCATTGGAGGCTATGAAGCCTATGTTGTCAATGCAATTGCTAAGTCAGGGAAATACCTCGTTACCTGGGTCTTCCGATCAAATGATGGTAAAATCCGCTATGTTTCACTTGAAGGGGATGGGGAAACTTTAAAAACAATCTTACCGATGGTTGAAAGTAGCTGGTCAACTACTAAATCTGAATAAAAGAAAAAAAGAAGATTCTTGGTCTTCTTTTTATTTTTTTTACGAATAGATAGATGAGTAGAAAAGAAGAAATGGAGATGTTTATGAAGATTACAAACTATGATATTTACAAATTAAGAAAAGCAGGTTTGACCAATCAACAGATTTTAACTGTCCTTGAATACGATGAGACTGTAGATCAGGAGCTCTTGCTAGGTGAGATTGCAGAAATATCTGGGTGTCGTAATCCTGCAGTCTTTATGGAACGCTATTTCCAGATAGATGATGCACAGTTGGAGAAGGAGTTTCAGAAATTTCCATCCTTTTCTATTCTTGATGACTGTTATCCTTGGGATCTGAGTGAGATTTATGATGCTCCAGTGCTCTTGTTTTACAAAGGGAATCTGGACTTATTGAAATTTCCCAAGGTTGCTGTTGTGGGGAGTCGTTCTTGTTCGAGCCAAGGAGCTAAGTCAGTCCAGAAAATTATCCAAGGTTTAGAAAACGAGTTAATCGTGGTCAGTGGTTTAGCCAAAGGGATTGATACAGCTGCCCATATGGCTACACTCCAGAATGGAGGAAGAACAATTGCTGTCATTGGAACAGGATTGGATGTTTTCTATCCCCGCGCCAATAAACGTTTGCAGGAACACATTGGAAATCATCATCTGGTGCTAAGTGAGTACGGTCCAGGTGAAGAACCCTTGAAATTTCACTTTCCAGCTCGTAATCGTATCATTGCAGGATTGTGTCGTGGAGTTATAGTAGCAGAGGCAAGGATGCGCTCTGGGAGTCTCATTACCTGTGAACGCGCGATGGAGGAAGGACGCGATGTCTTTGCTATTCCAGGGAACATTCTTGATGGCCATTCAGATGGTTGCCACCACTTGATCCAAGAAGGAGCAAAACTGGTCACAAGTGGTCAAGATGTGTTGGCAGAGTTTGAATTTTAAGGAGAAATTGTTCATTCAGATAAACTTTTCTTCTATATATATGACTTAGGTCTTGACAGCTATAGAAAAATGGTTTACACTTTATAAAGTTTATTACTTTGAAAAGGTGTGATAGTGTGGCTACGGCAACAAAGAAGAAAAAATCAACAGTTAAAAAAAATCTAGTCATCGTAGAGTCTCCTGCCAAGGCGAAAACGATTGAGAAGTATCTAGGCAGAAATTACAAGGTTTTAGCTAGTGTCGGACATATCCGTGATTTGAAAAAATCCAGTATGTCGGTCGACATTGAAAATAACTATGAACCCCAGTATATCAATATCCGAGGCAAAGGTCCTCTGATCAATGATTTGAAAAAGGAAGCCAAAAAGGCCAATAAAGTCTTTCTGGCAAGTGACCCGGACCGTGAAGGAGAAGCAATTTCCTGGCATTTGGCTCATATCCTTGACTTGGATGAGAATGATGCCAACCGTGTGGTCTTTAATGAAATCACCAAGGACGCAGTGAAAAATGCCTTTAAAGAACCTCGCAAGATTGATATGGACTTGGTCGATGCCCAACAAGCTCGTCGTGTCTTGGACCGCTTGGTAGGCTATTCGATTTCACCAATTTTGTGGAAAAAGGTCAAGAAGGGCTTATCAGCAGGGCGCGTGCAGTCTGTTGCCCTTAAGCTCATCATTGATCGTGAAAATGAAATCAATGCCTTCCAACCAGAAGAATACTGGACAATTGATGGTGTCTTTAAGAAGGGAACCAAGCAATTTCAAGCTTCTTTCTATGGTATGAATGGTAAAAAGATGAAATTGACCACCAATGAAGAGGTCAAAGAAGTCTTGTCCCATCTATCGAGCAAAGATTTTACAGTGGATCAGGTAGATAAGAAGGAGCGCAAACGCAATGCGCCCCTACCTTATACGACCTCAACTATGCAGATGGACGCTGCCAACAAAATCAATTTCCGTACTCGTAAGACCATGATGGTTGCCCAACAGCTTTATGAAGGGATTAATATCGGTACAGGCGTGCAAGGTTTGATTACCTATATGCGTACAGACTCTACTCGTATCAGTCCTGTGGCTCAGAATGAAGCGGCAAGCTACATCAACGATCGTTTTGGTAGCAAGTATTCCAAGCATGGTAGCAAGGTCAAGAATGCCTCAGGTGCTCAAGATGCCCACGAAGCCATTCGTCCTTCAAGTGTCTTTAATACACCAGAAAGCATCGCTAAGTACTTGGACAAAGACCAGCTCAAACTCTATACCCTTATCTGGAACCGTTTTGTGGCAAGCCAGATGACGGGAGCTATCTTTGATACCATGGCTGTCAAACTCTCTCAAAATGGAGTCCAATTCGCGGCAAATGGAAGCCAGGTTAAGTTTGATGGGTATCTTGCTATCTACAATGACTCAGATAAGAACAAGATGTTGCCAGATATGGCTGTTGGAGATGTAGTTAAGCAGGTTAATAGCAAGCCCGAACAACATTTCACCCAACCGCCAGCTCGCTATTCGGAAGCGACCCTTATCAAGACCTTGGAAGAAAATGGTGTTGGACGTCCTTCAACCTACGCTCCAACCATTGAAACCATCCAAAAACGTTACTACGTTCGTCTGGCAGCAAAACGTTTTGAACCAACAGAGTTGGGAGAAATTGTTAATAAACTCATTGTTGAATATTTCCCAGATATCGTAAATGTGACCTTCACAGCTGAGATGGAAGGAAAATTGGATGATGTCGAAGTTGGAAAAGAGCAGTGGCAACGTGTCATTGATGAATTTTATAAACCATTCTCTAAAGAGGTAGCCAAGGCTGAATCCGAAATGGAAAAAATCCAGATCAAGGATGAGCCAGCTGGATTTGACTGTGAAGTTTGTGGCAGTCCGATGGTGATTAAGCTCGGTCGTTTTGGTAAATTCTATGCTTGTAGTAATTTCCCAGACTGCCGTCACACACAAGCAATTGTCAAAGAGATTGGAGTCGAGTGTCCAAGCTGCCATCAAGGTCAAATCATCGAACGCAAAACCAAGCGCAATCGTATCTTCTATGGTTGCAATCGCTACCCAGAATGTGAATTTACTTCCTGGGATAAACCAATTGGACGTGATTGTCCAAAATGTAGTCACTTCCTTATGGAGAAGAAAGTCCGTGGTGGTGGCAAACAGATTGTGTGTAGTAATGGCGACTACGAAGAAGAGAAAATTAAATAACACGAAGAGTCCTGAAAATAAATTTCAGGCTCTTTTTACTTGAAGCTTGACAAATTTCCTCACTTTGTGGGAAACTAGTAGAAGATTATTTCAATTAGGAGAAGACATGCGTATTATTTACCTAAGTATTGGTTTTATTTCTTTAGCCTTGGCTCTTGTTGGGGTTGTCTTGCCCCTCTTGCCAACGACGCCCTTCCTTTTGCTATCAATTGCTTGCTTTTCCAAGTCTTCAAAGAGATTTGAAGATTGGCTTTATCACACCAAGCTCTATCAGACTTATGTAGCTGACTTTCGGGAAACCAAGTCAATAGCGCGAGAACGAAAGAAAAAAATCATCGTATCTATCTATATCTTGATGGGAATTTCTATTTATTTTGCTCCTCTTTTGCCAGTCAAAATCGGTCTGGGAGCCTTGACTATCTTTATCACCTATTATCTCTTTAAAGTCATTCCTGACAAAGAATAGATAAAAATAGTAGTTATTTGCCTTGATAAAAATGAAAGCATATTTAAAATAATATGATATAATAAATTTAAAGAAAACATCAAGGAGAATCAAATGATTTACGAATTTTGTGCTGAAAATGTGACCTTGCTAGAAAAAGCCATGCAGGCTGGAGCTCGTCGAATCGAACTTTGTGACAATCTAGCAGTGGGAGGAACAACACCTAGCTATGGAGTGACCAAGGCAGCGGTTGAACTGGCAGCTAACTACGACACCACCATCATGACTATGATTCGTCCCCGTGGTGGCGACTTTGTCTATACTGATCTTGAAATAGCGATCATGCTAGAAGACATTCGTTTGACTACTCAGGCTGGAAGTCAAGGGGTTGTATTTGGGGCATTAACTGCTGATAAGAAGTTGGATAAGCCTAATCTTGAGAAGCTGATTACCGCATCTAAAGGAATGGAAATTGTCTTTCACATGGCCTTTGATGAATTAAGTGATGAAGACCAGTTGGAAGCCATTGACTGGCTCAGCCAAGCCGGAGTCACTCGTATCTTAACTCGTGCTGGAGTTTCTGAGGACTCGCTAGACAAACGTTTTGCTCACTATCACAGAATTTTGGAACATGCAAAAGGTAAAATTGAAATCTTACCAGGTGGAGGAATTGACTTGGACAACCGTCAAACCTTTATCGACCAACTTGGTGTGACTCAATTGCACGGTACCAAGGTTGTCTTTTAAAAAATAGAAAGGAACTGCTAGCTTTGGGTAGCAGTTTTCACTTATGTTTGAAATTTTTAAATCCTATCAGTTTAATCAAGAAAAAGTTCGTGCCTTCGGTTTTATAGAAAATGAGGGAGTCTGGTCCTACAGTTTCCAGATTTTGGATGGAGACTTTGTCATGATTGTGTCCATCACTACAGATAATGTGAGTTTTCAAGTTTTTGATCAGGAGACTGGTGACCTCTATCCTCAAGTACATATGGAAAGCATGCGTGGGAGTTTTGTTGCAAGTGTCCGTGAGGCTTGTTTGGAGATTCTCTATCAGATTCGGAAGGCTTGTTTTGATGTGCAGGATTTTATCTGTCCTCAGACTAAGCGCATCATGGCTCAAGTTCAGGAAAAGTATGGTAATCAGTTGGAGTATCTGTGGGAAAAATCGCCTGATACAGCTGTATTGCGCCATGAAGGCAATCAAAAGTGGTATGCTGTTTTAATGAGAATTCCTTGGGATAGGCTAGATAAGGGGAGAGAAGGGCTAGTCGAAGCAGTTAATATCAAACACGACCAAGTAGCTGACTTGCTTTCACAAAAGGGTATTTATCCAGCTTTTCATATGAATAAACGCTACTGGCTTAGTCTGGCGCTTGATGATAGTTTGCAAGATGAAGAAGTGATAGAACTCATCGAAAGAAGTTGGAACTTGACTGTGAAAAATTAAAGAAAGTTACTTGATTTTTCAAATACTTTCAATTAGCAAAATATTCTTTATTGAAGAAATTTTCAGAAAATAATGGATTTTTTCTTGACAAGTGTTTTTAGCTATGCTAAAATACTAAACAAGATATCAAACGAAGGAGAAAGTCAAACATGAAAACAGCTAAGTTTAATCAATTTGCTTTGTTGTTGAGGTACTCGGGCTAGTGCAAAAGCATTAGTCCTGTTTGGCTTACCAAGCGGGAGTAAATCAACATCTCGCTTGGGCTTCTAAGCGAGATGTTTTTTTAAAACCACATTTGGAAAAGGGGAAATCTTATGCGTAAAGTTGAATTTTTTGATACAAGCCTTCGTGATGGGGAACAAACACCTGGTGTTAACTTTTCAATAAAGGAAAAAGTTTCCATTGCAAGACAGCTAGAGAAATGGGGAATTTCTGTAATTGAAGCTGGTTTTCCGGCTGCTAGTCCAGATTCATTTATAGCCGTTCAAGAAATTGCTAGAGCCATGAAAAAAACAGCAGTGACAGGATTAGCTCGTTCTGTAAAATCTGATATTGATGCTTGTTATGAGGCGCTTAAGGATGCCAAGTATCCACAAATTCATGTCTTTATCGCTACCAGTCCGATTCACCGCAAGTATAAGCTCAATAAAAGCAAGGAAGAGATTTTAGAAGCTATCAAGGAACATGTTTCTTATGCTCGTTCTAAGTTTGAAATCGTCGAATTCTCTCCTGAAGATGCGACTAGAACAGAGTTGGATTTCCTCTTGCAAGTCGTTCAAACAGCGGTCGATGCAGGTGCATCTTATATCAATATCCCTGACACAGTTGGCTTTACGACTCCAGAAGAGTTTGCACGTATCTTTGATCACTTGACTGAAAATATTAAATCAGATCATAAAGTTGTCTTTGGTGTCCACTGTCACGATGATCTCGGTATGGCAACTGCAAATACTTTGATAGCAATTAAACACGGTGCTGGACGTGTCCAGGGAACTATTAATGGTATCGGTGAACGCGCAGGTAATGTTGCTCTTGAAGAAGTAGCTGTTGCTTTGAAGATTCGTGAGGATTTCTTCCAAGCAACTAGTGATATTGTTTTGGATGAAACAATGAATACGTCTGAAATGGTTTCTCGCTTCTCTGGTATTCCAGTTCCTAAAAACAAGGCTGTGGTTGGTGGTAATGCCTTCTCCCACGAGTCTGGTATTCACCAAGATGGAGTCCTTAAAAATCCTCTCACTTATGAGATTATCACACCTGAATTGGTCGGGGTTAAGAGTAATAGTCTTCCGCTTGGTAAATTGTCTGGTCGCCATGCCTTTGTTGAAAAACTAAGAGAACTGGCCCTAGATTTTACAGAAGAGGATATCAAACCACTCTTCGCTAAGTTCAAGGCACTAGCGGACAAGAAACAAGAAATCACGGATGCAGATATTCGAGCTCTGGTAGCTGGAACCATGGTTGAAAATCCAGAAGGCTTCCACTTTGATGATTTACAACTTCAAACCCATGCAGATAATGAGATTGAAGCGCTCGTTAGTCTGGCTAATATGGATGGTGAAAAAGTCGAATTCAATGCGACAGGACAAGGTTCCGTTGAAGCTATCTTTAACGCTATTGATAAGTTCTTCAACCAATCTGTTCGTTTGGTATCCTACACTATTGATGCGGTGACGGATGGGATCGATGCCCAGGCTCGGGTTTTGGTTACTGTTGAAAACAGAGATACAGAGACCATCTTTAACGCGGCAGGTCTTGACTTTGATGTATTGAAGGCTTCGGCGATTGCTTATATCAATGCCAATACCTTTGTTCAAAAAGAGAATGCAGGTGAGATGGGGCATAGCGTTTCCTACCGAGACATGCCTAGTGTGTAAAGGAGAAGGCTATGACAAAGAAAATAGTAGCTCTAGCAGGAGATGGAATCGGTCCAGAAATCATGGAAGCTGGTTTAGCGGTTCTGGAAGCTCTAGCTTCAAAAACAGGATTTGGCTATGAGATGGACAGACGCCCCTTTGGAGGTGCAGGAATTGATGCTGCGGGGCATCCCTTACCTGATGAAACCCTCAAGGCATGTAGAGAAGCAGATGCTATTCTCCTAGCGGCTATCGGTAGTCCCCAGTATGATGGAGCAGTGGTTCGGCCTGAACAAGGCTTGCTAGCTCTTCGTAAGGAACTCAATCTCTATGCCAATATTCGCCCTGTAAAAATCTTTGATAGTCTTAAGCATTTGTCACCTCTCAAACCGGAACGAATTGCTGGTGTAGACTTTGTCGTGGTACGTGAGTTGACAGGTGGGATTTACTTTGGAGATCATATCCTTGAAGAGCGCAAAGCGCGTGATATCAACGACTACAGCTATGAGGAAGTAAAGCGGATCATTCGCAAGGCATTTGAAATCGCAAGAAGTCGCAGAAAAATCGTTACTAGTATCGATAAGCAAAATGTTCTAGCAACATCAAAACTCTGGCGCAGAGTAGCTGAGGAAGTCGCGCAGGATTTCCCAGATGTGACCTTGGAACACCAGTTGGTGGACTCAGCTGCCATGCTTATGATTACCAATCCTGCCAAGTTTGATGTCATTGTGACGGAAAATCTTTTCGGAGATATCTTATCTGATGAATCAAGCGTTTTATCAGGCACACTTGGCGTCATGCCATCAGCCAGTCATTCTGAAAAAGGTCCAAGTCTCTATGAGCCTATTCATGGTTCAGCGCCTGATATTGCAGGTCAAGGAATTGCCAATCCTATTTCCATGATTTTGTCAGTTGCCATGATGTTGAGAGATAGCTTTGGACGTTATGAGGATGCGGAGCGTATCGAACATGCTGTAGAAGCCAGTTTGGAAGCAGGAATTTTAACGAGAGATATAGGAGGAAAGGCTTCGACCAAGGAAATGACGGAAGCCATCATTGAAAGACTATGAAGATAAACGAAGGAATTACTCTTACCCTCTTGATTTGGAATGTCATAATTTTTATCATTTATGGAATCGACAAATCCAAGGCAAGGAGAGGTGCTTGGCGCATCCCAGAGAAAATTCTCTTGACGATAGCACTTGTCTGTGGTGGATTTGGTGCCTGGTTAGCAGGAATGATCTTTCATCACAAGACTCGAAAATGGTATTTTAAAACGGTTTGGTTCCTTGGCATGGTAACCACACTAGTAGCCCTATATTTCATTTGGAGGTAATGGATGGCAGGAAAATCGATTTTTGATAAATTATGGGACCGCCATGTCATCACAGGAGAAGAGGGGCAGCCCCAACTCATGTATGTGGACCAGCACTATATTCATGAAGTGACTAGTCCCCAAGCTTTTCAAGGATTACGAGATGCAGGTCGCAGATTGAGACGACCAGACTTGACATTTGGCACCTTTGACCACAATGTACCAACGGTCAATATCTACGATATTCGAGATGTGATTTCTAAGGCGCAAATTGATAAGCTTGCTGAAAATGTTGAGGAGTTTGGGATTGAACATGCGGCCCATGGTTCTGAAAAACAAGGTATCGTTCACATGGTAGGTCCAGAAACAGGAAGAACTCAACCAGGGAAATTCATTGTCTGTGGAGACAGCCATACAGCTACTCACGGAGCTTTCGGAGCCATCGCCTTTGGGATTGGGACTAGTGAGGTTGAGCATGTCTTTGCGACCCAGACCCTCTGGCAGGTCAAACCCAAGAAAATGCTGGTAGAATTCACTGGTGTTCCTCAAAAAGGAGTTTATTCTAAGGATTACATTTTAGCCTTGATTGCCAAGTACGGCGTTGCTTGTGGTGTAGGCTATGTGGTGGAATATCGTGGGCAAGCGATTGATGCTCTGACCATGGAAGAGCGAATGACCATCTGCAATATGTCCATCGAGTTTGGCTCTAAGATGGGGATCATGAACCCGGATCAGACTACCTATGATTATCTCAAGGGACGAGAATGTGTTCCAGAGGACTTTGAAGAGGCTGTGGCTGATTGGAAGACACTTGTCAGTGATGAGGATGCCGTTTATGATAAGGTTATTCAGATGGATGTCTCTGACTTGGCACCTATGGTGACCTGGGGAACCAATCCTGCTATGGGAGTTGACTTTGACAGTAGTTTTCCAGAAATTAAGGATATGAATGATGAGCGAGCTTATCATTACATGGACTTGGAGCCTGGTCAAAAGCCAGCGGACATTGAACTAGGTTATATCTTTATCGGATCTTGTACCAATGCTCGTCTCAGTGACTTGCAACTAGCTGCTCGATTTGTCAAAGGAAAGAAAATTGCTCCCAATCTAACAGCAATTGTAGTTCCGGGCTCTCGTCCTGTGAAACGAGCTGCTGAGAAGTTGGGCTTGGACAAAGTCTTTCTAGATGCTGGTTTTGAGTGGAGAGACCCAGGTTGCTCCATGTGTCTAGGGATGAATCCCGACAAGGTACCTGATGGCGTCCACTGTGCTTCAACCAGTAACCGTAACTTTGAAGATAGGCAGGGATTTGGGGCTAAGACACATCTTTGCAGTCCAGCCATGGCAGCTGCGGCAGCTATCGCAGGGCGCTTCGTAGATGTTCGACAAATGCCAGAAGCCCAGTAAGGAGAGGATATGGAGAAATTTACAGTTTATACGGGAACGACCGTTCCTCTTATGAATGATAACATTGATACTGACCAAATCCTCCCCAAGCAGTTTCTCAAGTTAATTGATAAAAAAGGCTTTGGTAAGTACCTTATGTATGCTTGGCGTTATCTAGACGATAACTACACTGAGGATCCAGATTTTGTTTTTAACCGACCTGAATATCGTAAAGCCAGTATTCTTATCTCGGGGGATAACTTTGGGGCGGGTTCTTCGAGGGAACACGCAGCTTGGGCTCTAGCTGACTATGGTTTTAAGGTTGTGATTGCAGGATCTTTTGGGGACATTCATTACAATAATGAACTCAATAATGGCATGTTGCCTATTGTTCAGCCTAGGGAGGTTAGAGAAAAGCTAGCCCAACTCAAACCGACCGACCAGGTAACTGTAGACTTGAAACAACAAAAAATCATCTCATCAGTTGGAGAATTCACTTTCGAAATCGATAGCGAGTGGAAACACAAGCTCTTAAATGGTTTGGATGATATCGGCATTACTTTGCAGTATGAAGACTTGATTGCTGCTTATGAAAAACAACGTCCAGCCTACTGGCAGGAATAGAAAAATAGAAAAGGAAATATAGAACTATGACAAAACACATTCAATGGAACGGTACACTTTCACAAGAAGGCTATGACATTTTAAAAGGTGAGGGCGGATGTATCGTTTGCCCCACAAAAGTTGGTTACATTATCATGACGAGTGATAATGCAGGACTTGAACGCAAATTTGAAGCCAAAGAGCGTAACCGTAACAAACCAGGTGTTGTACTTTGTGGTAGCATGGACGAGCTACGTGCTTTAGCACAACTCAACCCAGAAATTGAAGCCTTCTACCAAAAACATTGGGACGAAGACATTCTCCTAGGTTGTATCCTTCCTTGGAAACCAGAAGCTTTTGAAAAACTCAAAGCATACGGTGATGGCCGTGAAGAACTCATGACTGACGTTCGTGGTACTAGCTGTTTTGTCATCAAGTTTGGTAAAGCTGGTGAGCAGTTGGCTGCTAAACTTTGGGAAGAAGGCAAGATGGTCTACGCCTCATCAGCCAACCCATCTGGAAAAGGAAATCGTGGTAAGGTAGAAGGAATCGGAGAACGTATCGAAGGAGCAGTGGACCTTGTCATCGAAGCAGACGACTATGTGGCATCCATCCAACCGGACAAAACAATCGAAACTCGCTACGAGCAAGGTGTGATGGTGTCTATGGTCGATAAAGACGGAAAACTCATCCCAGAACAAGGAGGAGCCCGTTCAATCTCACCAGCGCCAGTTGTTATCCGCAAAGGGCTTGACATTGATAAAATCATGATGCATTTGTCAGATACCTTTAACTCATGGGACTACCGTCAGGGAGAGTATTACTAAGATAAAAAAAGAAGTCTAGTGTTAAGAGTCATTGAAGCTCCTAACGCTGGGCTTTTTTTAGAAGTTCTTTTCTTTTTCTATAGGATATGATATGCTATAGATGAACTATATATTAATAGAACTTACTTGTGAAAGTAAATTAAAGGAGTATTCAAATGAACAGTGAGCAAAATAACTATTTTTTTGTTGGTACAAAATTTGGTGATGATGATTATCTTGAATATTTTATGAAAGAAGGAAAGTGGGAATTAGGATGGCATAATAACGAGGAAAATAAACAGTATCAAAGAATGTTAAAGTTGTTTAATAAAATTAAACCAGGTGACGTTTTATTTGCTAAATCTACATATGTCAAAAAGAAGAATTTACCTTTTGTAAAGAAAGATGATTTAAAGGTTTCTGTGATGAAAATTCGTGGAATGGCGACTGTTAAAGAGGTTTTAGATGATGGGCATACCATTATTGTTGCTTGGAAAAAAGAGTATATAGAGAGGGAGTGGTTTTTCTTTACGGGGCAAGAAACAATATGGTTTCCATCAGATATTAAGTATCGAACTAAAGAGACTAACCAGTTAATAAAATTTGCAGCAAGTGATGAAATCATAATTCAAGACTATGACTATTTTTTGAATCATCCTAATTGGAAAAAGTATAAAAAATTAGAAAGTGAAACTATGTTAAGGAATGATTTTTTATTTAATTATAGTGGTATATTAAAAAAATCCAAAAACCTCATCCTCCGTGGTGCACCTGGCACAGGAAAAACTTATCTTGCTAAAGAAATTGCTAAAGAATTAACGGGTGGCAACGAAGACCAAATCGGATTTGTACAATTTCATCCATCCTATGATTATACTGATTTTGTAGAGGGGTTGAGACCTGTATCAAATGGTGATGGAGCTATCGAGTTTAAGCTAGAAGATGGTATTTTTAAGAAGTTTTGCCAGAAGGCTAAAGAAGCTCAGAAAACTGGAGGCCAAGATAATTTTGAGGAAGCGTGGGATCTTTATCTTGAATATGTAAATAGCAGAGATGAAAAAGAATATTTGACAGAATTTTCCTATCTCACAGTAAATAGTAGAAATAATTTTAATATCAATTATGAAACTAAAGCCCAAGGAACTTGCTTAACAAAATCTTATGTTTATGAACTCTATAAAGATGAAAAATATCTGAAACAGCCTTATTATCGTAATCAAGGAAAAAAAGTCCTAGAAACATTGAGAAAGAGATTTGGTTTGAAAGACTATGTTTCCCCAACAGAAATTGATACTGATAA